>JAABSG010000055.1 GCA_011390475.1 Geminicoccaceae bacterium | reverse complement strand
CCCTGCCGGCGGACGCCGCCCGGATCTGCCACGAGGCGATCGACGAAGCCCTCCGGACCGGCATCTCCACCGGCAAGCACTACCGGCTCGAGGGCGCCCATAGTGGCGAATGGTTCGAGCTGTCGGTCGCCCGCAAGGATGCCGACGGCGATCCGCCTGCTGCCCCCGGCGAGCCCAGCCTGATCGCCCTCGTCCGCGACATCACGGAGCGCAAGCAACTCGAAGAGAGCCTGGCCGCCGAGCGCGACTTCCTCGAGCAGATCATGGCCACCAGCCTGTCGGCGATCGTCGCGATCGATGCCGATGGCCAGCTGGTCTTCGCCAACAAGGCAGCCGAGCGCGTGCTCGGGATCGAAGCCTCGACCGCGACCGACCGGCGCTTCGACGATCCGGCCTGGCGCGTGACGGGCTTCGACGGCGAACCCTACCCGATCGAGGAGGCCCCGTTCGCCCAGGTGATGCGCACCGGCAAGCCCGTCTTCGACGTCCGCCACGCCATCGAGTGGCCGGACGGGGCCAGGCGCCTCTTGTCCGTCAACGCCGCACCGCTGGCGGAAACGGCGGGCGTGCCGCGCCGGGTCATCTGCTCGGTCACGGACATCACCGACAAGGTGCAGGCCGAGGAGGCGCTCCGCTACAACGAAGCCCTGCTCCGCGGCCTCTTCGAGCTCTGCCCGGTGGGCATGGCACTCACCGACTTCGCAACCGGCGCCTTCATCGACGTCAACCAGGCGGTGCTCGCACCCTTGGGCTACAGCCGGGACGAACTCCTCGGCAAGACCTATTTCGACATCACGCCCGAGGAGTTCCACGCCGGCGACCCGCACTACCTCGAGCTCTTGGCGAGCGAGGGCCGCTATGGGCCGTACGAGAAGGAGAACATCAAGAAGGACGGCAGCCGCTTTCCGGTCCTCTTGAGCGGCATCATGGTCACCGACCTCACCGGCCGGAAACTGATCTGGTCGATCGTCGAGGACATCTCCGAACGCAAGGCCAACGAAGCCAGAATCCTCCGCCAGGCGCATTATGACGAGCTGACCGGCCTGCCCAACCGCCGCCTTTTCCAGGATCGCCTCGAGCAGGCCCTGGAGCGGGCGCGCCGCGGCCGGCACCAGGGTGCCGTGGCAATGCTCGACCTCGACCACTTCAAGACGGTCAACGACAGCCTCGGGCACAAGGCCGGCGATGCCGTGCTGGTCGAGGCGGCGGCCCGCCTTTCGGTCTGCACCCGGGCCACCGACACCGTCGCCCGCTTCGGCGGCGACGAGTTCCTGCTGCTGCTCGACGACATCAAGTCACCGGCCGATGCCGCGACGGTCGCGCAAAAAATCCAACGCGCGCTGGCCCGCCCGTTCACCGTCGAGGGCCAGCGCATGCAGCTCGGTGTCAGCATCGGCATCTGCGTCTTCGACGCCCGGCGCAACGACCCGGGTGAAATCCTCCGCTTCGCCGACAAGGCGATGTATGCGGCCAAGAACGCCGGCCGCAATCAGACCCGTTTTTGCACGACCCTCGATCCGGAACGCAGGCTCGATCGCCGCCGCGGCCGCGACTGAAATGGCCATGCCCCGCTGAAAAATACACCATGTACCAGGTAAAATTTTTGCTCTAGTCTGCGCCCTGTTAAGTCGATGTTCATAAAGCAACGCTAAGCTGCGCCTATTCGGGTCAACGACATGACGGACCAGGCGGATGACGAATGGGCGACCGGGCGGGCCCCGAGGCGAGGATGCGCCAGTGGACGAGGCCCGAGACGGCGGAGCGCCGGTGGTGGAGGCCGAAATCGCCCGGCTCGCGGCGCTAGTGAAACGGTCCAGGTGCCAACTCGTCGACGCGATCGAAACGCTGGCCGACGGTTTCGTCCTCTATGACGAGGACGACCGCCTCGTCCTCTGCAACGACCGCTACCGCGACCTCTACGCACTGAGCGCTGCGGCCCTCGTGCCGGGGGCGCGCTTCGAGGACATCCTCCGCTACGGCCTCGAGCGTGGCCAGTATGCCGATGCCGTGGGCCGCGAGGAGGCTTGGCTGGCGGAACGGCTGCGCGCGCACCGCCAGCCCGCCTCGACGATCGAGCAGCGCCTGAGCTCGGGCCGCTACCTGCGGATCATCGAACGGACCACGCCGGACGGCGGCCGGGTCGGCCTGCGCATCGACATCACCGAGCTCCAACAGCAAAAGCAGCGCCTCGCCGACATCATCGCCGGCACCAATATCGGCACCTGGGAGTGGAACGTCCAGACCGGCGAAACGCGCTTCAACGAGCGCTGGGCCGAGATCATCGGCCTCACCTTGGCGGATCTCTCGCCCACCACCATCGAGACCTGGAAGCGCTATTGCCATCCCGAGGACCTCGCTCGCTCGACCGCCGCCCTGGAGCGCCACTTCGCCGGCGAGGCGCCGTTCTACGAGTGCGAGGTGCGCATGCGCCACGAGGCCGGGCATTGGGTCTGGGTGCTCGACCGTGGCCGGGTGGCGAGTTGGACGCCCGACGGCCAACCCGAATGGATGTCCGGCACGCATCAGGACATAAGTCGACAAAAAGCGACCGAGGCCGAGCTCGCAGCCAGCACCGACCGACTCGATCAGCTGCTGGGGTCGGCGCCGGCCCTGCTCTACGCGGCTGACGCCAAGACCTGGCAGCCGACCTTTGTCAGTGGCAACTGCCTCGAGTTCTTCGGTTACACGGCAGCCGAGATCCTCGCCCTGCCGACCTGGTGGTCGGACCATCTGCATCCCGAAGATCGGCAGCAGGCGATCGCCGAGGCGACCGCCTGGTTCGCCGCCGGCGCCCCCGAGGCGCTGCGCCACAGCTACCGCCTGCGCCGCGCCGACGGCCGCTACGTCTGGGTCGAGGACCAGCTCCGCGCCCTGCGCGACGCGGCGGGCGAGATCACCGAGCTGGTCGGCTCGCATATCGACATCACCGAGCGCAAGCGCCTCGAGCAGAGCCTCGAGGCCGAGCATGCCTTTCTCGACCGGATCATGGCGACCAGCGTGTCGGCCATCGTCGTCCTCGACGAAGCCGGCGCCATCCTCTTCGCCAATACCGAAGCCGAGCGCGTGCTGGGCATCGATGCCCGGCGAATCGGCGGGCGGCACGACGACGATCCGGCCTGGCGCATCACCGGCGGCGACGGCGAGCCCCTGGCCGCTTCGGCCCTGCCATTCGCCCGGGTGATGGCGAGCGGGCGAGCGGTCGAGGATGTGCGCCACGAGATCGAGTGGCCGGACGGCACGCGGCGCATTCTCTCCGTCAACGCCGCCCCCCTACCCGCCTCGCCCGACAGCACCGCCCGCGTCGTCTGCTCGGTCACCGACATCACCGACCGCATCACGGCCGAAAAGACCCTGCATCGACAAGAAGCGCTGCTCCGCGGCCTTTTCGAGCTCTGCCCCGTCGGCATCGCCTTGAACGACTACGCCACCGGCAAATTCCTCGACGTCAACGCCGCCCTTTTGGCACCGACCGGGTACACCAAGGAAGAGTTCCTCGAGCTCAGCTATTTCGACGTGACGCCCGAGGAGTATCACCGGCTCGAAGTGGCCGAGCGGGAGAGCCTTGCGCGCCACGGCCGCTACGGGCCGTTCGAGAAGACGTACCGCCGCAAGGACGGCAGCCGCTATCCCGTTCTCTTGAACGGCATCATGATCGAGGATCAGGACGGCACGCCGCTGATCTGGTCGATCATCGAGGACATCAGCGAGCGCAAGGCCAACGAGGCCCGCATGCTGCTCGACGCGCACCACGACCACCTGACCGGCCTCGCCAATCGTCGCCTCTTCGGCGACCGGCTGGCCAGTGCCACCGAGCGGGCGCGCCGCAGCCGCAATCCCGGGGCCGTGCTGATGCTCGATCTCGACCACTTCAAGCCGATCAACGACAGCCTCGGCCATGCCGCCGGCGATGCCATCCTGATCGAGGCGGCGCGCCGCCTGGTCGCCTGCACCCGCAAGACCGACACGGTGGCGCGCTTCGGCGGCGACGAGTTCGTCATCCTCCTCGACAACATCGGCGCGGCCGCCGATGTCGGGGCGATCGCCCGCAAGATGCAAGAGGCCCTCCTGCAGCCCTTCCACGTCGAGGGCAAGGGCGTGCGGCTCGGCCTGACCATCGGCATTTGCCGGTTTCCCGACGACAGCGACGAGCCCGAGCAAATCGTCCGCTTCGCCGACACCGCGATGTACACAGCCAAGCGCAGCGGCCGCAACGCCATCCAGTTCCACGCGCCCGAGCGCCATGACCCGCCGCTGGCGATCCAGGGTCGCCCACTCGCCGCGCGGGAGACTGCAGCGAGAGAAGCCCCAACGAGAGAGGCCGTGCAGACGGCCACCGACCGCTCGGGCTAGGCCGCGGCCCGGCTCGCCCGAGCCTGCAGGAGGCGCATCAGCTCGTGCGGGTCGGCGCCCAACAGACTGAGCTCGATGTCGTAGCGCCGGCCATCGGTCAGCACGATGCGAATACCGTTGTTCAGAACGCGCCCCTTGAGCGACGCCTCCTGAATGGCGCTCCAGGGAACGGGCTCGGGCCCGTGCCGCCGATCGAGCAGCCCGCGCTCGCCGATCAGCAGCACCGGCCCCGCCAGCCGGAGTTCGCCCAGCAACATGGCGAGCGCCACGCCGGGCAGCACCACCAGGACGATGAACAGCCCCCAGGCCTCGGCGAACCCGCGGGTCGCGAGCCAGAACAGCCCGAGCCCGATCATCAGCAGCAACATGGCGACGAACGGCCAGGTCTTGCGGCGCGCGAAGCCGTAGGCGTGGATCGGCCTACCCAGCGTCGCTACCAAGGTCGGTGATAAATCGTCCATCGGGCCGATCGGCGGTCGTGCGGGTTCAAGGGGCGGCGGCGCGCCGGACACGTCGTCGTCTGCGACTTGCCGCATCGAGACCGGCTTGTCACCCGGATTCGACGGGCAGTGCGGCGCGGTTGTTTTTGACCGCGACCCGAGTTCGGCTGTACGGAGATGGTGGAGCCGTTCCGTAGGGAGGAGAAGACATGCTGACCGCTGCCGACGTCATGACCCGCGACGTCATCACCGTCCTGCCCGACACCCCGGTCGAGAAGATCGCAGCCCTGCTCTACGAGGGGCAGATCAGCGGCGTGCCGGTGCTCGACGACCAGGGCCGCGTCGTCGGCATCCTCAGCGAAGGCGACCTCATGGCGCACACCGCGGCGATCGGCGAGGACAAGCCACGCTCCTGGTGGCTGCGCGTCTTCGGCGACACGGCGAGCCGGGCCGAGGATTACCGCAAGACCCACGGCCGCACGGCCGCCGACGTGATGACCAAGCGCCCCATGACGATCGGCCCCGACGCCAGCCTCGCCGAGGTGGCGGCGCTGTTGGAAAAGCACCGGATCAAGCGCCTGCCCGTCGTCGACGGCGACAAGCTCGTCGGCATCGTCAGCCGCGCCAACCTGCTGCGCGGCCTCGCCACCGCCGAAGCCCCGGCGAGCGGCGGCGACGCCAGCGACCGCGACATCAAGGAGAAGCTCCAGGCCGCGGTCGACGCCGAGGGTTTCGGCCGGCTGATCAACCCGATCGTCCAGGACGGTACGGTGCATCTCTGGGGACTCGTCGACCACGAAGCCGAGCGGCGCGCCCTGGTGCTGCTGGCGCAAGGCATCCCGGGCGTCAAAGCCGTCGAGGACCACCTCGGCATCCAACGCGTCTGGGCGGGCTGACACGGGCGAAGGGGCTCACCACCGATCGCCGGTGCGCGCCGGCCGAGAGCACGGCCGACGCCGTTGCCGGTGCGCGCCGGCCGAGAGCGCGGCCGATGCCGTTGCCGATGTCGCTGCCGACGTCGCTGCGCTGGAGCGCGACCCTGCCGCCGCGATCCAGTGCGACCTCGCCGACAACGTGCGGTTCATCGCCGAGATCGATCCGATTGCCGCCGCCCGGCCCGCTGATCGGACCGACGAGGCGGCAATCGACTCGGCACCCCGCCCGAAGGCTACCGCCGAGCCGGCCTCCTAGACATTGAAATACCGCGCCTGCGGATGATGCACCACGATGGCGCTCGTGCTCTGCTCGGGATGCAGCTGCCACTCGTCGCTGAGCTCGACACCGATCCGTGAGGAGCCCAGGAGCTCGAGCATCGGTTCCTGGTCCTTCAAGGTCGGACACGCCGGGTAGCCGAAGCTGTAGCGCGAGCCACGATAGCCCTGCTTCAAGAGCTCGCTCATCGAGCGCGCGTCCTCGTGGCCGAAGCCGAGTTCGGCCCGCATCTTGGCGTGGACGTATTCGGCCAAGGCCTCGGCCAGCTCGACGCCGAGCCCGTGCAGCCGGACATAGTCCTGGTAGCGGTCCTGCTTGAACCACTCCCGCGCCACCTCGGCCGCGTACTGACCGACCGTGACCACCTGCAGGCCGATGACGTCGCGCTCGTCGCTGTCGATGTCGCGGAAGAAGTCGGCGATGCAGAGCCCGTCTTTCTTGTCCTGACGCGGCAGGTTGAAGCGACAATATTCGGTCGTGCCGTCCTCCTCGAACACCACGAGCTCGTTGCCCTCGCCCGCGGCCTTCCAGTAACCATAGGACGCCTGCGGCTGAAACACCTTGCCCTCTTCGGTCTCGGCCAGGAGATCCTGCAAGACCGGACGCAGCTCCTTTCTGGCCCAGGCGAGGAACTGATCGAGCGAGCGCCCCTCCTTCTTGTAGCCCCAGTGGAACTGGTAGAGCATGTTGTCGTTGAGATAGGGAATCAGCGCTTTCACCGGGACGTTCTCGATCACCCGGCTACCCCAGAAGGGCGGCTGTGGGATCTCCACCCCGTTGGCCAGCTGATCGCGGCGGAGCTTCGTCTCCTCGATGTCGACCGGGCGCATGATCGGCATGCTGCCGTCATTGTGCTCGAGCGTGCGCTGCTTGCGCGGCGGCCGCTTCTTTTGGCTCTGCTTGACCTGGATGTCGTCGAGATAGGCGTCGAACTTGTTGTTGGCGATCTGGTCCATCAGCTTGAGACCGTCGAAGGCATCCCTGGCATAGGCGACCTTGCCCGAGGCATAGGCCTTGACGCAGTCGTCCTCGACATAGGCCCGGGTCAGTGCAGCGCCGCCCAGGATGACCGGCACCTCCAGCCCTTCCCGGCTCATCTCTTCGAGGTTCTCGCGCATGATCACCGTCGACTTGACCAACAGTCCGGACATGCCGATCGCGTCGGCTTTGCTCTCGCGCGCCGCCTCGAGGATGTTGTTGAGCGGCTGCTTGATACCGATATTCACACAGCGATAGCCGTTATTGGTGAGGATGATGTCGACCAGGTTCTTGCCGATATCGTGGACGTCACCCTTGACCGTGGCCAAGACGATCGTGGCCTTTTCCTGGCCCTCGATCTTTTCCATGTGCGGCTCGAGATAGGCCACCGACTTTTTCATCGTTTCGGCCGACTGCAGCACGAACGGCAGCTGCATCTTGCCGGCACCGAAGAGTTCGCCCACGATCTTCATGCCCGAGAGCAGATGCTCGTTGATGATCGTCAGGGGCTCGAAGCTCTCCATCGCGAGCTCGAGATCGGCCTCGAGCCCGTCCTTGTCGCCATCGACGATCCGCTGCGCCAACCGCTCCTCGACCTTCTCCGGCCGCTCGCGCTTCTTCGTGGCTTCGGCCTTGCGGTCGGCAAAGAGCGCCATGAAGGTCTGCAGCGGGTCCTTGTCGTCGCGTCGATTGTCGAAGATCAGATCTTCCGCCGCCTGCACCTCCTCGGCCGGGATCTTGTGCAGCGGCATGATCTTCGACGAATGGACGATGGCCCCGGTGAGCCCACGCCGCTGCGCATGGTCGAGCATCACCGAGTTCAAGACGTGCCGGGCCACGGCGTTGAGGCCGAAGGAGATGTTGGAGAGCCCGAGGATGATCTGGATCTCGGGGAACTCGTCCCTGATCCGCTCGATCGCCTCCAAGGTCCAAAGCCCGAGCTTCCGGTCGTCCTCGTTGCCGGTGCAGATCGTGAAGGTCAACGGATCGAGCAGCAGGTCCGACTGCGGCAAGCCGAACCGGCCGCAGGCGAAATCGACCAGCCGCCGGGTGATCCGGAGCTTGTCGTCGGCCGTCTTGGCCATGCCGTCTTCGTCGATGGTGAGTGCAATGACCGCGGCCCCGTGCTTTCTGGCCAACGTCATGCGCTTCTCGGCCGCGTCCTCCCCGTCCTCGAAATTGATCGAGTTCAAGACACCCTTGCCGCCATAGAGCTCGAAGGCGGTCTCGAGCACCGGCAGCTCGGTCGAATCGAAGACCAAAGGTGCGTCGACCTGGCCGCGCATCAGGGTCGTGACGGCCGTCATGTCGGCGACCTCGTCGCGGCCGACGAAGGCGGTGCAGAGATCGAGCGTGTGGGAGCCTTCGCGCTGCTGGTCGCGACCCATGGCGACGCAACCGTCCCAGTCCATCGCTTCCTGCAGCTCGCGGAATTTCCTCGAGCCATTGGCGTTGCAGCGCTCGCCGATCGAGAGATAGGCGTTCTCCTGCCTGAGCGGCACGGCCGAGAAGAGCGAGGCCAGCTGCGGCACCTCTTCAGTGGTCCGCGCCACCGGCTGCGGCCGAAAGCCGTCCTCGGCCACCTCGCGCAGCATCGCGTCGATCGCCTGGATATGCTCGACCCCGGTGCCACAGCAGCCGCCCACCATGTTCACCCCGTCCTCGGTGATGAACCGCTTCAGCCACTGGGCGAGCTCGGCCGGGCCCAGCGGGTAATGGGTCTGGCCGTCCTTGAGTTCCGGCAGGCCGGCATTGGGCTGGACCGAGATCAAGCCGGGCCAGGTCTGGCCGAGTTGCCGGAGATGTTCCGCCATCTCCTTGGGCCCGGTGGCGCAATTGAGCCCGAGCCCGTCGACGCCCAGCGAGCCGATGATGGCGATGGCAGCGGCGATGTCGGTGCCGACCAGCATGGTGCCGGTGGTCTCGATCGTCACCTGCACCATGATCGGCAGCTGTTTGCCCTCGACCTTGAGAGCCATCTTCGAGCCGTTGACCGCGGCCTTGACCTGCAACGGGTCCTGGCAGGTCTCGATCAAGAGCGCGTCGACCCCGCCCTGGATCAGGGCGCCTGCCTGCACGGCCACGGCCGCCTCGATGTCTCGATAGGCGACGTGACCGAGCGACGGCAGCTTGGTGCCGGGGCCGATCGCGCCCACGACGAAGCGCTGCCGGCCGCCCGCACCCAAGCTCTCGATCGCCTCGCGCGCCAGCCGGGCGGCGGTGACGTTGATCTCGAAAGCCTTGTCCTGGAGGTCGAATTCGCCCAGCGTCACCGGCGAGCCGCCGAAGGTGTTGGTCTCGATCGCATCGGAGCCCGCGAGAAGATAATCGCGGTGAATCTCGGTCACCAGATCGGGGCGCGACAGGTTCAAGATCTCCGAGCAGTTCTCCTGCCCCCAGAAATCACCGTCGACTGTCAGATCGCGGCCCTGGATCTGCGTTCCCATGCCGCCATCGAAAAGAATCACCCGCGTGCGCGCGTGGTGGGCGAAATCGACCATGTCAGTCCTTTGTCTCGTGAACAGAAACGGGCCGGGCATTCACCTGCCCGGGCCCGCCGTCATCGGATCGAGGTGGCGGCACCGCCGCCACGCGATGTCGGATCAAGCGGCGAGGCGCAGCGCCGGCTGGCCGCCCAGGAGGCGGAAGACGGCAACCGAGAGCTCGGCCCGATTCAAAGCATAGATGTGCAACTGGTCGAACCCTTCGGCGACCAGCCGACGCGACTGCTCGCCGGCGACCGAAGCCGCCACCATCTTGTGCAGGTCACTACCGGACTCGACGCCGTCGAACAGCTTGACCAGCCAGGTCGGCACACCGGCCCCGCAACGCTCGCTGAACCGCTTGATCTGCGGGAAGTTGTGGATCGGCATGATCCCCGGCACGAACGGCACGGTGATGTTCGCTCGTGCCAGCGCGTCGCGAAAACGCAGCACCTGCTCGGTGTCGAAGCAGTACTGACTGATCACCCGATCCGCCCCGGCATCGACCTTGCGCTTCAAATTGTCGAGATCGAACTGCTCACTCGAGGCTTCCGGATGCTTTTCCGGATAGCAGGCAACGCTGATCTCGAAGGCATGGCGCGCCTTGAGCCCGGCCACCAGATCGGCGCCATAGGCATAGCCGTCGGCCCGCGGCTCGTAGCGAAGCGCGCCCTTCGGTGCGTCGCCACGCAGCGCCACGATATGGCGAATGCCGGCCTGCCAATACGCATCCGCGACGGCGTTGATCTCGGCCCTGGAGCGGCCGACACAGGTCAAATGCGCCGCCACCGGCCGGCCGGTATGGTCCTTGACCGCCTCGACCACGCTCCTGGTCGCATCGATCGCCCCGCCACCGGCACCGCTGGTGACCGTGTAATAGGCGGGCTCGAGCACGTCGAGCACGTCGATCTGCTCGAGCAGCGCCATCGCCTCGGCCGGCCATTTCGGGGGAAACAGCTCGATCGACAGCTTGACCCGCGGCAGGTCGGCGGCGAGCGTCCAAGCTCCGCCCGCGGTTTCGTGCGGCGTCGTCGTCCCTGACGTGGTCATCAAGCGGCCCTCTCGGTTCTCGTTTCGATCACGGCATCGCCTTCCAGCCCGCCTTTTTCTGCGGACTTCGCGGCCAGCCAAATACAGACATCCGCCCCCTCACCCGGCAAGCGGGTGACCGGGGCGGGCTCGAGGCCGAGATCGGCGAACCAGCCGGCCACCTCGCCGGGCGCGAAGCCCAGCCGGCGATGGCCCTTCTCGGTCCTCAGCCATTCGAGGTCGTGTTGCGCCAGATCGACCACGATCAGCCGGCCGCGCGGGGCCAGCACGCGGGCCGCCTCCGCCAGAACCGCCTGGGGGTCGTCGGCGAAATGCAGCACCTGATGCAGGGTCACGGCATGCACCGCCCCGTCGTTCAAGGGCAGCTGGTACATGTCGCCATAGCGCACCTGGCAGTTGCGCGCTTCGCGACGGTCGAGATTGGCCCGCGCCACCCGCAACATGTCGTGGCTCAAGTCGACGCCGAGCCCGCTGCCGATTTGTCCTGCCAGAACCTGCAGGATACGGCCGGTGCCGGTGCCGACGTCGAGCAGTGATTCGGTCCGTGCCTCGCCGAAAATGCGCAACAGTTCCGCTTCGACCGCCCCGGCCTCGACGGCGACGTCGGTCTCGCTGTCCCAAACCGCGGCGCGCTCGTCGAAAAAGCGCTCGGCCTGCCGCCGCCGCGCCGCCCTGATCGCCGCCAGACGCTGCCGGTCGAGGGCGAGCAATGGGTCACCCTCGGGCAACAGCCGGCAAAGCGAGCGAGCGAGCCTGGCCGCGTCGCCGCTCTGTGCCCGGCGATAGAACACCCAGCCACCCTCGCGAAACCGCTCCAGCAAACCCGCCTCGGCCAACAGCTTCAGATGCCGCGAGATACGCGGCTGACTCTGCGCCATCGCCTGGACCAACTCGCTCACCGTCCACTCCCCATGGCTGCAAATAGCCAACAGCCGCAACCGCGACGGTTCGGCCGCGGCCCTGAGGCCATTGAGGAGATCGTCGAGTGAGCTGGTCGCCATTGCCCCTACGCATCAGCAGGATCGGTGTGCATCAGAAAACCTGCATATGCGCATATCTTTATATCGATCGCGGACTCGATGCAAGCCCCTCGATCGAGCTTCGCCGAACAACCACGCTCCAGCACCTCGTCCGAAAAGCTGGGCTCCCGCTCGCGCGCGAGCCCAAAGAGGGGCCTGACCCCTCCGAGAAGCTGCTCTCGATCAACGGCTTGGCAGCAAGCAACGCCAGCAGGCCCGCCCCTCCTGGAACAACATTACCGCCCACCCGCGCGGCGTCGACACCGCGAACGGGTCGCCACCACGATCTCGGCCAGCATCACGCGCGGCACTGCCGCACCGGCTTGGCTGGTCCAGCAAGCCCGGTCTATGGATGCTTTGCGTCGGAACCCTCGGGGAGCGAAGCCGCGACCTCGGCCGATCAGTGACGAGCCTCCGTTGCGGCCGGCAGATCCAGGAGCCCCGAGGCATCCTCCGGGTCGAACAGCCAATCGACCAGGACATTCTGGACACTCGCCCGCATCGGCTCCGGACAGGCTTCGAGCGCCTGGATCGCGAGCTGGAGGTCCGCTTCGTCGCGGCTGTCCAGGGCGCGAGCGAACTGCTCGAACAGTGGCGACTGGAAACCGAGAGCCGCACCCAGACGCAGCCGCAACCCGTTGAACGATACCACGCGAACCGTGCTCATCCCCATTCCTCCCGCTCGAGACCAAGAAAATTGCCGGCGCCGACGACAAACCCGCCAATGCTTGCTTCGTTTAAGACTTTATTGACCTTTGCCGGGTAAGGGAAAGCGCAGGTGGCGGCGGAACATAGGGGATTACGAAGTGGGGTTAAGGACAACGCATGGTGATTGCCGAGCCGTCGGCGCCAGCGTCGAGACCAGTTGCAATACCCACCTGCGCCGATTACACGACCCGGGGGCTCAGGCAGCGGCGCCGCATGATGCGCGCCCCCAGTGTCGAGGATCGAGCATGTGTCGTTCGGACCAGCGTGATCGACCACCGCACGGACGCCCCTGGCGGCCGTCGCGCGGGTGGGGGCTGCGGCTGGGGATCCGGGCGCTGGCACTCTCGCTCGCCATCCTGATTGCCGTGCCGCCCATCCCGGCAGCGGCAGTGGGCGACCCGCTAGAGCCCCTCAATCGCGGCATCTTCGAGTTCAACCGGATCGTCGACGGGCTGGTCTTGAAGCCGGCCTCGCAGATCTACGAGGTCACCGTCCCGGAGCCCGGCAGGCGAGGCGTCACCAACTTTCTCGCCAACCTCCGCTCGCCGGTGATCTTCGTCAACCACCTGCTCCAGGGTGAGCGCGAGCAGGCCGGGGTCACCCTCGGCCGGTTCATGATCAACAGCACGATGGGTATCTTCGGCCTTTTCGACTTCGCCACGGTGGTCGGCGTCGAGCCCCGCCGGGATGCGGATTTCGGCCAGACGCTCGGCGTCTGGGGGGTCGGCGGCGGTGCCTATCTGGTGCTGCCGATCCTCGGCCCCTCGACGTTTCGTGACGCGGGCGGCATCGCGGTCGATGGTTTCATCTTCGATCCCTGGCCCTATCTCTCCGATATGGAGGCGCAACTGGCACGCCGTGGTGCCGAGGCCGTCGATACCCGATACCGCTTCGGCCCGCTCATCGACGACCTGGAAGCCGGCAGCCTCGACTTCTACGTCGCCGCGAGAAGCGCTTTTCTGCAGAATCGAGCCGCCCGCATCGCCAAAGGCAGCCTGGAACGAGACGAAAGCTATGAAAGCATATTCGATGACGACTTCGACGACGAGTGAGCGATCGACAGCCACCGACAGGGCTGGCTGGCAGCGGCGCTCGCTCTTGGGTCTCGCGCTCGGCCTCGCCACTGTGCCCCTCGTCCAACCGGCAATGGCCAACCCGACGGCCGAAGGGTTCGTCGCCGAGATCGGCGAGCAGGTCGTCGAGATCCTGCGCCAAGAGGACAAGAGCGATGACGAAAAGCTCGCTGCCCTGAAGACCCTCTTGGATTCGCACACCGATCTGGACCTGGTGGCTCGGCTGGTGCTCGGCCGGCACTGGCGGACCGCCTCCGAAGAGGAACGTCGGGACTATGTCGAGCTCTTCCGGCAGATCCTGATGAACACCATGGCCGAGCGGATGAGCGACTACGAGGGCCAGACCTTCGAGGTCGTCGGCAGCGCCGTGTTGAACGAACGCGACACGGCGGTGCAGACCCGGATCAATCGCCTGCGCGGCGCGCCACCGCTGAGGGTCGACTGGCGGTTGCGCCAGACCGGCGACGATTTCGCCATCATCGACGTCATCGCCGAAGGTGTCAGCCTCGTCGTCAGCCAGCGCAACGAGGTCGGCAGCGTCATCGAACGACAGGGCATGTCAGGCCTGATCGAAACGATGCGCGAGCGCAGCACCAACGGCGAGGCAGTACTCTAGCGGAAAGCGTAGAAACCGGTGGAAATGATTTCCCCCGGGCCCGCTCACTATTTGCCGAGTACCGAGGGGGCGTGGGGGAAATCATTTCCCCCACATCCTTTTTCTGTTTTCACCCCAACCTACTCCGCCGCCTGCCGCTCCTCCTCGACCAGCGCCGGCAGCCTGAAGGCGAAGCGGGCGCCGCCGAGGTCGCCGCCCTCGACCCAGATCTCGCCGCCGAAATGGTCGACGATCTGGTGGCAGATGGCGAGGCCGAGGCCGGTGCCCTTGGGCCGATCCTTGAGGCTTTCATTCGCCTGGAAGAACTTCTCGAAGATTTGCGCCCGGTGCTGCGGGCCGACGCCCGGGCCGTTGTCGTCGACGGTCACCACCCAGTCGGCGCCATCCGCTGCCACCCCGACCCGCACCCGGCCCTCGCCCGGCGGCGTGAACTTGAAGGCATTGCCCAGAAGATTGACGACCACCTGAACGAGACGGTCGTAATCGCCGCGCACCAGCGCCGGGCCCGCGGCCTTCGCGCCGCGCTCGACCACGGCGGAGAGCTCGCTCGCCATGCCGCGGGTGGCGCCGATCGCCTGATCGATCACCTCGTCGAGATCGACGTCGCTGACCACCCAGTCCATGCTGCCGGATTCGATCTTCGAGAGATCGAGGACGTTGTTGATCAGCCGGGTCAGCCGCTCGCTCTCGCGCACCAGGATGCCGAGAAACTCCTGGCGCTCGTCCACCGGCAGGTCCGGATTGTCGATCAGGATTTCCGAGAACGAGCGAATCGAGGTCAAGGGCGTGCGGAGCTCGTGGCTGACGGTGGCCAGGAAATCGTCCTTCATCCGGTCGAGCTGGCGAAGCCGCTCGTTGATCCGCTCGAGCTCGGCCCCGGCCTCCTCGAGGGCCCGGGAGCGCTCCTCGAGCTGGTGGCTGTACTCGATGACTTGGCTCGCCTCGTCGAGGATCTCGAGGATGTCGTCCGGGCCGATCACCTCGCCCCGCACCACCGAGGCCACCATCGCCCGCGCCGAGGCGGCGCCGATGGCCCGGGCCACGTGGCGCTCGACGAGCTGAACGAAATCGGCGTCGGCCCGGGCAGCCATCTCCAGCGGCCGGCCGCGGGTGATCGCATCCAAGACCATCACCCGCTCGGCGGGCTCGCGGCCGACGAAGCGGACCAGCAGATCGAAGAGCTCGGCCACCTTGGTGTCGCCCCGCCAGATCCGCGTCGTCCCCTCGCGCTCGAAAATATTGACGAACAAGAGCGCCTGCAGCCGCTGCAGATTGTCCTGCTGAAAGACCAGCGAGCCCGCGACCAGGAGCAGAATGTTGGCGGCAATGCTCCAGAACAACGCATGGCTCACCGGCTGCAGGCCGGAAAGCCCGAAGAGCGCTTCGGGCCGCAAGAGCTCGATGCCGAAAAAACCGTGCACCAGGATGGCCGGATCGACGACCCTGGTCGCGGCCAGGGCCGGGACGATCAGGGTCAGGCCCCAAACGCTGATCCCAGCCGTGATGCCGGACAGCGCCCCGACCAGATTGGCATCGCGCCAGAAGATGCCGAGAATCAGGGCCGGCACCAACTGCGCCACCGCGGCAAAGGCGATGAGGCCGATGCTGACCAGCCCGTAGCCGGCGCCGATGGCGTGGAAGAAGACATAAGCCAGCAACAGCAACAACAGGATCGACGCGCGGCGAATGTAGATGACCAGCCGCGAGAGATGCGTTCGCCGGGTGAGCTGCAACGCCTCGACCCGGAGCAGGACCGGCATGACCAGATCATTCGAGATCATCGTGCTCAGCGCCACGCTGGTGACGATGATCATGGCCGTCGCGGCACTCAACCCGCCGATATAGACCATCAGCGCCAGCCACGGCGCATCGGCGTCCAAGGGCAGGAAGAGGACGATCAGATCACTGTCCTCGATCCCACCCAGCCGGCCGGCAAGGGCGATCGGGATGACGAAGATGTTGATGAGCAAAAGGTAGGTCGGAAACGCCCAGGTCGCCGTCTTCAGATGCGCCTCGTCGACATTCTCGATCACCGCGACGTGGAACTGACGGGGCAGGACGAAGATGACCGAGGCCGCCAGCAGCACCATCAAGAACCAGTCGAGATACTGCCAGCCCTCGGGCATCAAGAGGAGATCGCCGTGCCCGGCCGCCCGCGTCGCCGCGGTGATCGAGGCCAGCCCGTCGTAGAGATAGAAGGTGACGAAGACACCGACCGCGATGAAGGCCGTGAGCTTGATGATGCTCTCGAAGGCGACCGCCAGGACCATGCCCTGATGCGTCTCGGTGGCATCGATGTGTCGGGTGCCGAAGAGAATGCTGAAAATCGCCATGGTGATGGCGATGATCAGCGCCGTGTCGACGCCGAAGGGCGCCAACCCGCCGCCGTTGTCGAGCCCGAGCATCAAGTCGGCACTCGCCGACAACGCCTTGAGCTGCAGGGCGATATAAGGGATGCCCGCGATCATCGCGACCAGTGTCGCGACCCCGCCCAGCACCGTGCTCTTGCCGTAGCGGGCGGCCAGGAAATCGGCGATCGAGGTGATGCTGTAGGTCTTGGCGATGCGCAGGATCTTGTGCAGCACGAACGGGAACAAGAGGGCGGCCAGGGTCGGTCCCAGATAAATCGGCAGGAACGCGATCCCCGACTGCGAGGCGAGACCGACCGAACCGTAGAAGGTCCAGGACGTGCAATAGACCGCCATGCTCAACGTATAGATGAGCGGATGGTTGATCAGCTGCCGCCCCTCGCGCGCCCGCTTGTCGCCATAGGACGCGATGACGAAGAGCACGGCCAGATAGGCCGCCGAGACGAAGACGATGAACCAGGGCGAGAACATCAGCGCTTGGTCCGCCCCTGCATGGTCAAGGCGGCGAGCAGAATAACCACGGCCCAGCCGATGAACAGATAAGCCGGCAAGAAGCCGCCACCGCCGATCTCGTCCAT
This sequence comes from Geminicoccaceae bacterium, assembly GCA_011390475.1. Taxonomy (GTDB): domain Bacteria; phylum Pseudomonadota; class Alphaproteobacteria; order Geminicoccales; family Geminicoccaceae; genus SLRI01. The sequence continues at coordinate 1,916 of JAABSG010000055.1, read as the reverse complement.
CACGATGACCAAGGGCGCATTGAACAACAACAGCGCCAGAATGAGGATCGCGAACAGATAATTGCGACGCCGACCCTCGATCATCCGCCCGCGCTCACCTTGTTCATTGTCACTCACCAGCCCCGATCATGCGCCCATCCACCGCGCCAGCCGCTCACTCGGCCGCCAGCATCTCCTCGATCTGCGCCACCAGCTCCCGCGTCGAAAACGGCTTCGTCACATAGGCATCCGCCCCCAAAGCCAATCCCCGATCCCGCTCGCTGTCCCGCCCCCTCGCCGTCAACATGACGATCTTGGTCGCAGCCCAGGCGGCATCCGCCCTGATCCGCTCGCAGACCTCGTAGCCGTCGAACTCCGGCATCATCACGTCCAAGAGCAGCAGATCCGGCGCCTCCCCCGCCAGCGCCTCGAGCGCCTCGGCCCCGTTCCTGGCCACCGCCACCTCGAACCCCGCCTTCTTCATCAAGAACTCGAGCGACAACACGATATTCGGCTCGTCGTCGACGATCAAAACCTTCCGCGCCACCGAACACCTCCCAGCACAGCCACCGCTACCGTCCACCGAGACTACCCGCAGACCCGCCGAAGCGAAAGGCCGCACCAGCCTTTGCGAATCGCCCGCCGGTTGCTAAACACGCACGAACCCCGGCACCGACCGCCGCCCCTCCCCAACCGCGAAGAATCCCCGAAGGACCGATATGGCCTCCTACCAATACATCTACGTCATGAAGCAGCTCACCAAGATTTTTCCCGGTGGCAAGAAGCTGTTCGAGAACGTCACCCTGGCCTTCCTCCCCGGCGCCAAGATCGGCGTGCTCGGCGTCAACGGTTCGGGCAAGTCCTCGCTCCTGAAGATCATGGCCGGCCGCGACACCGACTTCAACGGCGAGGCCTGGGCCGCCGACGGGGTGAAGATCGGCTACCTCGAACAGGAGCCCCATCTCGACGAAACCAAGGACGTCATGGGCAACGTCATGGAAGGCGTCGGCGAAATCAAGGACCTCCTCGACCGCTTCAACGCCGTCTCCGAAGGCTTCGCCGACCCCGACGCCGACATGGACGCGCTGATGAACGAGCAGTCCGAGCTCCAGGAAAAGATCGACGCCGCGAACGGCTGGGAAATCGAGCGCACCGTCGAGATCGCCATGGACGCCCTTCGCTGCCCCCCCGGCTCGTCCGCCGTCGACAAGCTCTCCGGCGGTGAGCGCCGCCGCGTCGCCCTCTGCCGCCTCCTCCTCTCCCAGCCCGACCTCCTCCTCCTCGACGAGCCCACCAACCACCTCGACGCCGAATCCGTCGCCTGGCTCGAGCGCTTCCTCCACGACTACAAGGGCACCGTGGTCGCCGTCACCCACGACCGCTACTTCCTCGACAACGTCGCCGGCTGGATCCTCGAGCTCGATCGCGGCAAGGGCATCCCCTACGAAGGCAACTACTCCGGCTGGCTGGAACAGAAACGCAAGCGCCTGGCCCAGGAAGAGCGCGAGGAACAGGCCAAGCAGAAAACCCTGGCCCGCGAAGCCGAATGGATCGCCAGCTCGCCCCGCGCCCGCCAGGCCAAGCAGAAAGCCCGCATCTCGGCCTATGAAGACCTGCTGCGCGCCGCCAACGATGCCGGCCCCGGCAGCGCCCAGATCATGATCCCCCCCGGCCCCCGCCTGGGCGCCACCGTCGTCCAGTTCGAGAACGTCTCCAAAGGCTTCGGCAACGAACTCCTCATCGACGACCTCTCCTTCGAACTCCCCCCGGGTGGCATTGTCGGCGTCATCGGTGCCAACGGCGCCGGCAAGACCACCCTCTTTCGCATGATCATCGGCCAGGAAAAACCCGACTCGGGCGAGATCAAGATCGGTGACACCGTCCAGCTCGGCTATGTCGACCAATCCCGCGACAGCCTCGATGCCAAGAAATCCGTC
>JAABSG010000054.1 GCA_011390475.1 Geminicoccaceae bacterium | reverse complement strand
CGACGGCGCCATTGTCGAGCCGCTGCGCCGAGCCGGCCACGAGGTCACCGCCACCGACCTCGTCGATTACGGCCTGGAGAACTGCGAAACCGGCATCGACTACCTGAAGGCGAAACCGCGCGAGGGAGTCGGCGGCATCGTCACCAATCCACCCTACCGCCTCGCCATGGCCTTCGCCGAAAAAGCGCTGACCGAAGCGCCCTACCTGGCCCTCCTCCTGCGCACCAACTTCCTGGAGAGCACCAGACGCCTCCCCTTCTTCCGCCGCCACACCCCGGCCCGCATCTGGATCTCGTCGCGCCGCCTGCCGATGATGCACCGCCACGGCTGGCAAGGCCCGAGGGCTCCCTCGAACACCTGCTTCGCCTGGTTCGTCTGGGACGACAAAGCGGCCCAAAAACAACGCCTCGACTGGTTCGACTGGCGCGAGCACATCCAGACCGACCGAAAGGCCGACTTTCACAAGCGGTCATGACCGCCGCCATAGCAGCCGACCGGTGACGGCCAGGGTGACGGCGAGCGGCGCCGTCGTGCTGACGAGAAGCGCCGTTGTCAGGCCATGGGTATCGGCGAGCGTTCCCGCGATCGTCGGCCCCACGACGCTGCCCACCGCGACGCCGACGAGTGCTGCCGTGAAGCCGAGCGAGCCCCGGCCGGGAAATAGCCTGAGGCTCCAAAAGGCGAGTACGGCGCTGATCGTCATGACCGCGGCGCCGTGCAGTCCGGCCGAGATCAGCACGGACGCCCAAGCCCCCGGCGCCAGGGCGACGAGCACGAGCGAGGCGGCGAAAGCCGCGAAGATGGCAGCCAGCAGCGGCACGAGACCGAGCCGCGCCTCGATTCGCCCGGTCGCGAGCCCGACGATGCCGCAAATGCCGTAGCCGAGGAAGATCACGGCTGCGGCCGCGCTGTCCGGCAGCCCCGGCAGGCCGCCCGACGCGACGACATGATCGGCGGCGAAGGCGAGATAGACCGCGTTGCTCGCGCCGAAGCAGAATGCAGCACCGTAGAGCGGGGCCACCTCCCGGCGAAAGAGCCGGGGCTGGCGCGATCCGTCGGCCATGGCGCGCCGCCGACCGCCCGGCACGCCCCAGCCGGCCAGGAGGGCTGCCACGAGGCCGACGACTGCGAAGACGCCCCAGGCGATGCGCCAGTCGAAGGCGCCGAAGGTGACACCGAGAAAGAGCGCGGCTGCGGCCGCCACCCCCAGTGTCGTGCCGGTCGAGACCGCCGACAGCGTGCCGGGTCGCGCCGCTTCCGGCACGACGCGCTCGGCCGAATCGTTGAACGGCGCCCAGCAGAAGCCGGCGCTGGCACCCGCCAGCGCCACGCCCGCGGTCAGCCCGGTAACCCCCGAAGCCGTCGCCACCGCCACGAAGCCCACGGTCGCCGACAGTGCACCCAGGACGACGGGCAGGCGCTGGCCGACCCGCCCGCCGAGCCAGGCCGTCAGCGGCAGCGCGGCGAGAAAGGCGAGAAAGCCGAAGCTCGCGATCAAGCCTGCTTGGGTGCTCGACAGCCCGAAGGCCTCGCGGAAGGTCGGCAGAAACAACCCGAAGCCCATCCGCGCCGGCCCGAAGCTGACCGCGGTAGCCACCAAGCCGGCCGACGCCAGCCAGATGGTCGGTGTCGTCGAGCCCACTCTGATAAGATCGCCTTTCCTCGAAAAAAGCCGCGCACGGCGAACCATCGACATCGCACAAACCCGAGCCGAACACGAGATCTTGCCATAGGCAGAAAGAGACCCTCCCCCTTTCTCGACCCTTGGCCGTTTCCTCGGCCGCCGGCTTTCGGCACCGTTCACGCCGATGGCTTCGGCGCGGCCTTCGGCACCGACGCGACCTGCCGGGCGGCTCATCCCGCTTCGCGTCCCCAAGGGCCAGCGGTCAAATCGGAAATGGCGAGGTCAGCAGGAAAGACGAAGGCGTAACCGTCGCCACCGCAAGAAACCCGCCGCGATCCGCCTGGCTGCACTATCCCGAAAAGACCGGAGGGGCTCGGGGAGGCGCTGGCTCCCCGATCTTCCGCATAAGCAACGCTTATCCGGAATCATACGCCTACACACAAATCCCGAAACCATGCGTCATATACCGACTCGTTTGCGCTCGGGTTGTGCCGCTATACGAACCATATCCCGAGAAATGAATCGGTATATGACGCCTAACCCGAGAAATGAGTCGGTATATGCGCCATCACGATTGCTAATGGCGCATATACCGACTCATTTGGGCCGATAAACCCACGAACGAACCCGGGAAATCAACGAACGAACCCGAGGAATCGACGAACGAACCCGGCTGGCACGCGAACGAACCCGACTTTTGCGAACGAACCCGAGGGGGCAGGATGACGCAGGGGGAAGGGTCAAAGAGTTGGTTGCAAAAGTTTTTTTGCATTGACGAGATACGGTGCGGGCAACCGGGTCGAGCCGGCTCATAGCCGCGGCGGCGGTGTGCCGAACGGACCCGAGGCCGGCCGTCCGCCCTCTTGACCGCCCCCACCATATTCGCTAATATTCCTAACTCCTATCCGAGCCCGCGGCCCGAAAGACCCGAGACGGGCGTGGTACTGGTTCGATGCGCTGCGCCAGCGGAGCAAGCGTGCTCGCTGATGGAAACGGCGACATGAACTCGTGACGCGGCCGGTTCTCCGTCCCGCTCTGGTTCTACCGCAGCGTATCACAATAGAACGCGGCGGCGGCGAGGTCGGTCCTCAGTGCCGCGTGGCGTTTGGCTTGTTCGGCCTCGAGGCCCCATTGCTCGATCTCGAAGAATTCTTCCAGCATCGCTGCCGCAAAGGCGGGCTCGGCGCCGAGCTCGCCTTCGACCATGGCGAGGCCCAGCACCATCGAGCCGGTGAGCCGGGTCGTGGCGTGCAGGCCGACGAGGCGCCAGTCGTCGAGGGCTTCGGCTGTTCGGCTCAAGGCTTCGAGCGATGCTCGCGGTTGCGGCACGGGATCGAGATCGGTGGTGGTGAGCAGCGGTGCGGCGAGGTGTTCGGCTGCCCAGATCAGCCAGGGCTGCCAGGTGGCCTGTTGCCGTTCGGCCAAGCTTGCCGGGTGCGGGACGCGGTAGCAGAGCAGGTCAGCGGCGGCGTAGCCCGCGATCTCTTGAAGAGCGTCCGGGCGCTTGGCCGGCAGTTGGTCGACCACAGTGTTGGCGAGGCGGGTCAGCGGCATCGCCTCGGGCTTGATCGTCTCGAGCTGCGCCGCCCATTCGGCCGCCACCGCCTGGGCCAGCGTGGCGTTCGGCATCGCCAGGAGGGCGCGGCCGGGGGTGCGCACGGGGCGGCCGTCGAGCAGGATGGTATGCCCTGCTTCGGCCGTGCCGACCGTGGCCTCCTCGTAGAACCGTTTCATAGGTGCTCGAGGACCTGGTCGATCCGATCGACGATGTGCGTGGCGCCGGCGCGCTCGAGGGCCTCGATCGGGTGGTTGCCGTAGGAGACGCCGATGCCGCGGCAGCCGGCGAGCCGACCCATCTCGATATCGTAGGTCGTGTCGCCGATGATCCAGGTGACATCGGGGGTGAAGCCGGCCTCGCGCATGGCTGCCTCCATCATCGCCGGGTGCGGCTTGGAGGGGTGGAGGTCGGCGGTCTGCAGGGTGACGAAGTAGTCGCCCAGCGCGTGCTTCTCGAGGATCTGCTGGAGCCCGCGCATCGTCTTGCCGGTGGCGACCCCCATGACCGCCCCGCGGTCGGCGAGCGCCTGCAACGTTTCGACCACGCCCGCGAAAAGCGGCTCGTCGTGGTCCGGCATGGCTCGCCGGGCGAAGAACGCATCGCGATAGGCGTCGGCGATGCGCCGGCCGAGAGCCGGATCGTCACGGCCGAGCAGGACCCGCATCGCGGGCTCGAGCGAGAGGCCGACGATGTGGCGGATGCGCTCGGGCGACGGCGCCACGAGCCCGACGGCAGCGAACGCGTCCTCCGCACAGGCGACGATCACGGCCTGGCTGTCGACGAGCGTGCCGTCGCAGTCGAAAACGATGAGCTGGGTCATGGCCGTGCCTTTTTTGCTTCCAGAACCTAGGTCGGGCTATAGTGATGCCGGGTCAAGCGGGGTTATGCTCGATGGTCGAGGTGGCGGAGCGGCGGATGACATTGGCGGAGTTCCTGGTCTGGGACGACGGCACGGAGACGCGCTACGAGCTGATCAACGGGGCGCCCCGAGCCATGGCGCCAGCGCGGCCGCGGCATGGGCTGATCCAGCGCAATGCGGGCGACGTCATTCTCGATCGCATTGGCCGGGGCAAGCCCTGCCGCGTCTACGACAACACGGGCGTCGTCCTCTCGGTGCTGGGCGACGACCGCTATTACGTCCCCGACCTCACCATGAGCTGCGAGACGCTCGGCGACGAGCTCTATCTCCTCGAGCCGAAGCTGATCGTCGAGGTTCTCTCGCCCTCGACCGGACGCGACGACAAGGCGGTCGAGGTGCCGCACTACTGCGCGCTGCCGTCGGTCGAGGAGGTCTGGCTGATCGACAGTCAAAGGGCGCTGGTCCTGGTCCGGCAGAAGCGCAACAGCCAGTGGATCGGCAGCCTGCCGCTGCAGCCGGGGCAGAGCTTCTCGAGCGAGTTGCTCGGCGGCGACATCGCCATTGCCGACCTCTTCCTCGGCACCGGGCTCGAGGCGGCCGATGCTCAACCCGCCTCGGGCCAGTCCTGAAGGCGGCTGAACGGCAGCGCCTCGGGGGTGAGGCCCAGCCAGGCGAGGCCTTCGAGGAAGTGCGGCGGTGGCTCGGCGGTGACCCTGAGCGGGCGGCCCTTGGCCCTCGGCAGCTCGATTTCGCGGGCGTGGAGCATCAGGCCGTCAGGCGCGGTTGCCGGCGGCTCGCCACCGTATTTGTGGTCGCCGACGATGGGCGTGCCGATTGCCTGCATATGCGCTCGGAGTTGGTGGGTGCGGCCGGTCAGCGGCACGAGGCCGACCCAGGCCGCGATCTTGCCAGCGCGCGCAATGACGCGAAAATCGGTCTTCGCCCGCTTCGCATCGAGGGCTTCGGGCGTCATCTTCTCGCGCCCGTCCGGGCCGGACTTGCCGAGCCGGAGATCGATGAGCCCGGCATTCCTGTCGGGATTGCCCTGGACGATCGCCCAATAGAGCTTCTTCACCCCGTGCTGCTGAAAGGCGTGCATCAGCTCGCGCGCCACCACCGCATTGCGGGCGAGGACCAGGATGCCGCTGGTGTCACGATCCAGCCGGTGCACCAGCTTGGGCCGCTCACCTTCTTTGCTCAAGGCGTCCAGCATGCCGTCGATATGCCGCGTCGTCTTCGAGCCACCCTGGACAGCGATGCCGGCCGGCTTGTTCAAAACCACGATCTCGGCGTCGTCGTGGATCACGAGGCCGCGGATGAACCGCGCATCGGCCTCGCTGACGGTTCGGCGGGTCGTGGGTGCCTCGGCATCGACCGGCGGGACGCGCACGGTCTGGCCCGGCTGCACCCGGGTCGCGGCCGTCACCCGCTTGCCGTCGAGGCGGAACTGGCCGGTGCGCAGGAGCTTTTGCAGCTGCACGTGACCGAGGCTCGGAAAGTGCCGCTTGCACCAGCGATCGAAGCGGAGATCGGCTTCGGCTGCCGTCACCGCGCGGTGCTGAACCCCGGTCATGCCCCCTCCCCGCTGTCGCCGCGCCTCTGGCGCAAGCGCTCCAACCCCTCGAGCTTCTCCTTCAAGCGCTTCTCCAGCCCCTCCTCGGTCGGCGCATAGAACCGCTGCCGCGCCATCTCGTCGGGGAAGTAGTTCTGCCCCGAAAAGCGGTTCGGGGCGTCGTGGTCGTAGGTGTAGCCGGCCCCGTAGCCCAGCTCCTTCATCAGCTTCGTCGGCGCGTTGAGGATGTGGGCCGGAGGCATCAGCGAGCCATGCTCCTTGGCTGCAGCCCTGGCCGCGGCATAGGCCTTATAGACCGCGTTCGACTTGGGGGCGAGGGCCAGGTGGACGGTCACCTGCGCCAGGGCGAGCTCGCCCTCGGGGCTGCCCAACCGTTCGTAGACCTCGGCCGCGTGCACCGCCTGGACCATGGCCTCGGGCTGGGCCAGGCCCACATCCTCGTTGGCCATGCGGATCAGCCGCCGGGCCAGGTAGCGCGGGTCCTCGCCGGCCCCGAGCATCCGACAGAGCCAGTAGAGGGCGGCATCCGGATCGGACCCACGGACAGATTTGTGCAGGGCGGAAATCAGGTTGTAGTGCGCCTCCTGCTGCTTGTCGTAAACCGGCAGGCGGCGGGACAGCACATGGCCGAGCTGCTCGACATCGAGCGCCGGCTCGGCCGGCAGGTCGGCCAGGCTCTCGACCATGTTCAAGAGATAGCGGCCGTCGCCATCAGCCAACTCGAGCAGCCGTGCGCGGGCCTCCTCGGCCAAAGGCAGGCCGTGGCCCAGCACGGCCTCGGCGCGCGCCAGAAGCTGGCCCAGGGCCGCCTCGTCCAGCCGCTCGAGGACGACCACGTGGCAGCGCGAGATCAGGGCCGGATTGAGCGCGAAGGACGGGTTTTCGGTGGTCGCCCCGATCAGGCTGACCGTGCCGGCCTCGACCTCGTGCAGCAGGCCGTCCTGCTGCGCCCGGTTGTAGCGGTGGATCTCGTCGATGAAGAGGACCGGGCGGTGGCCGGCCTTGGCGTATTGCCGGGCCGCCTCGAAGGCCTTCCTGAGCTCCGCCACCCCCGACATCACGGCCGAGAGCGGCAGCAGCGTCTCACCCACTTCCTTGGCCAACAGGCGAGCGAGCGTGGTCTTGCCGCAACCCGGCGGCCCCCAGAGGATGAGCGAGCCGAGCTTTTTCGCCTGCAGCATGCGCCCGAGCGGCGCATCGGCGGCAAGGGCAGCACTTTGCCCCACCACCTCGGCCAGGGTCTTGGGCCGCAAGCGCTCCGCCAGGGGCGCATCGGCGGCAACGGCTTTGGCCGTCGGCTCCCGGGCCTCGGCCGCGAAAAGATCGGGTTCCCCGGCCATCGCGTCAGCCGATGGTCAGATCGAAGACCTGACCATTCCGCTCGACACTGATGACCCAGCGCTGTCGCTGGCTGCCGAGCAGGCGCTCGAGAGCGCCGACCGACCTCACCGGCTCGCCGTTGACGGCGGCAACCACATCGCCCGGTTGCAGCCGAAGCCGGGTCACGAAGCTGCGGGGCTCGACCTCGACGATGCCGACCCCGACCGTGAACGGATCGAGGCCGATGGTCTCGTTGAAGGCCGGCGACAGCTCGGCCACGACCGCCCCGCTCAGAGGCTGGTTGCCGGCGAGGCGACGCAGCGGCGGCTCGGGATCGCCGGGCGGCGATTCCAGTGGAAGGTCGAGCGCCAATGCCTCGCCGCGCCGGATCACGGTCAACGGCACCCGACTGCCCAAGGGCTGAAGCTGGAGGCGAAGATTGAGCCCGGGCGCATCGAAGACCTCGACACCACCGACAGCCGTGACGACGTCGCCGGCCCGCAAGCCGGCCTTGGCCGCGGCACCGTCGGGATGGACGCGCTCGATCAACACACCCTGTGGCCGGTCGAGATCGAGGGCCGAAGCCAGACTCGTGTCGATCGGCTTGTACGCGGCTCCGAGCCAAGGTCGGGCCGTCTCCACCCCATGCTCGATGCCGATGACACGGGCGGCCACCAGATTGGCCGGGATGGCGAAGCCGATGCCGATCGAGCCGCCGCCACGGGTGAAGATCGCCGTGTTGATGCCGACCAGTTCGCCATCCATCGAGACGAGGGCGCCGCCCGAATTGCCGGGATTGATCGCGGCGTCGGTCTGGATGAACGAAACATCGCTCCTGGCGCCCGGCGTGGCGCGCGCCCGGGCGGAGATGATGCCGCTGGTCACCGTCTGACCGATACCGAACGGATTGCCGATGGCGAGGACCAGATCGCCCACCTCGATGCGGTCGGAGTCGCCGAGCGGGATGGCGGGCAAGCCGCGCCCGGTCGCGATCCGCAAGAAAGCCAAATCGCTGCGCTCGTCACTGCCCACGAGCTCGGCCGGATGCTCGGTGCGATCGGCGAGGATGACGGTGATCTCGTCTGCGCCGTCGACCACATGGTGGTTGGTGACGATCAACCCGTCGCTCCGAACGATGACGCCGGAGCCCAACGACGATTGCCGCCGGGTCTGCTGACGCGGCGCGCCGAACGGACCCAAATCGCCGAAGAAGTGGCGAAAGAAGGGATCGTCGAAGAAGGGTTCGTTGCGGCGGGTCGTGGTCGTCACCCGGCTCGTCGTGATACTCACCACGGCTGGCGCCGCCTCACGGACCAAGGGGGCGAATGAGAGTCGGATGCTCGCCGCATCCGCCGGCACCACCCTTTGGACATCGCCCGCCGCTTGCGCGACAACTGCCGGCTCGGCGCCTGCCCTGCCACTCGGCTCGGCGCAGCCGAACGCGAGCAGCAAAGAGAGCGCTGCGAGGCGCGATCGGCCGAGGCTGGGTCGTCTCGCCTGCCGCCGGGCGTCAGGCGGCGACGGCTTCTTCCTCGTCCACATCGTGCTGCACAGGACCCGAATCCTGGCCCTTCGCATCCACGTCACGGTCGACGAACTCGATCACGGCGAGGGGCGCGTTGTCGCCGTAGCGATAACCCGCCTTCATGATGCGAATATAGCCACCCGGACGCTCCTGATAGCGCGGGCCGAGAACGTCGATGAGCTTCGCCGCGGTCTTCTCGCAGCGGGTCCGCGCGATCAACAGCCGGCGGTCGTGGAGAGTGCCGCTCCGCCCCATCGTGACCAGCTTCTCGACCAGGGGCCGAAGCTCCTTGGCCTTGGGCAGGGTCGTGGTGATTTGCTCGTGCTTCACCAGCGCCTGGGCCATGTTCTGGAACATGGCCTGGCGATGGCTCGAGGTGCGGTTCAGCTTGCGGCCGCTTTTCCCGTGACGCATCTCAGTTCATCCGGTGGCAGCCACCGGCCTCCTCATCTAGACGGCTCAAAACGGTTCTTCGACCTTGCGGGCCAGCTCTTCGACATTCTCGGGCGGCCAGCCGCTGACGTCCATGCCGAGATGCAGGCCCATATGCGCCAGGACCTCCTTGATCTCGTTCAAGGACTTGCGGCCGAAATTGGGGGTCCTGAGCATCTCGCCCTCGGTCTTCTGCACGAGATCGCCGATATAGACGATGTTGTCGTTCTTCAGGCAGTTGGCCGAGCGGACAGACAGCTCGAGCTCGTCGACCTTGCGCAGCAGATTCGGGTTGAACGGCAGCTCGGGGCGCCGCTCCTGCGGCTGGGCCAGATGCGGCTCGTCGAAATTGATGAAGGGGCCGAGCTGGTCCTGGAGGATCCGCGCGCCCAGGGCCACCGCATCGTCCGGGCTCACCGAGCCGTCGGTCTCGATGTTCATGATCAGCCGGTCGTAGTCGGTCTGCTGGCCGACACGGGCATTGTCGACCCGGTACGCCACCTTCCTGACGGGGCTGTAGATCGCATCGATGGCGATCAGGCCGATGGGCGCGTCCTCGGACTTGTTGAGGTGTGCCGGGACGTAGCCCTTGCCACCGGAGATGGTGAGCTCCATCGAGATCTTGCCGCCCTCGTCGACATGGGCGATCACCTGATCCGGGTCCATGATCTCGACGTCGTGGCCAGTCTCGATCATGCCGGCCGTCACCACCTTCGGGCCCTCGGCCTTCAGGTAGACACGCTTGGGCACATCACTGTGCAAGCGCACGCCCAAGGACTTGAGATTTAAGACGATATCGGTGACGTCCTCGCGAACGCCCGGGATCGACGAAAACTCGTGCAGCACGCCATCGATCTGGATCGCCGAGACGGCAGCACCCTGGAGCGACGACAAGAGCACGCGCCGGAGCGCATTACCGATCGTGATGCCGAAGCCCCGCTCGAGCGGCTCGACGATGATCGCAGCCTCTCTGTCAGGCCGGCGCCCCGGCTGCACGTTGAGCTTCTGCGGCTTGATCAGCTCCTGCCAGTTCTTTTGGATCAAGGAACCATCCTCGCAAACGTTGTGATGCCCCGAACGGCCACGGGCCGCCGGGCCAATGCACGAGCGATGACGCTCCTGGCCTGCGGCCCGAAAGGGGCCAAAAAAGTCGAACGATCTAGACGCGGCGACGCTTGCGCGGCCGGCAGCCGTTGTGCGGTATCGGCGTGACGTCACGGATGTTGGTCACCGTGAAGCCCGCCGCCTGAAGGGCCCGAAGCGCCGATTCGCGGCCCGAGCCCGGGCCCCTCACCAGCACCTCGATGGTCTTCATGCCGTGCTCCATCGCCTTCTTGGCAGCCGATTCCGCCGCCATTTGCGCGGCGAACGGCGTCGACTTCCTGGAGCCCTTGAAGCCTTGGGAGCCGGCGGACGACCACGAAATCGCATTACCCTGCGCGTCGGCAATGGTGATCATGGTGTTGTTGAACGATGCATTCACATGCGCGATGCCGGAGCTGATGTTCTTCCGCTCGCGGCGGCGCAGCTTGGTTTCCTGGGCAGCCATGGCCTACTTCTTCACCTTCTTCTTGCCGGCAATCGCCTTGGCCGGGCCCTTCCTGGTCCGCGCATTGGTGTGGGTCCGCTGACCACGCACCGGCAGACCCTTGCGGTGCCGGAGCCCGCGGTAGCAGCCGAGGTCCATCAGCCGCTTGATGCTCATCGCCACCTCGCGGCGCAGATCACCCTCGACCTTGAGGTCGCGATCGATCGCCTCGCGGATCTTGGCGAGCTCGGCGTCACTCAGCGTGTTGACGCGCTGGGCGAACGGCACCTCGCATTGCAGCAGGATCTTCTCGGACGTCGTTCGTCCGATGCCGTAGATATAGGTCAAGGCGACCCCGACCGGCTTTTGGGCCGGAACATTGATACCGGCGATACGCGCCACCAGAAGTTCTCCTCGGCTTGCAGACTAGGGCTTGCAGACTTGGGGCATGCGGACTGGGCCGAGCCGACATCGCAAGAAAAATACCAAAACCACGAGCAAGCGGTTCCGGACCGGAAACCGATCCAGGGCCGTCGGAGTATAGAGCCGGTGCTACCCCTGTCAATCGGCGTTTGGGCACCAAACCGAGGGAAGCGAGACCGACTCGCTGCAACCCACGATCAGCCGCGCCCGGGCAGCGCCTGCTCGATCTCCCGTGTCACCTCGTCCATCGACCGCATCCCGTCGATGGTCCGCAGCAAACCCTTGGCCGCATAGAACGGCAGCACCGGAGCGGTCTGCGATCGATAGACATCGAGCCGCTTCTTGAGCGTCTCGACATTGTCGTCGGCCCGTGCCTCGCCGCTCTCGGCGGCCCGACCCTCGATCCGCTTGATCAACTCGGCCTCGTCGGCGGTAAGCTCGATCACGACGTCGATCTGCTTGCCCTTCTTCTCCAGCATCGCGTCCAGCGCTTCGGCCTGGGGCAACGTGCGCGGGAAACCGTCGAGAATGAAACCATGGGCGCAGTCCGGCTCTTCGATCCGATCGGCCACGACATTGCAGATGAGTTCGTCCGAGACGAGCTTGCCGGCCGCCATGATCGCCTCGGCCTCGCGACCGACAGGAGTCTTCGCCGCCACCGCCTCCCGCAACATGTCACCGGTCGAAAGATGCGCCAGTTGGTACTTTTCCTTCAGCCGTGCCGCCTGCGTGCCCTTGCCCGCGCCGGGCGGGCCGAAAAGGATGAGATTCATCAATTGCGCCTCCCACGAAGCCGCGACTTCTTGATCAGCCCCTCGTACTGGTGGGCGATCAGATGCGACTGGATTTGCGCCACGGTATCCATGGTCACCGCAACGACGATCAACAGGCTGGTGCCGCCGAAATAAAAGGGTACGGCATACTGAGCGATCAACACCTCGGGCATTGCGCAGACAGCGGCCAGGTAGAGGGCGCCTACGGTCGTCAGCCTGGTCAGCACGTAGTCGAGATACTCGGCCGTGCGCTGGCCAGGGCGGATGCCCGGGATGAAGCCGCCGTGCTTCTTCAGATTGTCCGCCGTCTCCTGCGGATTGAAGACGATCGAGGTGTAGAAGAAGGCGAAAAAGACGATCAGACCGACGAAGATCACGAGGAACAGAGGCTGGCCACGACCGAGCAGCGAGCTCACCACGATCAGCCACTCCGGGCTGCCGGGCCCGGCGAAGCCACCCAAGGTGGCCGGCATCAAGAGCAGCGAGGAGGCGAAGATCGCCGGGATGACGCCCGACGTGTTCAGCTTCATCGGCAGATGCGAGCTCTCGCCGCCGAACATCTTGTTGCCCTGCTGGCGCTTGGGATACTGGACGATGATCCGTCGCTGCGCCCGTTCCATGAAGACGATGAACGTGATGACGGCGAGCCCCATCACCAGCACCAGAACGATGAAGAGCGTCGAGATCGCCCCGGTCCGACCGAGGTCGAGCATGCTGGCGATGGCACCGGGCAGGGTCGCGATGATGCCGGTGAAGATGATCAGCGAGATACCGTTGCCGATGCCGCGGGCGGTGATCTGCTCGCCCAGCCACATCAAGAACATCGTGCCACCCACGATGGTGATCACGGTGCTCGCACGAAAGAACCACCCCGGATCGATCACCGCACTGCCGCCCGGCCCACCCATCGCCTCGAGCCCGACCGACAGCCCGTAGCCCTGCACTGTCGCCAACAACAGCGTCAGATAGCGGGTGTACTGGTTGATCTTCTTGCGGCCGGCCTCGCCCTCTTTCTTGAGCTGGGCCACGGTCGGCGAGATCGCGGTCATCAGCTGCATGATAATGGCAGCCGAAATGTAGGGAAGAATGCCGAGCGCGAAGATCGACATGCGCTCGAGGGCGCCGCCGGCGAACATGTTGAACATGCCCATAATGCCGCCGGCCTGCTGCGCGAAGATCTGCGCCATGACCTGCGGGTCGATGCCCGGCAGCGGGATATAGGTGCCGATGCGGTAGACGATCAGGCAGCCGAGCGCGAACCAGATCCGCCGCTTCAGCTCGGTTGCCTTGGCGAAGGCGCCGAAATTGATGTTCGACGCGAGTTGGTCGGCTACCGACGCCATCCCTGCTCCCTCAGCCTTCGCTCACGGCTTCGGCGGCACCCTCTCGGCCGCCCAGGATCACCACCTTGCCGCCGGCCTTCTCGACCGCTTCGATCGCCGACTTGCTGGCGCCCGTCACCTCGACCGTGACCGCCGTCGTCAGTTCACCCTTGCCGAGCAGCCTTACCCCGTCGCGCGAGCGGCGGAGAATTCCCGCCGCCACCAGCTTGGCGGCATCGACCGTGGTACCCGCCTCGATGCGCCCGGCGTCGAGGGCCGATTGCAGCGTGCCGAGATTGATGACGACGAAGCTCTGCCGCGTCGGATTCTTGAACCCGATCTTCGGCAAGCGCCGGTAGATCGGCATCTGGCCACCCTCGAAGGCGCGAACGGCGACGCCGGAACGTGCCTTCTGGCCTTTGTGGCCCTTGCCCGCCGTCTTGCCCTTGCCGGAGCCGATGCCGCGACCGAGCCGCTTCGCCTTGTAGCGCGCGCCCGGGTTGTCGCGAAGGTCGTTCAAACGCATAGGTATGGCTCCGACGTCAGGACTTCGCGGGCTCGACCCGCAAGAGATGCTTTACTTTATCGATCCGCCCGCGATTCTCGGGCGTGTCGTCCACTGCGCGCGACCGATGCAGCTTGTTCAACCCCAGGGCGACCAGGGTCTTGCGCTGATCATCTGGGCGACCGATGGCGCTACCAGTCTGTGTGATGTCGATCTTCTTGGCCACCGCTTCAAGCCTCCGCCGCAACTTCGGGCGCGGCCTCGCGCCGACCCATGATCTCGCTCACCTTCTTGCCGCGCTTGGCGGCGACCGAGCGGGGCGAGTTGACCAGCTGCAAGGCCACCATGGTCGCCTTGACCATGTTGTGCGGGTTCGATGAACCCAAGGACTTGGCGACCACGTCACCGATACCCAAAGCTTCCAACACCGCGCGCATCGGCCCACCGGCGATCACGCCGGTGCCCGGAGGGGCGGCGCGGAGCAGCACATGGCCGGCACCGAAATGACCTTGGATATCGTGATGCAGCGTGCGGCCCTCGCGGAGCGGTACCCGGACCATCGAGCGTTTGGCCTGCTCGGTCGCCTTCCTGACCGCTTCCGGCACTTCACGAGCCTTACCGCTGCCATAGCCGACCCGGCCCTTGCCGTCGCCGACGACAACGAGTGCCGAAAAGCCGAAGCGCCGGCCGCCCTTGACCACCTTGGCAACGCGATTGACGTTGACCAGCTTGTCGATCAGCTCGGAGTCCTGGCGATCCTCGCGGCGTTCTGGACGTGCCATCTTTATTCCCTAACCAAACTGGCGTTCAAAATGCGAGCCCGCCCTCGCGGGCAGCATCGGCCAGCGCCCTGACCCGGCCGTGATACTTGTAGCCGCCACGGTCGAACACCACGGCCTCGATGCCGGCTTCCTTGGCTTTCTTCGCCAGCAGCAGCCCCACCTCCTTGGCCGCCGCCATGTCGGCGCCGGTCTTGATCTCGCCCTTCAGCCCCTTGTCGAGGGTCGAGGCCGCAATCAAGGTGTGGCCGGCCGTGTCGTCGATGATCTGGCCGTAGATATGCTTGGACGAGCGGAACACCGTGAGCCGGGGCTTGCCGCCGGCGGCCTGACGAAGCGCGTAACGCGTCCGCTTGGCGCGCCGCTGGAAACGGTCGTTGGCTTTGATCATGGCTACTTCTTCTTGCCTTCCTTGCGGCGGACCACCTCGTCGCCGTAGCGAACACCCTTGCCCTTGTAGGGCTCGGGCGGGCGAAAACCGCGGATCTCGGCCGCGATCTGGCCGACGCGCTGCTTCTCGAAGCCGGAGATGACGATCGCCGTCGGCGTTTCGCAGACGATCTTCACGTCTTCCGGAATGGCGAATTTGATGTCGTGGCTGTAGCCCAGCTGCAAATTGAGGATGTTGCCGTCCACATTTGCGCGGTAGCCGACCCCGGAGATGTCGAGCCGACGGGTGAAGCCGTCGCTGACCCCGGTCACCATATTCTGGACCAACGTCCGGGCCAGGCCCCACATCTGCAAGCCGCGCTTGTCGTCCTCGCGCGGCTTGACTGCCAAGGAACCATCCTCGAGCGCGATCAAGACCTCGCCCGGCAGGGTTTCCTGGAGGTTGCCGAGCTTGCCCTTGACCTTGACGGTCTGGCCCTCGACGGCGACATCGACGCCCTTGGGAATGCTGACTGGATGCTTGCCGATACGGGACATGATCAAAACACCGTGCAGAGGACTTCGCCGCCGACCTTGCTCTCGCGCGCCTCGGCGTCCGAGAGCACGCCACGCGGCGTCGACAGGATGGCGATGCCGAGACCGTTGTAGATCTCCGGCAGCTCCTTGACGCCGGCGTAGATGCGCCGGCCCGGGCGGGAGACGCGCTTGAGTTCGCGGATCACCGGCTCGCCATTGTGATACTTCAATTCGATCGAGAGCTCGGACTTGCCGCCCGAGGGCTCGCTCGCCGTGTAGCCGCGAATATAACCCTCGCGGCGCAGCACCTCGAGCACGTTGCGGCGCAGCCTGGACGCGGGCGACAAGACACTGCCCTTCTGCGCCATCTGGCCGTTGCGAATCCGGGTGAGCATGTCCCCCAAGGGGTCTGACATCGACATTCTAGTGCTCCTGCCTCACCAACTCGATTTCACGACGCCAGGAATCTGGCCCTCGGAAGCGAGATCGCGAAGCGCAATACGCGACAGGCCGAACTTGCGGTAGTACGCCCGCGGCCGACCGGTCAAATGACAACGATTGCGGATACGAACCTTCGCACCGTTGCGCGGCAATGCCGCCAATTTCAACACCGCCTCGAACCGCTCTTCGGGATCACCGGCACGGTCGTTGATCACGGCCTTCAACGCGGCACGCTTCTCGGCCTGCCTGGCTACCATCAGCCGACGGCTGTTGTTCTTCTCGATCGAACTCTTCTTGGCCATAAGCCCCGTACCTTCCGTCAGGCCCGAAACGGCATGTCGAAACCCTTGAGAAGGGCATAAGCCTCCTCGTTGGTCTTTGCCGTCGTGCAAATGATGATGTCCATGCCCCGGATCTCGTCGACCTCGTCGTAATTGATCTCGGGGAACACGATCTGCTCCTTCAAGCCGAACGCGTAATTGCCGCGGCCGTCGAAGCTCTTGCCCGAGATACCACGAAAATCGCGAACTCGCGGCAAGGCGATGGTCACCAGCCGATCGAGAAACTCGTACATGCGCTCCCGGCGCAACGTCACCTTGGCCCCGATCGGCATGCCCTCGCGCAACTTGAAGTTGGCGACCGACTTCTTGGCCTTCGAGATCGCCGGCTTCTGGCCCGCAATCTTCGTCAGTTCGCCGACCGCCGCCGTCAGCTTCTTGCTGTCGGACACGGCCTTACCCACCGCCATGTTGATGACGATCTTGTCGAGCGCAGGCACCTGCATCGGGTTCTTGTACCCGAATTTCTCGGTGAGCTCTTTCCTCAGCACGTCTTGATAGTGCTGCTTCAGGCGGGGAGTCATGACGTCTTCCTCAACGGTCGATGATCTCGCCGGACCGCTTGGCGTAGCGGACCTTGCGGCCATCTTCGAGAAACTTGAATCCGATACGGGTCGGCTTGCCGTCCTCCGGATCGATGTGGAGCACGTTGGAGACGTGCAGCGGCGCCTCGCGCTGTTCGATGCCACCGGCACCGCGCGCGGACGGCTTGTTGTGCCGCTTGATCAACTGGGCACCCTGCACCACCACCCGCTTCTCGTCGACCAGCACCTTGAGCACCTCGCCCTCGACACCCTTCGACTTGCCGGCGGTGACCACCACCCGATCACCCTTGCGAATACGCGCGGCCATCAGAGCACCTCCGGTGCCAGAGAAACGATTTTCATGAACCGCTTGGCGCGCAATTCACGGGTCACCGGACCGAAGATGCGCGTGCCGATCGGCTCACCCTGCTTGTTGATCAGGACAGCCGCGTTCTTGTCGAAGCGGATGGCCGTGCCGTCAGGGCGATGCACCTCCTTGGCGGTGCGGACGATGACCGCATGATGCACGTCACCCTTCTTCACCTTGCCGCGGGGGATGGCTTCCTTGACGGCCACGACGATGATGTCGCCGACCGAGCCCCAGCGGCGATGCGAGCCGCCGAGCACCCGGATGCACTGCACACGCCGTGCCCCCGAATTGTCGGCAACCTCGAGATTGGTCTCGACCTGGATCATCTACCGCCCCTATTCGCTCGCGACCGCGGTCGGCTCGGAAGCCGCCTCGGCCATCCCGGCCGCCTCGCCGCCGAGCACAACCCAGCGCTTGGTCTTCGAGATCGGCCGACACTCCTCGATCCGCACCGCCATGCCGACCGTCACCTCATTGCTCTCGTCATGCGCGGCGTAGCGCTTGGAGCGCCGAATATACTTCTTGTAGAGCGGATGCATGAAGCGGCGCTCGACCTTGACGATCACCGTCTTCTCACCCTTGTCGCTCACCACGACACCCTGCAGAACGCGTTTTGGCATCGTAATCCTCCTAGGCCACACTCTCGGGCGAACGCCGCTCGTGCATCACCGTCTTGATCCGGGCGATGTCGCGGCGCACCACCTTGAGGCGGGCCGTGCCCTCGAGCTGGCCGGTGGCCCGCTGAAAGCGCAAATTGAACTGTTCCTTCTTCAACTGCAGAAGCTCGTCCTGCAACTGATCGTCCGTGTTGGCGCGAAGATCGCTCGCCTTCTTCATGCCGCGTCCTCCTGCACCCGGTGCACGAACCGCGTGCTGATCGGCAACTTCGCCGACGCCCGCTTCAAAGCCTCTTCGGCCAACTCGTAGGGCACGCCGTCGATCTCGAACATCACGCGACCGGGCTTGACCGGGGCGACCCAGAACTCGACCGAGCCCTTGCCTTTGCCCATGCGGACCTCGGCCGGCTTTTTCGACACGGGCTTGTCCGGAAAGATGCGGATCCAGACCCGGCCGGCACGCTTGAGGTGACGGGTAATGGCACGGCGCGCGGCCTCGATCTGGCGCGCGGTGATCCGCCCACCTTCCGTGGCCTTCATGCCGAAGGCGCCGAACGTGAGATCGGCTCCACCCTTGGTCATGCCGCGAATGCGCCCCTTGTGCGCCTTGCGGAACTTCGTTCGCTTCGGTTGCAACATCTAACTCGTCCCAAACCCTCTACCGCGGCGAGCCGCGTCTTCAGCCGCGACCACCGGGCGCCTGCTCGTTGAAGCGATTGTCGAAGGCCATCGGGTCGTGCTCCATGATCTCGCCACGGAAGACCCAGACCTTGACCCCACACGTGCCATAGGGCGTGTGCGCCGTGGCCTTGCCGAAATCGATATTCGCCCTGAGCGTGTGCAACGGCACGCGCCCCTCGCGATACCACTCGGTCCGCGCGATCTCGGCACCGCCGAGCCGGCCACCGCAGGTAACGCGGATCCCCTGCGCACCCAGTCGCATCGCCGACTGCACCGCTCGCTTCATCGCCCGCCTGAACGTCACACGACGGGCGAGCTGTTGCGCGATGTTCTCCGCCACCAGCTTCGCATCGAGCTCGGGCTTCCGCACCTCGACGATGTTGAGATGGACCTCGCCACCGCAGAGCTTGGAGAGGTCACGACGGAGATTCTCGATCTCCTGACCCTTCTTGCCGATCACGACACCCGGACGCGCCGAATAGATGGTGATCCGGGCCTTCTTCGCCGGGCGCTCGATGACGATGCGGCTGACCGCCGCCTGCGCCAGGCGCTTCAGCAAGAAGCGGCGGATTTCCAGATCATCGGCCAGCATCGAGGCGTAGTCACGATCCGAATACCAGCGCGAATCCCAGGTGCGGTTGATACCGACACGGAGGCCGATCGGGTTGACCTTCTGGCCCATCAGGCGGCCTCCTCTTGCTCGGGCTTTTCGCGAACG
>JAABSG010000053.1 GCA_011390475.1 Geminicoccaceae bacterium | reverse complement strand
AATTCGTCACCATGCTCAGCCGCGTAAGCCTGCTCGACCGCGGCGAGAGCACTGTCTGTCTCTACCGGTCCTGCCACGGTCCTGCCGCCTACGATCGCATCGTAGGCCGCTTCGGTCCGCTCCCACCGATTGTCGCGGTCCATGGCATAATAGCGGCCGATGACAGTCGCGATCGACGCATCGCCACAATCGCCCAGAACGCCCTGCAACCGCTCGATCGACGGTTTAGCCGAGCGCGGCGGTGTATCCCGACCGTCGAGAAAAGCGTGGATACGAATACCCAGCCCGGCCTTGTCGAGGAGCTTCACCAGTCCGAACAAATGGCGTTCATGGGAGTGCACGCCACCCGGCGACAGGAGACCGAGAAGATGAATGCGGCCACCACCGCGCCGCGTTCGGTCGATCAGGTCGCGGAAGGATGAAAAATCCTCGATCTCGCCGGTCTCGATCGCCCGATCGATCCGCGGCAGCTCCTGCAGCATGATCCGACCGCCACCGAGATTCATGTGCCCCACCTCGGAGTTGCCGAACTGGCCGGGTGGCAGGCCGACCTCGGCGCCATCGGTGCGCAAAAAACAATGGGGCGCAGTCGCGAACCAATGATCGAAAATCGGCGTTTCGGCCAAAGCCACGGCGTTGTCCGCCGTTTCGGGCCGATAGCCCCAACCATCCAGAATACAGAGTACGACCGGACGCTGCTGCATACCCTTCCTATCGTTGCCGGCAAGCCGAGCCCACCGACGTCGCCCCGAACACCGGACAACGCGCCTGTAAGCTAATACAGCTATCGCTGCGTCGCCAGCATTTGGATAGCGTTAGCCGCACTTTCTTAAGATTTGCTGAATGTCGACAGCAAAATGGCCAAACCACCATAGCGAAACGCCGGCTTGCGCCGGCGTTTCTGGACCAGCGACCAGCTACACCCCGACCTAGTCAGTGGTACGCGACCGGCCGAAGAGGCTATCGACGAATTGGCCGAAGCTCTCATAAGCCGGTGCATCGGCTTGGTTCACCCTGGTCGAGCGCGGCGAGAACGTCGTCCGCGCCGTTGGCGTCGACTGGACCCGAGACACCGGCTCCAGCGCCAGCTGTTCGCTGTCCGTCACCGCCAGCACTGTTGGCGCGGCATCGGCAGGTGACGTCGCGTCCAACTCGGACACGATGTCGGCCGCCGCCGGCACGTCGGCCATATCGGTCGCGGGCTCGACCGGCAAGGCAGCGCCGGTCGCCGCTGGGCTCGACGGGCGATTGATCATCGGCGCCATGTCGAGGGCATCAGAAGATGGCTCGCCCCGCTCGACACCGCGCAAGGGCCGCGGCTCGGCGCGCGGATTGGCCAGCGGAGCCGTCTTGTCCTCGACCGCCTCGGGCGTCTGCAAGCTTTCCAGTGTGCGATGGATACTGATCGTCTCCCGCGGCCGGACAACCTCCAACGCGTTCAACAACTCCCCGACCACCGCCAGTACCCGGTAAGCCGCGAACCGTTCGGTGTAGACGGCTGTCACCAGCTCGACGCGATTGAGGAACAGCTCGTTCTCACCATCGAGCAGGTCGAGCAGTTGGCGGGTACCGACCTCGAACTGCTCGGCATAGATGTCACGTGTTCGGCGCTGCGCCTCTTCTTTTTGGGTCAAGGCCTCCCGGCGCGCCGTAGCTGTCTGCAACGCGTTATAGGAGATGCGCGCTTCCTGCTCGGCGAGGCGGCGGGTGTTGTCGAGGGACGCCCGCGCTTCGTTCGCTCGATGGAAGGCCTCACGCTCGAGCGCCATGTCGGCGCCACCACGATAAAGGTTGTAGCGCATCACCAAGAGACCGCTGGCGTCGTTGTCACGCCCCTGGGCACCGTCGATATTGCGATTGAGACCGGCGCCGAGCTCGACGTCGAACCGTGGGTAGAAGCCAGACCGCGAAGCGCGGATCTCGGCGCCCGCGACGTCGGTGTCTGCAGCGGCGATGCGCACGGTCGGACTGTTGACGGACGCCAGATTGGCGGCATCTTCGGGCGAAGGTGGCAAAGCCGCTATCGGCGCCTCGGCATCCTCGAGGTCACCAGGACGAGCACCGACGACACGCTGATAGCGAGCGATCGCATCGGCCAGTGCACCGCGCGACACGGCCAACGTGTCGAACGCACGGGCCAAGCGTGATTCGGTCTGCCGCACGTCGCCGATGTCACCGCGGCCGCCCTCCTCGAGGTCACGCACTTGCCCGAGGATACGCTCGTGCTGGGCGATATTGGCCTCGTTGAAGCGGACGATCTCCTGATTGCGGAGAATGTCGAGATGCGCCTCGATAGCATTCAGAGCAATGAATTCGGCCGCCTCCTCGACGCGATGCGCAGCACTGTCGATTCGCGCTTGCTGTCGTTCGACCTCGCTCTGCGTCGCATAGCCGTCGAACAGCATCTGCGAGAGGGTGAGCTGCGCCTCGGTGCGGAACCGGGTATTGTCACTATCGGCGGCTCGGGTTGTGTTGTTGTCCGACCACTCGGGACCGGCCGCGCCACGAAAGTCGAGACTGGGCAGATAACCAGCCCGCGCCTGACGCAACTCTTGATCGATCGCCCGACGACTGGTCTTGACGATGTCGATCTCGGGATTGGTCTCGATCGCACCATACACCGAGTCCTGCAGCGTGGTCGCCAGCGCATGACTGCCGCCGACGACCACCATGGCGGCCGAAGCGAAGAGGGCGAGCGTCCAACGTCGCAGACCAACGGAACCGATTTTCTGTGTCATGTGCCCTTCCGCTACTCTTGCGCGACATCCGACGTCGGAACGGGATGTCTTCCGATCATCGTTGTGGTATCCCCTCGCCCTGGGAGCGTCAACGCCTATCCAAGCCGAGACGCAGCGGCTGGTGCCGTGTGTTGTTTTTTTGCGTGCGGCGGCCGGCTTCGAGCCCGATAAACAGCGGCAATCTTTACCTTTTGGTGATGGTTTGTGATTACTATGCAACCGTGAGGGTGACGATCCTGACGGCCGCGCGACGCGTTACGAAAAAGGGCGCTTGGCCAGCCGCCAACAATCATCCAGATACCGATGGCTGCCTGAGTGCGGCTGCAGTCGAGCTGTGGAGATGTCGATGAGCGACAGCGGAGCGCTGCTGCGCGAGACAGACGACGAACGATCGTCGGCGAACGACGCCGAAGGCGCGGCGGGCCATGACGACCAGAAGCCGCCGGTTGCGCCACGCGCGGCGCCGGGGCCGGCCGAGTCCGATCGTCCGGCCGACGCTTGGCAGCTCCGTGAAAGTGCCCATACACACGACGATTCGCTGCTACGCGCGCTCGAGGTCTTGACCCAACTACACGGCCGGCCGACCTCCATGCAGGCGTTGGTGGCGGGCCTGCCACTGCCCGAGGGTCGGATGGTGCCGCCTTTGGCTCCACGTGCCCTCGAGCGGGCCGGGATCAGCGCCCGGCTGGTGCGGCGCCCGATCGCCCAGATCGACGCCCTGTCGCTGCCCTGTATTCTCTTTTTGAAAGACCGCCGTTGCGTCATCCTGACTGCGCGCGACGGCAGCGCGCTGCAGGTCGTCGTGCCGGAAACCGGGCGCGGCACCACCAGCGTGGAGCTGACCGAACTCGAGCGCCGCTATGACGGCCACGCCCTCTTCGCCCGGCCGGAGATCGGCTACGAGCAGCGCGACCGGCCGATCGCCCTGGAGCGCAAGGGTCATTGGTTCTGGTCGACCCTTTATCGCCAATGGCCGACTTATGCCGAGGTGTTGGTCGCCGCCGTTCTGATCAACGCCTTCGCCCTCGCCTCGCCCCTCTTCGTGATGAACGTCTACGATCGCGTGGTGCCCAACAACGCGATTTCCACCCTGTGGGTCTTGGCGATCGGCGCCCTCACCGTCTTCGCGTTCGACTTCATGCTGAAGACCCTGCGCGGCTATTTCATCGATACGGCCGGGCGCATTGCCGATATCCGCCTCGCCAGCCGCATCTTCGAACACGTGATGGGCATCAAGATGGCAGCGCGGCCGGCCTCCGCTGGCGCGTTCGCCAATCATCTGCGCGAGTTCGAGAGTCTGCGGGATTTCTTCACCTCGGCGACGGTCACCACCCTGGTCGACCTGCCGTTCGTGCTCTTCTTCATCGCCATCGTCTGGCTCTTGGGCGGGCCCGTGGCCCTGGTGCCACTGATCGCCGTGCCGATCGTCATCGCCATCGGCCTCCTGATGCAGATCCCCTTGAACCGCATCGTCCGGCGCACGTTCAAGGAGGCCGCGGCCAAGCACGGGGTCCTGATCGAAGCCATCAATGGGCTGGAGACGATCAAGAGCGTGGGCGGTGAGAGCAAGCTGCAGGCCGGCTGGGAGCGCTTCGTGGGGGCCACCGCGGAAAGTGCCAACCGCTCGCGCTTCCTCTCGGCGATCACCGTCAATTTCGCGGCGCTGGCGACCCAGCTGGTGACAGTGGGTGTCGTCGTGGTCGGCGTCTATCAGATCAGCGAAGGGCTGATGACGGTGGGCGCGCTGGTCGCCTGCACGATCATCGCCGGCCGGGCTATGGCCCCGCTGGGCCAGGTGGCCGGCCTGCTGACTCGCTACCATCAGGCGAAGATGGCCTACGACACCCTCGATCGCGTCATGGGGCTGCCGCTCGAGCGCTCGGCGGAGGTGCGATTCTTGAGCCGGCCGCAGATGGCCGGCGCGATCGAGTTCAAGAACGTGACCCTGACCTACCCCGGACAGAAGCTGCCGGCCCTGAGCGACGTGTCCTTCCGCATCCAGCCGGGCGAGCGGGTCGGCCTGATCGGCCGCATCGGCTCCGGCAAGACGACCATCGAGAAGCTGGTTCTCGGCCTCTACGAGCCCGAAAAGGGCGCCGTGCTGATCGACGGCACCGACCTTCGCCAGCTCGATCCGGCCGATCTCCGCCGGAACATCGGCTGCGTGCCGCAGGATGTCTTTCTCCTGCAGGGCAGCGTGCGCGAGAACATCACCATCGGCGCCACCTTCGCCGATGACGCGGCGGTCCTACGTGCGGCCGAGATCAGCGGCGTCGACGAGTTCGTCAATCGCCATCCGATGGGCTACGACATGCCGGTCGGCGAGCGCGGCGAGCTCTTGTCCGGCGGCCAGCGGCAGGCCATCGCCGTCGCCCGGGCCCTGCTGCTCGACCCGCCGGTCGTGGTGCTCGACGAGCCCACGAGTGCCATGGACAACGGGGCGGAGAACCGCTTTCGCACACGGCTCGCGGAGGAACTCGGCGAGCGTACGTTGTTGCTGGTCACCCATCGCGCCTCGCTGTTGGCACTGGTCAACCGGTTGATCGTGATGGATGGCGGGCGGGTCGTTGCCGATGGGCCACGCGATACGATCTTGAAGGCGTTGCAGTCCGGTCAGATCAAGGGGGCCAATTGAGATGTTGCAGTCGTCCAAGCGGGAGCTGACTCGACCCGGCCGCGACCCCCTCGTGGCGGCGGCGGCGGTCAGCGGCTACAGCGTCGAGGATCTCCGCCCCAAACGGCTGACCCATATCTTCCTCTTTGTCATCATCGCGTTCTTCGTGGCGTTCTTCGGCTGGGCCAGCTGGGCGACCTTGGAGGAGGTGACCCGGGGCGAGGGCCGGGTGATCCCGTCGCGCCAGACGCAGATCGTGCAGAACCTCGAGGGCGGCATCGTCGCCGAAATCATGGTTCGCGAGGGGGAGATCGTCGCGCCGGGGCAGCCCCTGATGCGGATCGACAATATCCGAGCGGCGTCCGATTTCCGCGAGCGGCGCGCGCGCTACTTTGCCCTCGAGGCCGCCCTGGCCCGGCTGGAAGCGGAAGTGCAGGGGAACGAGCCCGCATTCCCCGAGGAGGTCCAGGCGGCGGCGCCCGATCTGGTCTCGTCCGAGAGGCTCCTCTTCGAATCACGCCGACAATCGCTTGCCAGCGAGGTGGAGATTCTCAGGCGACAAAAGCAGCAGCGTGAGCAGGAACTCGACGAACTGCGCACGCGCGAGCGGCAATACACCGAATCGCTGCGCCTCGCCCGACAGGAATTGGGCATCGTGGCCCCACTCGCCGAGCGGCGGGTGGTCAGCCAGTCCGAGCACTTGCAGCTGCAGCGCGAGGTCAACGACCTCGACGGTCAATTGCAGCAGACCCGGCAGTCGATCCCCCGGGTCGAGACGGCGATCCAGGAGGCCGACGAGCGGATCGACGGCGCCTACAGCAATTTCCGCAGCGAGGCCTATCGCGAGATGAGCACGCTCCGTGCGGAACGCGCCGGACTGACCGAGGTGATCGCCGCCGGCGAGGATCGGGTGCGCCGCACCGAGGTCCGCTCGCCGGTCCGCGGCACCATCAAGGAGTTGAAGTTCAATACCATCGGCGGAGTAATCCAGCCGGGCGACCCGATCGTCGAGATCACGCCGCTGGACGACACACTCCTGATCGAGGCCCAGGTCCGCCCGGCCGACATCGCTTTCTTGCGCCCCGACCTGCCGGCGATGGTCAAGATCACCGCCTATGACTTTTCGATTTTCGGCGGACTCGAGGGCCGGGTCGAGCAGATCAGCGCGGATACGATCACCGACGAGCGCGGCGAGAGCTTCTATCGGGTGCGGGTCCGCACCGACGAAACGTCGCTCGGTACCGCAGACAACCCTTTGGAGATCATCCCCGGCATGACCGCGCAAATCGACGTCATCACCGGCAAGAAGACGGTGCTGGACTACCTGATGAAGCCGATCCTGAAAGCGCGGAACGAGGCGCTGCGCGAGCGTTGAGCGTGGCCGAGCCTCGGGCGGCTGCCTCGCACGGTCGGCTGTGCAACCGTACGGCCCAGCGGTGCCGGAGAGAGGGGATCGCTAGGCAAGCGAGTGCGCCTCTGGTAGCACGATGGTATAAGCGTTCGCGGCAAGCTCGCCCCAGAGCTGGAGACCGGCATGCTCTATCTGACGCGGCGACCCGGCGAGGCCGTCATCATCAACAACGCCATCGAGGTCCGGGTGGTGGAGCTGAAAGGCAAGTCGGTGAAGCTCGGCTTCACCTTCCCGCCTGATGCCACGGTGCTGCGCGAGGAGGTCTTCCTGCAGATCAAGGCCGAAAACGAGGCGGCCGTCGCCGCCCCGGCCGACGTGTTGCGGGCACGAACCCCTAGGAGCGGGGCTCCAGGGACGGCTTCGGCCGCGACCGAGTCCGCGCCAGAGACCGCGTCCGAATCGGCGGATGACAGTAGTGTCGGTGATCGCCGAGTATCGGGCCGGGGCATGGGTGATCTGATCGATCGGTTGGCGGCCGCCGGTGAGCGGCGCCGCCCCGGCGACAGCTGAAATCGAACGACGGCAATGACAGGACGCGCGCCGGCCAGGGTTGCCGTGGTGATGGGTAGCCAGTCCGACTGGCCGACGATGCAATCTGCTGCCGCCATCCTGGCCGAGCTCGAGGTGGCTTACGACGCACGAATCGTTTCGGCGCATCGTACACCGGAGCGGCTCTTCGCTTTCGCCCGCGGCGCTGCCGCTGATGGATTCGGCGTCATCGTCGCGGGCGCCGGTGGCGCGGCGCATCTGCCCGGGATGATCGCCTCGCTCACCGAGCTTCCGGTCTTGGGCGTGCCGGTCGAAAGCAAGGCGCTCTCCGGCCTCGACAGTCTGCTCTCGATCGTCCAGATGCCGGCCGGCGTGCCGGTTGGCACGCTCGCGATCGGCACCGCAGGAGCCACCAATGCCGGCCTCATGGCGGCCGCCATTCTGGCCCTCGGCGACACGAACCTGGCCCACCGTCTCGCCGCCTGGCGGGCCGCCCGCACGGCGGCCGTGGCTGAACATCCCGCAGCCGACCCGGCGCCGCGATGAGGATCCCTCCAGGGGGCACGATCGGCATTCTGGGCGGCGGGCAGCTCGGCCGGATGACTGCCATGGCGGCAGCTCGGCTCGGCTATCGCTGCGTCGTCTTCGGCCCAGAAGCCGATGCCCCAGCCGCCGACGTCGCGGCCCATC
The DNA here is from genome assembly GCA_011390475.1 of Geminicoccaceae bacterium. Taxonomy (GTDB): domain Bacteria; phylum Pseudomonadota; class Alphaproteobacteria; order Geminicoccales; family Geminicoccaceae; genus SLRI01. The sequence continues at coordinate 10,919 of JAABSG010000053.1, read as the reverse complement.
ATCTCCAGGCGGCCTATGACGACCAGGCGGCCCTCGCCGACTTCATCGCTCGGGTCGATGTGGTGACCCTGGAATGGGAGAACGTGCCGGTCGCGGCCCTCGAGCGGCTAGCGCGGGCGCGACCGGTACGCCCGGGAGCCAAGGTTCTCGAGGTGACCCAGGACCGGCTCGCCGAAAAGCGCTTCCTGAACGGCCTCGGCATTCCGACGGCCCCGTTCATGCCGGTCGACGATGCCACCGATCTCGGGGCGGCGTTGGCGGCGATCGGCTCGAACGGCATCCTCAAGACCCGCCGCCTCGGCTATGACGGCAAGGGGCAAGTGCGGCTCGACCCGGCGACACCGACAGCGCCCGAGGATGCGATCGCGGCACTCCAGGGAGCACCCGCCATTCTAGAGGGATTCGTCGACTTCGCGCGCGAGCTTTCGGTGATCACGGCGAGAAGTCCGAGCGGCGAGCTGCGCAGCTTCCCGCCGGTCGAGAACCGCCATGCCGACCAGGTCCTGATCGAGACGATCGCGCCTGCGGAACTGCCCGTGGACGTAACCGCAGCGGCCCTGGATATCGCCGAGCGGATCGCCCGAACGCTCGCGCTCGAGGGGCTTTTGGCGGTCGAAATGTTTCTCGCCGCGGACGGCCGACTCCTGGTCAACGAACTGGCCCCGCGGCCGCACAATTCCGGCCATTGGAGCCTCGATGCCGCCGGGGTCAGCCAGTTCGAACAGCTGGTCCGGGCGATCTGCGACCTGCCGCTCGGCGATCCGACGCCGAGCTGCCCATCGACCATGCGAAACCTCTTGGGTCACGCGGTCGACGCCTGGCCCGAGATCCTGGCCGAGCCGAGTGCCCGGCTGCATCTCTACGGCAAACGCGAGATTCGTGCGGGCCGCAAGATGGGGCATGTGACGCGGCTGCACCCGGGGTGACCCCGGCTAGAGACTCGGCGCGGCTCAGGCGATGATATCGGGCAATCGGTCGTGCTCGAGCTGGGTGATCCTGTCCTTCAAGATCAGCTTTTGCCGCTTCAAGCGCTGCAGCGCCACTTGATCGAGAAAGCCGTCTTCGCGCAATTGCTCGATGCGACAGTCCAGCGCGCGGTGCGCCGCCCGCAGACTGGCGAGCTGCGTGTCTATTTCCAAGTGATCGCCGCGTTTCTTCATGCTCGACCTTGGTCCGAAGCAAGGGGGCGGGTCACCAATCGAGGCGGTAACCGGACAGGATGAGGAGCTGTTACCATAGAAGCGGCAATGGTGCAGCCACTTCGTCGCCTGCGTTGCGATCGTCGAGCGCTTGACGGCTCGGACGGTGGCCGGGCACCCTGACGGCTGGAACGAGGCAGCTCGAAAGAACAGCCATGTCGAGACTCGTCGCCGATATCGGCGGCACCAATGCCCGCTTCGCCATCAGCCACGGCCAGTCCCTGGGCGCGGTCGAGCCGGCTGGCGCCGACCTTTTGATCGATCCCCGCCATCTGCCGGTCCGTGACTTTCCCGGACTCGCCGAGGCTGCGGCAGCCTATCTCGACGGTAGCCCGGGCGAACGACCCGAAATCGACGAAGCGGTCATCGCCGTGGCGACGCCGGTCGATGCCGAACTCATCCGCTTCACCAATAGTCCCTGGAGCTTCACCCGTCCGACCTTGCAGACCGCCCTCGGCGTCGAACGGCTGGCGGTGATCAACGACTTCGCGGCCCAAGCCGCTGCCATTCCGCAGCTGCGGCCGGACGACAGCATCGCCATCGGCGGCGGCGAGGCGCTGCCCGGCTGGCCGATTGCAGTGATCGGCCCTGGCACCGGGCTGGGTGCTGCGGGGCTGGTGCCCGGACGTGACGGGCCGATCGTGGTCGCCAGCGAGGCCGGCCACGTCTCCTTTGCGCCGCACGACGCGCTCGAGCTCGAGGTGCTACGCCGCCTCTTCGGCCGCTTCGCCCACGTCTCCAACGAACGGCTGATTTCCGGCCCCGGACTCGTCACCCTGGCCCATGCCATCGCCGAGATCTCCGGCCGCGCGTTCGAGGGCGATACGCCCGAAGCGGTGACCCGGGCGGCCGAGGCGGCGACCTCCGACCTGGCGATCGACGCGCTGCGCGTGTTCAGTGGGCTTTTGGGCGGGGCCGCTGGCGACTTGGCACTCAGCTTCGGCGCCAAGGGCGGGGTCTTCATCTGCGGCGGGCTGTGCGGCAAGCTCGGCCAATTCTTCGACCACGTCGGCTTTCGCGCACGATTCGAGGCGAAAGGTCGACTCGGCGGTTTTCTCTCTGGCATCCCTTGCCGGCTGGTTACCAACCCGCAAACCGGGCTGATCGGGGCTGCCGCCTATCGCCTGGCCTCATGAGTACCGCCGGACCCACTTGGCCGCCATCGGCGTTCTGGGATTTCTCGCTCGATTTCTATCGCCGGCCCGAGATCGAGGCGGCCTGTTTGGCACTGCAGGACGCCCACGGACTGGACGTCAATCTGGTAATGCTGGCGGCTTGGGCGGCGCATACCGAAAGGCGCCTGGCCCCTTCGCTCGCCGGGCGCTTACGGGCGCTCGGCGATGCGTATCAGGCGGATGTCATGCAACCATTACGACAAGCGCGCCGGGCGCTGAAGTCGCATGCGCCCGAGAGCGCGCTGGCACCGCTGCTCGCCGATCGCCGGCGCGCCCTGCTCGGTTTGGAGCTCGATCTAGAGCGGCTGGAACAACTCCGGCTGGAAATGCTGCTCGACGAGGCCGGGAGCGTCAGGGCGTCACCAGCCGCAGAACTCTTCGTTGCCAATCTCGAGCTGCTCTACCCCGACCGGGCGCTGCCGGAGTCGGTATTGGCGGTGCTGGCATCGGCAGTGGTGGAGTCTGGAGCGGGAGCGGCGCCCGGTCGACCTCCGCCTTGAATTACAATAACTTGCGAGCAAAATCACAGGTTGAGCCCTGGCGGTTCGGGCAAAAAACCGTGGAACATACACGGATCGTCGTAGCGCGCAATACTTTTACCTTGAACCCAAGCCCAACTCGTCCCTAAACTACTTGTCCCACAGGCGATCTAGGGAGGGTTTCCAGACCATGTCACTGCATGAGCATGTCGACAGCCTTCGCGCGAAGCATGCGCGCCTGGAGCAGCAGATCGACGAGGAGCAGCACCGGCCACTCCCGGACAACACCATCCTCGTCAAGCTCAAGCGCGAAAAGCTGAGGCTCAAGGAAGCCATCGAGAGACTGCAGGACGACAACGACATGGAGACCGATCGACCGTCCTTGACGGTCAACTGAAACGTTGCCACGAGGACGGAAGCGCCGGCACGCCGGAGGACCGAGAGGGGAGTCGGGTCGACCAGACACCGAGCTCGGAATGTCAGTCGGCGAGCCGCCACGAGAAATACAGAGGCCGGTGTCGCCGCAGCGCGCCGGCCATCTGTTTTTTCGGACAGACTCTCAATCGCAGCGGTTGTGGCGGCGCCACATCGCCGGGTCGTGGCCTTCGGGAACCGCGTTGCACGAGTCGGCTCCGTAGCCGCGCAGCGCGTTGTAGCGGGCGATCTGCGCCTCACTCAGCAGCGGCGGCGTCGTGAGATGCGCCGAAAGGTGGATGTAGCGGAGCGCGCTGCGGCTCGCCTCGATCTCGGCCAGCATCCGGCGCAGCGCATCGTCGGTGACGATCCCGGCCCGAAACGCCTCGTCGAGGGCAAGCTCGCGAGCGATCAGCCGCTCGCCTTCGACGATGGCGCGCTCCTGCATTTCCCTGAAGATCGTCTCGATCGCGGTGACCTGCTCGGCGGAAAGCGCAATCTCCTCCTCGAGTTCCAGCAGGTGGGCCGGCCCCGGGACGCCGTTCAACTCTGCCGCCTTGGCGAGCCCCCAGCCACCGCCGTGGCGTAGCTCGGAGATGTCATCGGCTGACAAGCTCTTGATCGCTCGCGCCTCCTCCCCGGCATAGGGCGAGGTGGCACCTTGCCTGTGTTGCGCGTGCTGTGCTGCCGCGGGAAGGGCGAGCAGCAGGAGGGCGGCGGCGAGGACGGGGTGCATGGATCGACTCCCGATCATTTCGACGGTGTTGGTCGATCCGAGACTTGCACGAGTCGGCAGCAGGGCGACATGATCGCTATCATGTCGGAGCAACCGATCGACCTTTTTCGCCGACTTTCGGCCACCAGTCGCCGTCTCGACAAGGCGGCGTTTCTCTTCCACGCGCAGGACCCCGTGGCAGCGCTCTATGTCGTCGAGGACGGCCAAGTGCACCTGCTGCGCCGCCAGGTGGACGGCACGTCGCTGATTTTGCAGCGGGCCCGCCCGGGAGCGCTCGTTGCCGAAGCCTCGCTGTTTTCGGCACAGTACCATTGCGATGCGGTGGCGGTGCGGCCGACCGGCGTTCTCGCCCTGGCGAAATCGGTCCTCCGCGCGGCCCTGGCGAACGCCCCCGACCTTGCCGAGACCTGGCTCGCGCATCTCGCCCGCGAGGTGCAGACCGCCCGCCTCCGCGCCGAGATACTCGCCCTGCGCACGGTTGCCCGGCGGCTCGATGCCTGGCTCGCCGAACATGACGGGCAACTGCCCGAGAGGGGCAACTGGCGAACCCTGTCCGGCGAAATCGGCGTCACGCCCGAAGCACTCTACCGCGAACTCGCCAAGCGGCAGGATCGACCCGGCCCCGGCGGACGATCGGCCGACTTTCCTTGACAGGGCCACGCCACGACTGCAACTTCGTTATGGCAAAGCCACTCCCTACCGTTCTGGCATTGCGCAAAAAAGAGATTTGACGGGGAGCAAATAGTCACGGACGCCGTGACCTAATACCAGCAATCAGGAGGACTTCGATGTCCTGGCACAATAAGCGAGGCCTGAGTGCTCGCGCTCCGGGCGACCGCGTACTGAGTGCGCGCGCCATTTGGCTCGGCAGCGCTGCACTATTCACCGTCACCTTCGCCCATGCGCAGCCGGCTGCGACACAACAGATTACGATGATGATGACCCCGCCCTCGGTCGAGACCACGCTCTACTGGGCGACCCCGGGCGATGCCACGCTGCGCCCTGCCTTTCAGGGCCTCGTCGGCCACGACCCGGAGACCGGCTTCTACGACAATAGTGGCCTGGCAGAGAGCTGGGAGCACAACGACGACTTCACGCAATGGACCTTCACCCTGCATGAGGACGCGGTGTTTCACGGCGATTGGGGGCCGGTGACGGCCGCTGACGTCGTCCACAGCTTCGAGCTGCATACCGGCCCGGACAGCAACATCATCGGCGTCGCCCAGCTCCAGGCGGCGACCGCCACCGCGGTCGACGAGCGTACCGTCCGCTTCGATCTCGAAGCGCCCCAGGTCGACTTCCTCTTCGCCCATGGCGGCCGAGGCTCGCTCCTCATCTACAGTAAGGCGCAGTTCGACGAGGAAGGTCTCGAGGGCTATCAGTCGGAGCCCGCCGGCACCGGCCACTTCCGTCTGGCCTCCGCCACCGTCGGCCAGGGCATGGTCTACGAAAAGGTCGAGAACCACTGGTCCGGCCAGGATGCGCTGATCGACACCCTCGAGCTTCGTTTTATCGTCGAGCCCTCGACCGTGCTCGCAGGATTGCTCTCGGGTGAAGCCGACATCGCCGTCCTGCCGCGTGAGCTGCAGCCCGACGCCATCGACGTCGGCTACGAGGTCATCTCCTCGACCAACGCCTCGAACCAGACGGCTTTCCTCTTCAACGGCACCTTCTTCCTAGAGGGCGACGAGGCGCTGAACGAAGACTTGCCTTGGCTCGACATTCGCATTCGCGAAGCTGCCAACCGCGCCGTCGACCGCCAGACCCTGATCGACATCGTCTATGACGGCCGCGCCGAGATCCTCCCCGTCTTCGGCATGGACCCCAGGCACGAAGGCTACCGCCCGGATCTCGCCGAACGGTTCGAGGCCGAGTACGGTTACGACCCGGAACGCGCCAAGGAACTGCTCGCCGAGGCCGGCTACCCGGACAGCTTCGCGGAGCCGGTGATCCCCATTCTGATCACCCAACTGCCGGGCAGCACCGAGTTCCCGACCATGGCCGAGCTGATGCAGGTCTTCCTCGACGAGGCCGGCTTTCAGACGGAGATGATCGAGCTCGACTGGGCCGGTTTGGGTGCTCTCCGCCGGGCCCGCGAAGCCCAGCTCTTCCACCCGATGCGCAACCTGCCGGTCAAGCCCAGTGCCGTCGGCATCGACAACTATCTCTCCAGCTACGGCCGGCCGAACAACCCGTTCGAGCATCCCGACATCGACGCGCTGGTCGCGGAGTACAAGGTCACCATCGACCCCGACGAGCGCGACCGCCTCGCCGGCGAGATCTACGAGCTCGCCTTCGAGCTCTACGCCAACGTCCCGCTGGCCAGCCTCGCTGCGGAACTCATGGTCAACCCAGACACCATCGCCGGCTGGACCTTCCCCGGCGTCACCTCCGGCGGCACCAGCCACTTCGAGCTGATCACCCCGGCCAGCTGACAAAACGACGAGGGGTAAAAGAAGAAAAGCAACGTGGGGAGACAAAGTCTCCCCACGCCCCACCGTTATTTCACATGGGTTGGAGAACACTCTCTCGGTGGTCAGCGTCGTTAGTCGACAGCCCGCCCGAGCGATCACCAGCTACAAAATGCGACCGCCGCGCCGGGCCGAGCTCACGGCGCTGCGGCCAGGGGAACCTTGCATCGGCCGGCATGGTTCAACTTAGCGACGGTTTCGCTCTGGAGGTTCGGCATGGCTCGACGGGTCACGAAATTGGTTGGTCTCGCCCTGCTGGCAACGTTTGCCGTCACGGGGCCGTGGCACACGGCCGGGGCCGAGGATGCCGCGGCGCTCGTGGAGAAGGGCGAGGCGCTGGAGGAGCAGGCGGCGGGCGGCGGCGCCCCGGCGCCGGCCGCGCCGATCACGGCAGACGAGGCGGCGACAGTCGATCCCGCAGGGGACGCGCCACTCGAGGACGCGCTGACCTGTCTGGCGCGAACGGTCTATTGGGAGTCCAAGGGCGAGGATGTCGCCGCCATGGAGGCGGTGGCGAACGTGGTGATGAACAGGCTCGCCGATGATCGGTTCCCGGATACGGTTTGCGGGGTGGTCACCGAGGGGAATGAACAGGGCCCCTGCCAGTTCTCCTGGTGGTGTGACGGCAATCCGATCGAGGCGGAGGAGGCCGATCAGCACGAGATCGCCATGGACGTCACCCGCCGCGCCCTGAACCAGGAGCTCGAGGATCGTACGGATGGTGCCTTGTTCTTTCACGGGGCGGACGGCAGTCCGGACTGGGCGGCCGCGTATGTGGAAACGGTGACGCTGGGCGAACACGTGTTCTATCGGCTGGACGGCGAGGCAGGCGAATAGATCGATCGTCCGGGCGAGCGAGCTGCCGACTGTGCGGCTCGCCGGGCGCCTGATGCGATAGATCGCAACCACTGACTCCGCCGGCCGGACCGGGCTTTGCCGCAGGCGATCAGCGCTCGGGGCGGGTCTCGATCAGCCCGGCCGCAACTGCTGCGGCAGCCATTTCCTCCGAGCGGTCCGCCAGCACGAAGGGTATGCCGACGTCCTTTGCCAGCTCGGCTACGTCCTGGCTGCGGCTGCCGTCGGTGACATTGCGGATCAACACCAAGCGAACCCGGTCGGGCCAGCTCCTGACGATGTCGTGGTACATTTCGGGGTCGTGCTGGCCGCTGTCGCCAATGAGCACGACCGGCAGATCCGGCGAGACCGCCATGAGCTCGTTGATGATCTCGATCTTGTGGTCGGCGTCGCGGCGGACGAAGGGTGGACGAAAGCGCAGGCCCCATTCGCGGAGGAACAGCACCGGGCGCCCGGGAAACCGGTGCAGCTTGAAGAAGGCCTCCAGCGTCTCGTAGATCACCCATGGACCGCGGGAGACGTAGAGCAGCGGGTTGTTCTCGCGTCCGGTCACACCCCCGGCGAGCTGCTGGTAGAACTCCGCCACGCCGGCGAAGGCGACGCGGCTTTCCGCACTCTTCAGCAGCATGCGCGAGATCATCTTGATCTTGTTGGCAACACCGGTCGCGACCACGGTGTCGTCGATGTCGCTGATGACCATGAAGCGACAGGCGGGCGGCGCCACCAGCACCTCGCCCACCGCCTCGCCCTCGGCGGGCTTGATCAGCTGCAGATGCACCTTGGCCGACCGGCGATGCGGCAGCAGCGGTTGCTGCAAGCGCATGCGCAGGCTGAAATAGCCGTCGCGATCCGTGATCAGGCCCTGTCTCTGGTCGTCGATGCTGGCGATCAGCCGGGCGCCGCTCACGCCGCTCCGCGACATGCGGCGAACGACGTTCCAGAGGCTGGCCGCGGCGGAGAAGTCGCCAACTCCGTCGCTGGTCGGCTGGCGCATGACACGGCCGACCATGAATAGCGCATCCTTCGAGGCATAGCCGCGAAACGTATCGATCACGACGGGCCCCTGAGAGCGCGTCCGCCGGACCGGCTTGGCCAGCAGCCTGAGCAGCTTGCCGGCCGCGGCGCGAAGCGTCGAGGTCGCGGCGCCGGCGTTCGTCGTCGAGCCGGCTGCGGGCGAGGCTGCCTCAGCGCCAGCCGGCGCGGAGCGAGTGGCTTCTGGCATGGCGGAAAGTCAGCAGTGGCGGGCGGCGCGGGGCCGAATGAAGTGCAAACCGTAGAGCGAACCTCGACGGCCATCTGTCATGTAGCATAGCAGAGCCCGCCAGCATTCCCAGAGACCGGTGATGCGTGTCGCGCCGACATTTTCGGCGTGGGTCACGTCGATGGCGTGGCCAAATCACCCGGCTGGGCTCGCCCCGTAGGCGCTCTTGTTGCGTCGACGAACAGCGTGGCATAGCGTCGCCGGATGCTCGGCGCGGAGCGATCACATGGTCAGCGATTTTTTCATCTCGTTCTTGCCGGCGTTTCGCGACGCGAACGTCCTGACCAAGACGACCGCGATCAGTGCCCTCGCTTTCCTCGTCATTGCACCGGCCGATTTAATCGGTGCACGATACCGGCGTGGCGTCACGCGGCTGCAGGAAGAGAATGCCGAACTGAAGCGGGAGTGTCGGGAACGGCGGCGGGCCGAGGAGCAGCTCAGGCGGGATATCGCGGGCGTGCGGCCGCAGACGATCCCTGGCCTCGCCGAGCGAGTGGCCTTCGAGCAGCGGGACGGCAACGAAGAGCGGGCGATCGCGCTGGTGCGCAGTTTCGTTGATCATGACGCCACGGCGCTCGGGCCGCTCTGCCGGGAGATCGCCAGCCGCATCTCTCGATGGTCGAGGGTGATCCACCATCCGAGTATTGGACCGCCGCCAAGCGGTTCGCGACGCTGGCCGTGCATCTCGCACCCGACGACCGCATGGCCACGGCGCTTCTCGCCGAGATCAACGCCCGCTCGGGCAAGACGGCGCTACGCGCAGGCCACATCGAGCCCACGCGGCGCGACTGGGAGGAGGCTTGGCACTGGGCGCCGGTGTTGGAGGACGACGCGGCGCTGGTGAACGCGCTGCTCCTGCGGGTTGAGAAGGCCCGCGAAAAAGATGACTACTTCGGCATGCTGGCGCTCGCTGAACGTGCTGTTGCCACGGCGTTGCGGTCATTTTCGGAACGAAACGAGCACCCACTTGTACGGGGCGCTTTTCCAGGGGCAGGCGTTGTTGCGTCTCGGCTGCATAGACAAGGCGCTGGAGGTCGTCGATGCGCTCTTGCCGATCCAAACCGAGATCTGCGGCGCGCGCCATTCCGAGACCTTGACGACGCGCTGGCTCGGTACCGCGGTGGTGCGAGATCTCGGCCGCTACGACGAGGCGCTGAAAGCCGTCGATGCGCTCCTAACGTCTGAAGTCGAGGCCCGCAGCAAGCGCCATCCGGACACGCTGGGGACGCTGCGGTTGCGGGAGTCGGTTTTGCGATCCGTAACCGTCCGGCCAGACCCGCCCTTCCGGCCGCTGCTTTGGTCTGCTGAGATAGCGTGATTGGTGGGGTCGATAGTGTCCACCAAGAGCAAGTGGACACCATCGAAGAGGCATGGCGTGGGCGAGCGAAGGAAGGCGCGGCGAGCTTGGCCGGTGGCCGAGAAGCGGCGCATCGTGGCGGAGACGCTGGTGGCTGGGGCGTCGGTGTCGGTGGTGGCACGGCGGTACGACGTGAATGCCAACCAGGTGTTCAAATGGCGGCGGGAACTGGCCGCTGGTGATCGTGTAGCGTTGCCGGCGATGGCCTGCGAGTTCGTGCCGATCGGCGTGTTTGCCGAGGTGGAGGGTGAGACCCGAGCCGCGGCGCCGGACGATGATGGGCGGCCGGATGCTACAGCCGTACCGGCGAATCGCAGCGGCCTGATCGAGATCGACCTGGTCTCTGGCAGCCGCCTGCGGGTGGATGCCTCGGTCGACGAGCGGGCTTTGGGTCGGGTTCTCCGGGCCCTGCGGCAAGCCGGATGATCCAGGTCGCCCCCGGCACGAAGATGCATCTGGCGCTGCGACCGCTGAGCATGCGCTACGGCTTCGACGGGCTCAGCGCCAAGGTGGTGGAGGTGCTGCGCGGCGATCCATTCTCCGGGCATCTTTTCATCTTCCGCAGCAAGCGCGGCGATTATTTGAAGATTTTGTACTGGGACGGCTCCGGCCTTTGCCTCTTTGCCAAACGGCTGGAGCAGGGACGCTTCGCCCTCCGCGGCCTGCTAGCCGCGTCTCTTCCAGAGATCGGATCGATGGCCTCCTGGCCATCGATGGCCGCCGATCGTGGATGGCAGCCTGCAGCTGACACCGGCGCGGTTGGCCCTGTTGATCGAGGCGATCGACTGGCGACGAACGGTGGCACCGGCCTTGCCGGCGGTGCCTAAAGCCGTCTGAGTGGCACCGGCAACACACTGTTTTCAAGTCATTTTCTGGCGATCGGGTGGGGTTTGTGCTAGCCAAGGCCATGTCGTTGGCCACCGCCACACTGCCCACCGATCCGGATGCGCTACGGGCCTTTGCGGCCCGGCT
>JAABSG010000052.1 GCA_011390475.1 Geminicoccaceae bacterium | reverse complement strand
GCGAGGTCGAGGGTGAAGGCGTCCGGGTCGAGCTCCCGCGGGCTCGCCGTGAGCGGCGGCACCGCCGGGGCGAACGGCGACATCGGCATTTGAATGGAGAGGTCGTCTGTGGCAATGGTAATACCCGAGAGCACGCCACCGGCCCCACCGGGCGTGCCGCTATTGGCGTCGGCCTCGCTGAAGAATTCGGCGAGACCCTTGAGCTGCTGCTGATCGGCGGTGGCCAAGAGCCAGAGCATCAAGAAGAAGGCCATCATCGCCGTCACGAAATCGGCATAGGCGACCTTCCAGGCACCACCGTGATGGCCGTGGCCACTCTCCTCGATGACCTTGCGGATGATGATCGGGCTGTTGTCGGCCATGCCTCTAGCGCGGCTCCTGCCAGTGCCGGGGGATCACGAGGCCAGGGGATCGGCGGGCAGCGCCTGCAGCACCTCGTCGATCTCCTGAAAGCTCGGCTGCAGCTCCGAGGGCACGTTGCCGCGGGCGAGTTCGACCGCGATGGGTGCGGAATGGCCTTGCAGATAAGCCACGAGGCAATCGCGGATGATGGCGTAGAACTGACCATCCTGCTCGTAGGTCTGGTTCAGCTTGGCGGTCATCGGCCCGACGAAGCCATAGGCGAGGTAGACGCCCAAGAATGTGCCGACCAAGGCACCGCCGATCATCCCGCCCAGGACGTCGACCGGCTGGTCGATCGAGGCCATGGTCTTGATGATGCCGAGCACGGCGGCGACGATGCCGATCGCCGGCAGCGCGTCGGCTACGTTCTGCAGGGCGCCCGAGCGGGTATGCAGCTCGGCGTGGTGCTTCTTCAGCTGCCGCTGCATGCAGTCCTCGACCTGATAGGGGTCGTCCATGCTCATCGTCATCATCCTGAGCGTGTCGGTGATGAAGTCGAGGGCGAAATGGTCGTGCTGAATCTTCGGGTACTTGGCGAAGAGGCTGCTCTCCGCCGGATCGTCGACATGCGGCTCGAGGGCGAGCACGCCCCTCGTCTTCAACAGCTTGACGATGATGTACATGAGCGAGAGCAGATCGCGGTAGTCCTCACGGGTCCAGTAGGCACCCTTGAACACGCGCTTCAGATCGGCGAGAGCGCCCTTCACCACGCCGATGCCGTTGGCGATCAGGAAGGTGCCGGCGGCGGCCCCGCCGATCATCAAGAACTCGAAGGGCAGCGCCTTGACGATGATCCCGAACTTGCCGCCAGCGAGCGTGTAGCCGCCGAAGACGAGGCCGATGACCATGAGGATGCCGACGATCGCAAGCATTGCCGCTCCCGCGCAAGCGGCCTCGACGAGAGGCACGCTCCCGCGGTTCTAGCGGCGAGAGGTTAAGAATCCGTAACCGTGGCCTCGGCAATCGTCGATCGACGCCTCCGGCTCGGAACCTGTCCGAGCGGTTCTCAACCGTCGCGGGCGCTGTGCCGGAGCAGGCGCTGCTTTTCCCGCGACCAGTCGCGATCCTTGAGCGTCTGCCGCTTGTCGTACTCTTTCTTGCCCCGGGCGAGACCGATCTCGACCTTGGCGAAACCACGCTTGGAAAAATAGAGGGACAGCGGCACCAGCGTCATGCCCTTGCGCTGCACCGCCCCCATCAGCCGGCCGATCTCGCGCTTTCTCAACAACAGCTTGCGCGGCCGCTTGGGCTCGTGGTTGAAGCGGTTGCCACCTCGGTACTCGGGTATGTTCGCATTGAAGAGCCAGAGCTCGCCCTGCATTTCGCCGGCATGCGCCTCGTTGATCGTCGCCCGGCCCTCGCGCAACGACTTGACCTCGGTACCGGTGAGGATCAGCCCGGCCTCGACCCGATCTTCGATCGCGTAATCGTGAAATGCCCGCCGGTTCTGCGCCACGCTCTTGCGCGCCTGCATTCGCTCGTTCATCGACTGCGTCCGATCCGCTTACGCGCTTGCCGTCTCTAGGAGACCTGCGTGAGCAAGAGCCGCGTCGACCGCCCGGGCCGTGGCCTCGCCGACCTCGACCAGCGGCAGGCGGAGATCGGCGGCACAGCGGCCGAGCCGAGCCAGCGCGTACTTGGTCGGCGACGGGCTGGTCTCCAGGAAGAGGGCGGTGTGCAGGGGAAAGAGCTTCTCCTGGATCGCCAGCGCTTCGGTCGGCGAGCCTGCGGCCCAAGCCTCCTGCATGGCGGCGCAGAGCGCCGGGGCGACGTTGGCCGTCACCGAGATGCAGCCGTGGCCACCGTGCGCCAGAAAGGCCAGGGCGTTGCCGTCCTCGCCCGACAGCTGACAAAAATCGGCGCCACAAAACCAGCGCGTCGCGAGCGGTCTCGTGATATCGTTTGACGCATCCTTAACCCCTATGATGTTAGAGAGGGTCGCGAGCCGCGCCATCGTCTGCGGCGACATGTCGACGACGCTTCGGCCGGGAATATTGTAGATGAGCATGGGGATATCGACCGCATCGTGGATCGCCTGGTAGTGTGCGAAGAGACCAGCCTGCGTGGGCTTGTTGTAATAAGGTGTGACGATCAGCGCCGCGTCGGCGCCAGCCCGCTTCGCATGCGCCGTCAGGCTGATCGCCTCGGCCGTCGAATTGGAGCCGGTGCCGGCGATCACCGGCCGGCGCCCCGCGACGATCTCGATGCAGAGCTCGATCACCCGCTCGTGCTCGGCATGGTCGAGCGTCGGGCTCTCGCCCGTGGTGCCGACCGGCACGAAACCGTGCGTGCCGGACTCGATATGCCATTCGATCAAGTCGGCAAAGGCTTTCTCGTCCACCCGACCAGCGCGAAAAGGGGTGACGATGGCGACGATCGATCCACGAAACATGCGGGCTCATCCTGGTGACGACGCGATGGCGACGGCGGGTTGACGACAAGGGCTGCGGCTCGCCGGGCGAACCGTGGGTCACCGATGCGCTACGGAAATCCGACACCGACGGTAGCCCGGGCGGCACCGGGCACCCTCTCCCCGACAGGCGGCGGAATGACGAAAGAGCATAACGAGCCGGCGGCATGCCGGCAAGACGACGCAGCGATCCCGACCGGCGGCGCGGTCGCCGAACCCGGCGAGCGGCGGTTGGCCCACAGTCGGCCCGGCCGAATTCTCCGCTTGGTTTTCGGCTCGATTTTGGCCCTCGCCGTGGGCGTGCCGGCTGCCGGCTCGGCTGCGGAGCTGGACGCCGCGGCACGTGCCACCTTCGCTCGCGCCCTCGAGGCCGCGGATAGTGGCCAGTGGCCGGTGGCCCGGCGGCACATCGACGCCTTGGGCTCGCCGCTCTTGCGCACCTACATCGTCTGGCGCGAGTTCGTGGCCGGCAACGCCTCGGTCGACTTCGAGCACTACAACGCCCTCTTGCGCCGCTATCCCGACTGGCCGCGACTGGGCTCGGTCCGTGCCAATGCCGAGCTCCGGCTCGACGAGACGGTCGACTACGCCAGTCGCTTGCGCTTTTTCGCCGACCGGCGACCGATTACCCGACAGGGTCGCATCCGCCTCGCCGAGGCCGAGCTCGCCATGGGCGATGCGGACCGCGGCCGCGCGCTCGTCCGCCAGAGCTGGCTACAGGACAATTTCGGCCAGAGCGAAGAACAGTTCTTTTTGCAGACCTTCGGCCATCTGCTCGACACCGCTGACCACGAGGCGCGGCTCGATCGGCTGCTCTGGGACGGCCGCGAGGGCGAGGCTAGGCGGATGCTCCGCCGCGTCTCGGCCGGCTGGGCGGCGCTCGCCGAGGCCCGCCTGGCGTTGCAGGCCGCTTCCCCCGGCGTCGATGGGCTGATCCGCCGCGTGCCGGCGGCCCTCGCCGACGACCCGGGCCTCGCCTACGACCGCCTGCGTTGGCGACGGCTGAAGGGGCGCGATGACGGGGTGCGCGAGATCCTGCTCGACCCGCCGGCCGAGCTCGGCCGGCCGTCGCTCTGGTGGAACGAACGCGCCTATCAGATCAGGACAGCGCTCAGCGACGGTGATTTCGCCCTGGCCTATCGGCTCGCCCGGGGCCACGGCCAGACCGAGGGTGCCGCCTTTGCCGAGGCCGCCTGGCTCGTCGGCTGGCTGGCGCTCCGCCACGCCGACGACCCGCGCACGGCGCTCGGCCATTTCGCCCGGATGTACGACGCCGTCGCCATGCCGATCAGCCGCTCTAGGGCTGCCTATTGGAGCGGCCGGGCGGCGGCGGCGCTCGGCGACGCCCGGGCGACCAATCGCTGGTATCGCCTGGCGGCCGAGCATCCGACCACCTATTACGGCCAATTGGCGCTCGAAGAGCTGGGTGAGCCCTTGCGGCTGACCGAGATCGCGGCGCGCTTCAACGGTTCCTTGTTGCCGGATCCGGCGTTCGACAGCAGCGATCAGGTTCGCCTGGTCCGCCTCTTCTGCGCGCTCGAGTTGGCCGATTACGCGGTGCCTTTTCTCGAGCGGCTGCTCTTGGATGTCGCCGACAAGAGCCGGGTCATGGCCTTGGCGCGGGAGTGCCACCGGCCGAATATCGTGGTCGAGCTCGGCAAGCACGGCGTCTCGGCCGGCGTCGTCGATCCCTTGGTCACCTTCCCGATCCCCGCCCATCACGGCCTGCTCTACCCGATCGGCAATGCCGTGGAACCGGCACTCAGTCTGGCGATCGCCCGCCAGGAGAGCCATTTCGACGCGACGGCGGCGAGCCCGGCCGGCGCGCTCGGGCTGATGCAGGTGATGCCGGCCACCGGCAAGGCGGTGGCCGAACGTCTCGGCCTCGCCTGGTCGGCCGCATCGCTGCAACAGGATTCGCACTACAACGCGCAGATCGGCGTGCACTATCTCGGCATGCTGGCGGAGCGCTTCGACGGTAAACTCGAGATGATGGCCGCAGCCTACAATGCGGGCCCGCCGCGGGTTTCGGCCTGGGTCGCCCGACACGGCGATCCGCGTACCCTCGACCGCTGGGCGCTGATCGACTGGGTCGAGCTCATTCCATTCCGCGAGACCCGCAACTACGTGCAGCGGGTGATCGAAGGCCGCAACGTCTATCGCGAGCTGCTCGCCAATGCCGCCGTGCCGCCAGTGACCGTCGCCTTCGATACGGGTCCGATGATCCCACCGCCGATGCCGACCGCCAAGCCCAGCGTCTACTGATGGTCTCGGTGCATTGATGGCTTCGGACGACCCGCCCTGGCCGTTCAGGCGGCGGGCGGGGCCGCCTCGGCGAAGCGAAGATGTCCTTCCTTGACCCAGAGCCGGCAGCCCTCGGGCCCGGCCACGGCCTCGAGCGCGGCGTCCACCGGCAGGCGCAGCCAGGACTGCGGGCGGAAGGTCTCGCCACCCTCCTCGAAGCTGCCGTCGAGGCAGAAGAGCTCGAGCCCGCCGACCGGCGCATGAGCAATCCTGGTGCCGGGCGCCCAGCGCTCGAGCCGGACGGTTTCCCGCGCGTCAGAAAAGAGCTCGGCGGCCAGCACGCCCGGTCGGTCGACAACCGCCGAGAGGTCCAGCGCGCGGCTGTCGACCGTTACCGGTGTGCGGTCCAGGGCATCGAACTGCCAGAGCTTGACCAGGATCGTGCAGCCGTCGGCCGAACCCGGGGTGTGGCGCGACTGCGGCGGGTTGCGAACGTAGCTGCCGGCCGGAAAATCGCCGTGCTCGTCCTGAAAGACGCCGTCGAGCACGAGAAACTCCTCGCCGCCGCCGTGGGTGTGCGGCGCGAAATGGCTCGCCGACGCGTAGCGCACGATGGAGGTGGCCCGCGCCACCTCGTCGCCGATCCGGTCCAGCATCTTGCGCTCGACCCCCGCCATCGGCGAGGCGACCCATTCCAGGTCGGCCGCATGCACCACGGCACGGCGGCTGAAATCGGCATTGATCTGCATGGGCTTTCTCCTCGGGCAGGCCGTTCGAGAGATCGACATCGCGACCCCCGACGACAAGCCTGCCGTCGGGCCGCGAGTGCTCGGTCACCCGCTCGTGATCGACGGTGACGAAGGCATTTCCGTCGGCTTTCTTGCCGTCAGAGCCCGTCCGCGGCCTCGACGCCGAGCACGGCGAGGCAGTCGCCGCTCTGGGTGAGCCCCGGGAAGTGTCGGGCGATCAGGAGGCCGTCCATGCCGGCCCGGTATTCGGCGGGCGGGCTGCCGCTGCGGCCGATGGGCCAGATGCGGGCCAGCACCTCGCCCTCGCGCACGACATCGCCGAGATCGGCCGTCAGCTCGAGCATGCCGTCGACATCGGCGAAGGTGAAGCAGGCATCCGACGGCATGTCGAGGCGGCGACTGGGCTCCAGTTCGGGCTCGCCGTCGAGGATGCCCATGTGGCGCATCAAATTGGCGATTCCCCGTCTGGCGATGCGCACGCTTCTGGCCGTGGCGGTGCCGCCACCCCTGAGCTCGGTGGTCACGAACGTCTTGCCGGCTTCCTCGACGGCGGTGTCGAACATGCCGACCGCGTCGATTTCCAGCATCTTGACGCTGTAGGGCGCATTGAAGGCGGCGACGGCCGCATCGCAGCGCGCCTCCTGGACCTTGTCGGGGAGGATGTGGGAGGCGGCGAAGGGGAGAAAATCGAGGGTGCGGCCACCCGAATGGAAATCGAGGACGAGGTCGGCCATGGGCAACAGGCCGCGCATGACGAAGTCGGCGACCTTCTCGGAAAGCGAGCCCACGGGAGAACCCGGGAAGATGCGGTTCATGTTGCGGCCGTCGACGGGCGAGGTGCGCCTGGCCGCCTTGACCGCCGGGTAGTTCATGAAGGGCAGCAGGATGACCCGGCCGTCGAGCGTCATGCTCTCCAGCCGCCGCGCGAGATCGAGGATGGCGAGCGGCCCCTCGTACTCGTCGCCGTGATTGCCGCCGGTGACCAGGAGCGTCGGGCCGAGGCCTTGCCGCGCCACGCTGATCGGGATCATCAAATTGCCCCAGGCGCTGTCGTCACGGCTCCAGGGCAGCCGCAGAAAACCGTGTTGGACACCCTCGGCATCGAAATCGATGGTGGGCTGAATCGGGGACGGTGGGCCGGACATCATGGGCATTGCCCCATTACGACTTGACGAAGAGCTGACGGGGGACCTGGGCCAGGAGCTCCGGGCCGTCCTCGCCGATGACGATGCTCTCGGTGATCTCGAGCCCCCAGTTCTCCATCCAGAGCCCGGACATGAAGTGAAAGGTCATGCCGGTCTCGAGCGGCGTGAGATCGCCGGGCCTCAGGCTCGAGGTGCGCTCACCCCAGTCCGGCGGATAGCTGACACCGATCGGGTAGCCGGTGCGATTGTTCTTCTCGATCCCGTACTCGGCCAACACCCGAAAGAAAGCGTTGGCGATGTCCTGGGTCATGTTGCCGGTCTTGGCGTGGTCGAGGCCCGCCGCCATGGCGGCCAGAACCGCTTCCTCGGCCTCGATGATGTGCGCCGGCGGATCGCCGAGGAAGACGGTGCGCGACAGCGGGCAGTGATAGCGATGATAGCAGCCGGCGATCTCGAAGAAGGTCCCCTCGCCTTTCTGCATCGGCTTGTCGTCCCAGGTCAGGTGCGGCGCGCTCGCATCGGGTCCGGAGGGCAGGAGCGGCACGATCGCCGGGTAGTCGCCGCCGATGCCGTCCGCGTAACGCAGCCCGGCGTCGTAGATCTCGGCCACCAGATCGGACTTGCGCATCCCGGGCTCGACCGTCTCGAAGATCCGCTGGTGCATGCGCTCGACCAGGCGGGCGGCCTTGCGCATGTAGTCGAGCTCCTGCTCGGACTTCACCGCACGCTGCCAGTTGACCAGCGCCGTCGCGTCCGCGAACCGCGCATTGGGCAGGCCCTGGACGAGGTGGTGGTAGGCCGCGGCCGAGAAGTAGTAGTTGTCCATCTCGACCCCGATCCGCCGACTGCCCCAGCCGTAATCGGTGATGATCTGGGCCAGCAGCTGCATCGGGTGGCGGACCTCGGACTGCACGTAGTGGTCCGGATAGCCGATCAACCGGTTCTCGGGCAGCCAGGCCGTCCGCCTGGCCCCGTTGGCGTCCTGGCCGCGACCGTACCAGATGGGCGTGTCGTCGATCGGCAGCACCACCATCTGATGCACGTAGAACGACCAGCCGTCGTAGCCGGTCAGCCAGTTCATGTTCGAAGGGTCGGTGACCAGCAGGAGCTCGATCCCCTTCCTCTCCATGGCTTGCCGGGTCTTTTTCAGCCGCGCATCGAACTCGTCACGGCTGAAACGCAAGGGTGGTTCGAGCATGGCTTGGTTCATCCCGGGCAACGGCACATCAAGTACGGATCGACGTCAAAGCGGCAGCACATGGCCGGCCCCGGCGGCGCGGAGCCGCTGGCCGGCCAGGGTGGCGATCGCGGTATCCTGTACGCCCGTGCCGGTGAGGTCGGCGAGCGTAATCTCGTCCGGACGGGTTCGTCCCGGCATCGTGCCGGCGATGACGTCGCCCAGTTCGGCGAACGCCTGGTCGGCGCCGACCAGACCCGCCTCGATGGCGTGGTGCAACTCACCGAGCCGCCGCGTCTGGGCCAGACTGTCGGCGACGTAGCGGTCACAGCGCACCAGGGCCTCGGGCGCTATCTCGTTCTTGTGCTCGGCGTCCGAGCCCATCGCGATGACGTGCTGGCCGGGCTCCAGCCATTGGGCCTCGACCAGCGGCCGCGTGGCCGGCGTGGTCGTCACCACGATATCGGCACCGGCCAGCGCCTCGGGCACGGTCGCAACCGCGCGTACCGGCATTGCCGATTGCTCGCTCAGCCGCGCCGCCGCGGCTTCGGCCTTGGCCGGATCGCGCGCCCATAAACGAGCCTCGGTGACCGATCGCACCAACGTCAGCGCCTCGAGCTGCAATGCCGCCTGGACCCCGGCGCCGAGGATCGCGACCCGGCTCGCGTCCGCCCTCGCCAAGTGGCGGGCGGTGACGGCGCCAGCGGCCGCGGTCCGCAGATCGGTGAGATAGCCGTTGTCGAGCAGCACCGCCTCGATCAGGCCGGTGGTCGACGAGAAGAGCGTCATCAGCCCGTTGACGCTGGCCAGGCCCAGCTTCGGGTTGTCGAAAAAGCCCGGGCTGATCTTGATGGCGAAGCTGGCGAGACCCGGCACATAGGCGGTCTTCACGTCGACCTCGCCATTGTGCGCCTCGATGTCGAGGCGGAGGATCGGCGGCATCACCACGCCGCCCTCCGCCAGCCGCCGAAAGGCCGCCTCGACACAATCGACGACGACTTCGTCCAGGCCGATCACCCGGCGGATTTCGGCCTCGGTGACGATGGTGACGCTCGGTCTCGATGACGATTGGGGGCTCGGCATGGCGGGGCTCATGGCTGGACGAAGGGGCGGGCGAAGAGGCGGCCGGCCGCCGCCATCGGCTGGTCGAGGCCGGCGAGGCCGCGGCAGGCCCAGGCGGCGGCCTGATTGCTGGTCACCACCGGGCGCGAGATCAGGCCCTCGATGGCGGCGGCGGCCTCGGCGGCGCGCAGAGCGGTGCAGGAAATGAAAAGGGCCTCGGACGCCGGATCCATGGCGCGGGTGGCTTCGTCGACGATAACCTCGGGCAGCACGCGGGCCATGTCGCGATCGTCTTCCAGGCCCCAGCAGGTGACCCGGTCGAGCACGAAGCCCGCGGCCGCGAAGGGGGCGATCACCCGGGCGGTGACGGTGCTGCTGTAGGGGGCGAGGATGCTGATCCGCCGGGCACCCAGGGTGGTGAGCGCGGCAATGCCGGCGCTCACCGGTGTCACCACCGGAACACCGGGTTTGACGCCATGGATGGCGGCCGCGACGCCGGCCGAACCGAGCACGGCGGTGGCCGAGGTGCAGGCGAAATAGATGCTGCCGAGCGGGCTGCCGGGCAAGAGGTCGGCGGCCGCCTCGGCCAGGCGAGGGCCGGTTCGGGCCAGGCTTTCGGGTGTGGTCGGGTTCTCGAAGGCGATTCGGTTGCTGTGCAGGCGGACCGTCTCGCTGCCGACCAATCGCGCGAAATCGGCCTCGGTGGTCGCATCGGTCGAGAGCAGGACGAGGCCGATCCGTGCCACGGCATCGGGACGCGCGAAACAGCGTGGCGACAGCGCGCTTTCGCGCACCTCGATGTCCAGGCGATCCGGCAACTCGCGTCCTCCTCGTTCCCGACAGGCCTGTTTCGCCACAGCCCGAACCCGAGCGCCACGCTCGTTTACGCAGCATAGGCCAGTGCTCGGCGAATGAGCGATGGTCGATGGGCGAGGCCTCCTCGGTCAATCGTCGAGACTGCGATGAAACGACCAAAGCGCAGCGATCAACTGGGCGTTTCGTCTGCGGTACGACGCCGATTCGGAAACTTTACCCCTAGACACGAGCTCCATCCTGTCAGCAAGCTGTTCGGGTCGATTTGCCGTAATCGAGCAGCATAACCGAGCCGCGTCGGAATCGCACCGCGCTCGCCGAACATCGACACGGTGCCGCTCCCCGATCTGGCGACCAATGGAGGTCTTCGAGATGAGAAATTTCGCCCAAACGAGCGTGGCCGCTCTCGCGGTCGGCATGTTGGCGTTTTCCACCGCCCAGGCGGCGGAATGGAAATACGCCCTCGAGGAGGCGATCCACGAGGTCCAGGGCGTCTACGCCACGCAGTTCAAGGACTACATCGAGGCCAACTCGGACCATACGATCGCCATCTTCCCGTTCGGCACGCTCGGCGAGAGCGCCGATGTCACCGAGCTCGTCCAGTTCGGCGCGATCGAGTTCGCCAACGCCTCCCCCGGCTTCATGGGCAGCCTGATCCCCGAGCTCCAGGTCTTCCTCTTGCCCTACGTGCTGCCCGAGGACCCGGACGTACTGGCCGACTTCTTCGCCACTTCGCCGACCATCAACGAGACGCTGGCGGCGATGTACGAGGAGCAGATGCTCACCCTGATCGACATGTATCCCGAGGGTGAGGTGGTGATGACCACCAAGGCGCCGGTCTCCGGCCCGGCTGATCTCTCGGGCGTCAATTTCCGGGTGATGACCTCGCCGCTCCTGGTCGAGACCTACAACGCCTTCGGCGCCACGCCGACGCCGTTGCCCTGGGGCGAGGTCTACGGCGCCTTGCAGCTCAACATGATCCAGGGGCAGGAAAACCCGATGTTCTTCGTCGAATCGACGAAGATGTACGAGGTCACCGACCACATCACCTATGCCGGCCACAACAACTTCACCACGGCGGTGATCGCCAACGGCAACTTCTTCAACGGCCTCGCCGAGGAGGACCAGGCGCTGATCCGCGCCGCCGCCGACGCCGCCTACGAGCACATCATCGGCTACCAGCAGGGACTTACCCAGGAGGCCGAGGCGCTGATCCTCGAGGCCAAGCCCGAGATGACCGTGACCGTGCTCTCCGACGAGGAGCGCGCCCCCTTCCGCGAGGCGGCCGAGCGGGTGCGCGAGGCGTTCATCGAGATGGTCGGCGAAAGTGGTGCCGAGGTACTCGAGGGCTTCGAGGCGGATATCGAGGCGAGCCGGGACCGCGTCGGCGGTTGATCACCACTTGCCCGACCGGCGGCGCGCCGCCGGTCGGGTCGCCGCTTCGTCGACGCTCCGCCGCACGCGCTCGAGGGTGACCATCGATGCAGGACGAACCGACCCGTCAACTGCCGGAAACCGCCCCGAGCGCCCGCCTCGGCGGCGTCCTCAAGCCGCTCGCCGTCCTCGATCTCGCCATCTCCAAGATCGAGGCGGCGATCCTGGCGATCGGCGTGCTCTTGATGGCCACGATGTCGGTCGGCAACATCTTCGGCCGCTTCCTCTTCGGCCAGAGCATCTACTTCGCCGAGGAGGTCAACCAGTTCCTGATCATCCTGATCACCTTCATCGGCATCGGCTACGCGGCCAGAATGGGGCGGCACATCCGCATGTCGGCGATCTACGACGCCCTGCCCGACCGGGCCAGAAAGGCGCTGATGGTGGTGATCTCGCTGGTCACGGCGGCGGCGATGTTCGTGCTCGCCTACTACGCCTACGTCTACGTCGCCGGGGTCTACGCCACGGGCCGGGTCTCGTCTTCGCTGCAGATCCCGTTCTACATCACCCAGATCTGGGTGCCTTTCGGCTTCGTCATCACCGGTATCCAGTACGTCATGACGGCCGTGGTCAACCTGACCAAGCCCGACGTCTATCTCTCCTCGTCCATCGTCGACAGCTACGACGATCCGGGCGAGCAGGTTTGAGCACAAGTCCGAGTAGAGGAGACCCATCATGGCCACGGTGATGCTGGGGACGATGATCGTCCTTCTCCTGCTCGGCTTTCCGATGATGATCCCGCTGATCGCGGGCTCGTTCGTGGCCTTCTTCATCTACATGCCGATCTCGCCCGAGATCATGATCCAGCAGATGCTGGCCGGCATCCGTCCCTCGGCGCTCATCGCCGTGCCGATGTTCATCCTCGCCGCCGACATCATCACGCGCGGTCGCTCGGCCAGTCGCCTGATCGATCTGGTCATGGCCTTCGTCGGGCATTACCGGGGCGGCCTCGGTGTCACCGCGGCGACCAGTTGTGCGCTCTTCGGCGCGGTTTCGGGCTCGACCCAGGCGACGGTGGTCGCCATCGGCAGCCCGCTCAGGCCACGCATGTTGGAGGCCGGCTACAAGGACAGCTTCGCCCTGGCGCTGATCGTCAACGCGTCGGACATCGCCATGCTGATCCCACCCTCGATCGCGATGATCATTTATGGCGTGATCTCCGGCACCTCGATCTCCGAGCTCTTCATCGCCGGCGTGGGGCCCGGCCTGCTCATCCTCTTTCTCTTCTCCGGTTATTGCGTCATCTACGCCATCCGCCACGATATTCCGGTCCTACCGAAAGCGACTTGGAAAGAGCGCAGCGAAGCCTTCGTCGCCGCCGTCTGGCCCCTGGGCTTTCCGGTGATCGTCGTGGGCGGCATCTATGGCGGCATCTTCAGCCCGACCGAGGCGGCCTCGGTCTGCGTCCTCTATGCCCTGATCCTCGAGGTCCTGGTGTTCCGTTCCCTGGGTGCAAGGGATCTGTTCGACATCGCGAAATCGACCGGGCTGATCACGGCTGTCGTCTTCATCCTGGTGGCAGCCGGCGCCGCCTTTTCCTGGGCAATCTCCTTCAACCAGATCCCGCAAGCGATCATCGGCGGGCTCGGCCTCGCCGATGCCGGGCCGACCATGACCCTGGTGGCGATCTCGATCGCCTTTTTCATCGGCTGCATGTTCGTCGATCCGATCGTCGTCATCCTGGTGCTCGTGCCGATCTTCGCACCTCTGGTCCAGGCCGCCGGCATCGATCCGGTGCTGGTCGGGGTCATCATCACGCTCCAGGTCGCGATCGGCTCGGCCACGCCACCCTTCGGCTGCGACATCTTCACGGCGATCGCCATTTTCCGCCGACCTTACATGGAGGTGATCCGCGGTACCCCGCCCTTCATCGTGATGCTGTTCGGCGTCAGCGTCGCCCTGATCATGTTCCCGCAGATCGCGCTCTTCCTGCGTGATCTGGCCTTCGGCTGAGACGTCAACGGGGGAGGCCAAAGCCTTGTTTCAACGCATACTGGTGCCGGTCGACGGCTCCGATCAGGCGACCCGGGGCCTGGATGCCGCGATCGAGATCGCCGAGCGCTTCGGCGGCGCCATCCTGATCGTGTGCGTCTATCGCCACTACAGCCCCTTGGAGGCGTCGCTCTCCATGGTGCGCGGCTCGGGCCGACTCGACACCCCGGACGAGGCCCTGAAGACTTATGCCAAGGATTTGGTCAAAGAGGCCAAGCAGCGGGCGATCGCGGCCGGGGCCGAAGGTGTGGAGGCCTTCGCCAAGCGCGGCCATCCGGCGCGCACCATCGTCGCCTTCGCCGAGGAGCAAAAGGTCGACAGCATCGTCATGGGCACCCGCGGCCTCGGCGATGTCGGCGGCTTCCTCCTGGGCTCGGTCTCCCACAAGGTGACGAGCATGGCCAAGGTAACCTGCGTGCTCGTGAAATAACCAGTGGAGGTAAGCGCCATGCCCCTCGCCGAGCAACGCCCGGCCCCGCAGCCAGCCCACACTATTGGCCTTGCGCCATCAGCCGCGCTACCCTCCGGCATCATCGGTTGGCGGCCGGTCGGCTGGCAGGGTTCTCGCTGCTCGTCGCCCAGCCACGACAATGGCTTGGCGCGGGGGCAGGAGAATGCCGCGATGAAGGGCCGCGGGGTGCGACTGGACGATCGGGATTTGAAGATTCTGGCGATCCTGCAGCGCGAGGGTCGCATCACCAAGGCGGAACTCGCCAAGCGGGTGAACCTGTCTGCGACCCCCTGCTGGGCCCGGCTGCAACGGCTCGAGGAGGCCGGCGTCATCGAAAGCTATGGCGCGAGGATCGCCTTCAAGCATCTGACCCCACACACGTACGTCTTCGTGACGATCGAGTTGGAAAGCCACCGCGCCGAGGATTTCCAGCGTTTCGAGGAGATCGTCGGCGGCATTCCCGAGATCTTCGAGTGCTTCGCCGTCGGCGGCGGCATCGACTACGTCATCAAGGTCATGGCGCACGACGTCGACAGCTACCAGACCCTGGTCGATGGCCTTCTCGACAGCGATGCCGGGGTCAAGCGCTACTGGACCTATTTCGTCACCAAGCCCGTCAAGGAAGAGCCGCCACCGCTCTTTGCGACACTGCAGCCACCCGAATAGGGCCCCGAAGCGCGCCGAAGTGGCCCTTGACCAGGGCGCAAGGACGGCGTTTGCGTGGCGCTCCTTTTTGTGACAGCGGGCCATGGCAACGACAACAACGACCCCGGCGGTGGAGAAAACCGCCTATCTGGTGATTCTCGGCGTCAGCCTCTGCCATCTCCTCAACGACGTGATGCAGTCGCTGCTGGCCGCCATCTACCCGCTGCTGCGCGACGAGTTCCGCCTCGACTTCTGGCAGATCGGGCTGATGACCCTGGCCTTTCAGGTCACCGCCTCGCTCTTGCAGCCGCTGATCGGCCTCTACACCGACAAGCGCCCGATCCCGCAATCGCTGCCCGTGGGCATGGGCTCGACCATGTGCGGCCTGTTCCTCTTGGCGACCGCGACCAGCTATCCGATGCTGCTCGTCGGCGCCTGCCTCATCGGCATCGGCTCGGCGATCTTCCACCCCGAGGCGTCGCGCGTGGCCCGGCTGGCCTCGGGCGGCAAGTTCGGCACGGCCCAGTCGCTCTTTCAGGTCGGCGGCAATTTCGGCACCGCCATCGGCCCCCTGCTCGCGGCCTTCATCGTGGTGCCCTTGGGCCGCCCGTCGATCGCCTGGTTCTCGCTCGCGGCATTGCTCGGCATGGCGATCCTCTGGCAGGTCGGCAACTGGTACGGCCGCTACCAGAAGGCCAATGCCGGCAGGCCGGCGCCCAGCCGCGTTCTACCCATGCCCAAAAACCGCATCGTCATGGCGATCGTCGTGCTCGCCATCCTCGTCTTCAGCAAGAACGCGTATACGGCCAGCATCTCGAGCTATTACACCTTCTTTCTGATCGAGAAGTTCCAGCTTTCGACGCAGCAATCGCAGCTCATGCTCTTCCTCTTTTTGGGCGCCATGGCGCTCGGCACGGTGCTGGGCGGCCCCGTCGGCGATCGCATCGGGGCGCTTTCGGTCATCTGGGTCTCGATCCTCGGCGTCCTGCCCTTCACCCTCCTGTTGCCGCATGTCGATCTCTTCTGGACCGGTGTGCTCTCCTTCACCATCGGCGTCATCCTGGCCTCGGCCTTTCCCGCCATCGTCGTCTTCGCCCAGGAACTGGTGCCGGGCCGGGTCGGCATGATCGCCGGCATCTTCTTCGGCTTCGCCTTCGGCATGGGTGGCATCTCGGCGGCGGTCCTGGGCGTGCTGGCCGATGCCCGGGGCATCGAATACGTCTACTGGCTATGCTCCTTCCTGCCGATCCTCGGCCTCCTCACGATCTTCCTCCCCCGCCGCAGCGCCCTCGCGATGGCGCGCTAGCCCACTAGTCCACCGTCGCAAAAGGAACGGAGGGGCCCGGGAAGGTCCTGCCTCCCCGACTCCTCAGCAGAAGAATCTGCTCTACGGTGGCCCCCGAACGATGCCGATCGTCTCCGGCGCCGAGAGTGTTTGGAGCCACATTCTCGGCTGCTGCCACTAGACTTTCGATTCTGCGGGCGCTCTTCTGCTCGTCTTGCCACTCACCCGGAGGCTGATCGATGTCGGCGCCCACCATTCTCGAGGACAAGGGCCTCTTCAAGACCGCCTCCTTCGTCGCCGATCGCTGGGTCGATGCGGCCGACGGGCGGACCATCACCGTCACCGACCCCGCCGACGGCAGCACTGTCGGCAGTGTCGCCGCGCTGTCGGCCGCCGAGAGCCGGGCCGCGCTCGATGCCGCGCATGCCGCCTGGCCCGGCTGGGCTCGCCTGTTGCCGCAGGCGCGCTCGGCCCTGCTTCGCCGCTGGTTCGACCTGATCCTGGGCTCGGCCGACGACCTCGCCCGGCTCATGACCCTCGAGCAGGGCAAGCCCCTGGCCGAGGCCAAAGGCGAGATCGCCTATGCCGCGAGCTTCGTCGAGTTCTACGCCGAGGAGGCCAAGCGGCCGAACATCGAGAGCGTCACCTCGCATCTCCCTGATGCCGAGGTCGAGGTCTGGCGCGAGCCCGTGGGTGTGGCGGCGCTGGTCACGCCCTGGAACTTCCCGGCTGCGATGATCACGCGCAAGGCCGCAGCGGCGCTCGCCGCCGGCTGCCCGGTGCTGATCCATCCGTCGAAGGAAACCCCCTTCTCCGCCCTGGCCTTGGCCGTCCTCGCCGAGCGCGCGGGCCTGCCCGCCGGCGTGGTCAACGTCGTGACGGGTGATGCGGCGACCGTGGTCGAGCCCTGGCTCGCCGACCACCGCGTGCGCGCCCTCTCCTTCACCGGTTCGACCGAGGTCGGTCGGCTGCTCTACCGGGAGAGTGCGCGGACGATCAAGCGCCTGGTTCTGGAACTCGGCGGCCACGCGCCGTTCCTCGTGTTCGAGGATGCCGAGCTCGACCAGGCGGTGGCCGAGGCGATCAAGGCCAAGTTCGCGACCTCCGGCCAGGACTGCCTCGCCGCCAACCGCATCCTCGTCCAGCGTCCACTCTACGACGCGTTCGTCGAGCGGTTCACCGCGGCCACGGCAACGCTCACCGTCGGCCGCGGCATGGACGATCCCGACATCGGCCCCTTGATGAACGAGAAGGCGGTCGAAAAGCAGGAAGCGCACGTGGCCGACGCCCTCGAGCGCGGTGCCCGGCTCACCACCGGCGGCAAGCGACACGCACTGGGCCCGCTCTTCTTCCAGCCGACCGTGCTGGCCGACGTGCCCACCGATGCCCTCGTCTTCACCGAAGAGACTTTCGGTCCGGTTGCCGCCATCGCTCCCTTCGACACCGAGGAGGAGGCCGTCGCCATCGGCAATGCCGGCGAATACGGGCTCGTGGCCTATCTCCACACCCTCGATCCGCGACGGATCTACCGGGTCTCCCGGGCGCTCCGCTTCGGCATGGTCGCGGTCAACCGCACCAAGGTCACCGGTGCCCCGATCCCCTTCGGCGGCATGAAGCAGTCCGGGCTCGGCCGCGAAGGCTCGAGGCTCGGCATGGAAGAATTCACCGAGGTCAAATACGTCTGCCGCGACTGGGCGTGAAAGGAACAATGATGGACGACATGCGCAACGACCAACTCGACGCTTGGGACCGGGAGAATTTCTTCCATCCCTCGACCCATCTCGGCCAGTTCGCCCGCGGCGAGGCGCCGTCGCGGATCATTACCGGCGGCAAGGGCGTCTATATCGAAGACCGCAACGGCACGAAACTCTTGGACGCCTTCGCCGGGCTCTACTGCGTCAATGTCGGCTACGGCCGGCAGGAGATCGCCGAAGCGATCGCCAAGCAGGCCAAGCAGCTCGCCTACTACCACGCCTATGTCGGCCACGGCACCGAGGCCTCGATCACCCTGGCGAAGATGATTCTGGAGCGGGCGCCGGCCTCGCTCGAGGGCGGCAAGGTCTATTTCGGCCTCGGCGGCTCGGACGCCAACGAGACCAACGTCAAGCTGCTCTGGTACTACAACAACATCCTCGGCCGCCCGGCGAAAAAGAAGATCATCTCGCGCTGGCGCGGCTATCACGGCTCCGGCCTGATGACCGGCTCGCTCACCGGGCTCAAGCTCTTCCACCAGAAATTCGACCTGCCACTGCCCCAGGTGCTGCACACCGAGGCCCCCTACTACCTCCGCCGGCCCGACGCCGGCATGAGCGAGGAGGACTTCTCCGCCTGGTGCGCCGAGCGCCTGGAAGCGATGATCCTGGCCGAGAATCCCGATACCATCGCCGCCTTCATCGGCGAGCCGCTCTTGGGCACGGGCGGCATCGTCCCGCCACCCCGGGGCTACTGGCAGGCGATCCAGCCGGTGCTCGAGAAATACGATATTCTCCTCGTCGCCGACGAGGTCGTCACCGGCTTCGGCCGCCTCGGCACCATGTTCGGCAGCGACCACTACGGCATGAAACCCGATCTCGTGACTATCGCCAAGGGCCTGACCTCGGCCTATGCGCCGCTCTCGGGCTCGATCGTCTCGAAGAAAATGTTCGACGTCCTGATGCAGGGGACCGACCAATTGGGCCCGATCGGCCATGGCTGGACCTATTCCGCCCACCCGATCGGCGCTGCCGCCGGCATCGCCAACCTCGAGCTGGTCGACAGTCTGGGCCTGGTCGAGAACGCCGGCACCGTCGGCCCCCGCTTCCTCGAGATGCTGCGCGAAGCCCTGGCCGGCCAGGCCAATATCGGTGAGGTCCGCGGCGAGGGCATGCTGGCCGCGGTCGAGCTCATGGACGATCCGGCCGAGCGCCGCTTCTTCGATCCGGCCAAGAAGGTGGGCCCAGCCGTGGTCGCCGCCATGCTGAGCCGCGGCGTCATCAGCCGCGCCATGCCCGAAGGCGATATTCTGGGATTCGCCCCACCCCTCTGCCTGACCGAGCAGGAAGCAGCCCAAATCGCCGCCGTCACCGCCGACGCGGTACGCGAGGTGCTA
>JAABSG010000005.1 GCA_011390475.1 Geminicoccaceae bacterium | reverse complement strand
GGTGCAGATGCGCACCGAGATCAAAGAACTGCACCAGCGGCTGAAGACCACGTCGATCTATGTCACCCACGACCAGATCGAAGCACTCACCATGGCCGACCGGATCGTCGTCATGCAGGGTGGCTATGTGGAGCAGATCGGTGCCCCACTCGATCTCTACGACAACCCGGCCAACCTCTTCGTTGCGGGCTTCATCGGTTCTCCGTCCATGAATTTCATCGACGCGCGGATCGACCGGCAGAACGGTGCGGTCGTCGCCGTAACGGCCGACGGCAGCCGGTTGCCGCTGCCCGAGGGCGTGGGTGGCACCGACGGCCAAGAGGTCGTCTACGGGATTCGCCCGGAACATCTGACCTTGGTCGGGGACGGCGAGGGCGAGAATGGGGCTCCGGCCGAGGTCATCGTCGTCGAGCCGACCGGCGCCGAGATCCTGGTCGTCACGCGTTTCGCCGGTGGTGAGGCGCAAGCGGTGTTCCGCGAGCGGCATCGCCTGCTGCCGGGGGATCGGATCAACCTCGCCCCGACCCTCGACGCCGTGCACATTTTCGACAAGGCCTCGGGGCAGCGTATCTCGCACTGACCGCGCGAGGGAGTGCTTGGTGTCGATTGCAGGCTCCGGTCGGTCTCGAGGGCTTGCTGATCCTGTGCTTCGGTGAACGAGCCATTCAGCCGGCGGCGGTCCGAGGCACCGTCGATGTCGTCATCAACAGGAGATTGGTCACGGGTCGGTCGGCTGCTAGGCCCGAGACCACCGAGCTTGGGCTGAAGACCGATAACGTGGGCGACTCGCCGCAAGATCAGACCATCGCAAACCGGCGCGCGGTCGCGATGGGCAACGACGATGGCGTGCGGTCGGGACGATCGATTGGCCCTGGTCGAACGATGAACTAGATGCTTCTGTCCAGATCACTGCGCGCTGAAATGGAACGATCATGGCACGAGCGAGTGTGCGGCACCAACGTCTGGGCGTGAACATCGACCATGTGGCGACCTTGCGCAACGCGCGCGGCGGTTCGCACCCCGACCCGTTGCGTGCGGCCATGTCGATCGCCGAAGGTGGCGGTGAAGGCGTCACCGCGCATCTTCGCGAGGATCGGCGGCACATCACCGACCGGGATATCGACCGGCTCAAAGCCGAATGCCCACTGCCGCTGAACTTCGAAATGGCGGCGACCGGCGAGATGCTGGAGATCGCCAGGCGTGTGCGGCCCCACGCCGCCTGTCTGGTGCCCGAAAAGCGCGAGGAACGAACGACCGAGAGTGGTTTGGACGTGGTGCGGGTCGAGGACTCGCTTCGGCCGATCGTCCACGGACTGGGCGAGATCGGCTGTCGGGTCTCACTGTTCATCGACCCGGAGCCCGCACAGCTCGAAGCTGCTGCTCGCCTCGGAGCACCTGTGGTCGAGCTGCATACCGGCACTTATTGCGAGGCCGTCGGTGATGCTCGAGCGATGGAGCTTGCTCGGCTGCGGCGAGCGGCGGCCTTGGCCATGGAACTCGGCATCGAATGTCATGCCGGTCACGGGTTGGATTTCGCTACGGTCGGGCCGGTGGCGGCGATTCCCGAGATCATCGAGCTCAATATCGGTCACTACCTCGTCGGCGAGGCGATTTTCGCGGGCTTCGTCCCGACCATTGCCCGGATGCGTCGCCTGATGGATGAAGCGCGCGCCCCGCTCGGCGCCA
This sequence comes from Geminicoccaceae bacterium, assembly GCA_011390475.1. Lineage (GTDB taxonomy): Bacteria > Pseudomonadota > Alphaproteobacteria > Geminicoccales > Geminicoccaceae > SLRI01. The sequence goes on along the minus strand of JAABSG010000005.1, from coordinate 35,697 downwards.
AGGCGGCCGAGCCGGAAGCACGATAGAGCACAATGATCATCGGCATCGGCAGCGATCTCATCGACATTCGGCGGATCGAAAAAACGCTCGAGCGGTTCGGCGAACGGTTTACCCAACGCTGCTTTACGGACATCGAGCGGACGAAGGCGGATCGCCGGCTACGCCGCGCCGACACCTATGCCAAGCGCTATGCCGCCAAGGAGGCGTGCGCCAAGGCGCTCGGCACCGGCCTCAGTCGTGGCGTTTTCTGGCGCGAGATCGGGGTCGTCAACTTGCCGTCGGGCAAGCCGACGCTGCAGCTTTCGGGCGGTGCTGCAACCCGCCTCGCGGCGATGACGCCGGAAGGCATGGTGGCGACACTCGAGCTGACGCTGACCGATGAGCCGCCGCTGGCGTATGCCATGGTGATCATCAGCGCCGCACCGGGCGAGCAGGTGGCGCTTTACCAGCAAGCGGCGCTCGGTTAGGTTGCGCTTCGGATACGCCGGTTGATCCGTCTACGCAGTCATCAGGGCGCCACCTTCCATTTTCAGCAGCGCGAGCAGAGCAATAGCCAAGCGTGTGTCAGCCAGATCATCCCGTCACTCGCGCGACCCATCCATCATGAACGCCCGCAAAACGGGTGGTGTCAAGGATACGGTGCGAACGCTGGTCTATGCCATCGCGATCGCCCTTTTCGTGCGAACTTTCGCGTACGAACCCTTCAATATCCCCTCGGGATCGATGAAGCCGACCTTGCTCGTCGGCGACTACCTGTTCGTGTCGAAATTCGCTTACGGCTACAGCAAATACTCGATGCCACTGAGTCTACCGCTGTTCTCCGGGCGAATCTTCGGCTCGCTGCCGGAGCGTGGCGACGTCGCGGTCTTCAAGCTGCCGACCGACAACAAGACAGACTACATCAAGCGCATCGTCGGCTTGCCGGGTGATCGGCTGGAGGTGATCGAGGGGGTCCTGCACGTCAACGGCCAGCCGGCCGAGCTCGAGCCACTCGGTACCTTCGTCGACGACATGGACGCCAGGCAACCCGATGCCCGATTATACGCCGAGACGTTGCCGGACTCCGATCGTCAGCACTTCATCCTCGACCTCACCACGAGCGGCCGGCTCGACAATGTCGGGATCTTCGAGGTGCCGGCGGACCACGTGTTCGCGATGGGCGACAACCGTGACAACTCGCTCGACAGCCGGACCGATGCAGTAGGCTACATTCCGGTCGAGAACCTCATCGGCCGGGCAGAGATCATGATGTTCTCGGTCAACGGCACCGCGCGGATCTGGGAGCCGTGGAAATGGCCCTGGGCGATCCGCTACGACCGCATCTTCAAGCGCATCATTTGATCCGCCCTGGCGATGAAACCGCGTCCCGTCCGCAGCCGCTCGGGCGATCTCGATGAAATTCAGGCCGTTATCGCCTATCGCTTCGGTGATGTCGGGCTTTTGGCCGAGGCCTTGACGCACGCGAGCACGCTCGCGTCCGGGCGACGGCAGCCGGCCGGCAAGTCGCGGCCACGGAGCAACGAGCGCCTCGAGTTCCTGGGAGATCGCGTGCTCGGTCTCGCGGTGGCGCATCTCTTGATCGAAGTCTATCCCGACGAAGCGGAGGGCGGGCTCACCCATCGCCATTCGATGCTGGTGCGGCGTGAGACGTTGGCGGACGTGGCGATGGAGATCGGTCTCGGCCAATGGCTCGAGGTCGCGCATGGCGGACGTGGCAGTGGCGGAATGGCGAATCCGACCATCCTCGCCGATGCCTGCGAGGCCGTGATCGGGGCGGTCTTTCTCGATGGCGGTTATCCGCCAGCCGCGCGTTTGGTCCGTCGCTATTGGCATGGCCGCGTGGTCGACATGACGCAGTCGCCGCGCGACGCGAAGACGATGCTGCAGGTCTGGGCACTCGCCCGTGGCCGTCGCCTGCCGAGCTACAGCGTGCTCGACAGCGACGGCCCGGCGCATGCACCGGTCTTCACGGTCGAGGTTGCGATCGAGGGCCTCGGTCGTGCGGTCGCCGAAGCCGGCGCCAAGCGCGCCGCCGAGCAGGCGGCCGCCGCCCTCCTGCTCGAGCAGCTCGAAGGCAAGGCCAATGACTGAAACAGCTTCTCCCGCCGATGCCACAGCCGCGACGACCCGCGCCGGCTTCGTGGCCATCCTGGGTGCGCCCAATGTCGGCAAGTCGACGCTGTTGAACCAGCTCGTCGGCACCAAAGTCTCGATCGTCTCGCCCAAGGTGCAGACCACGCGGCGGCGGATCATCGGCATCTCGATGCAGGGCGAGGCGCAGGTACTGTTCGTCGACACGCCCGGCATCTTCACGCCCAAGAAGCGTCTCGAGCGGGCCATGGTCCAGGCGGCCTGGGCCGCGGCCAGCGACGCCGACCTATGCCTCTTTCTCGTCGACGCGAAACGCGGGCTCGATGCGGCCGGCCGCACCGTTCTCGAAGGCCTCACCGGCCTGAAGTCGCCACCCATCCTGGTCGTCAACAAGATCGACCTCGTGCCCGCTGCCAAGCTCCTGCCGATGATCAAGGAGCTCAACGACGCCCGCGATTTCGCCGCCACCTTCCTGGTCTCGGCCGAGACCGGCAGTGGCTGTCCGGAGCTTCTGGCCGACGTAGCCGCACGGCTGCCGGAGGGCCCCTGGCTGTTTCCGGAAGACCAGCTCTCGGATCTTTCCAATCGGGCGATCGCCGCCGAGATCACGCGCGAGAAGCTCTTCCACCAGCTGCACCAGGAACTCCCCTATTCGGCCACCGTGGAGACCGAGGCCTGGACCGAGTCCGCGAATGGTCGAGAAATCCGGATCGATCAGGTGATCTACGTCCAGCGACCGAGCCAGAAGGGCATCGTCCTCGGCAAGGGCGGGCGGCAGATCAAGGCCATCGGCGAGGCCGCGCGGCTCGAGCTCGAGGATATTCTCGAGGCCCGGGTCCATCTCTTCCTCTTCGTCAAGGTGCGCGAACGCTGGCAGGACGATGCCGAGCGCTACGGCGAGATGGGGCTCGACTTCCCACGTTGAACCGATGTTCTCAGCCGTGCCGTTCGCGGCTGTCGGTCGGCGCTTGCTCGCGGTGGCGCATGCCGTAGTCGCGATCGATCTCGGCCACGCGCAGCCGATAGTCGGTGAAGATGTGGCCACGGCCTTTGGCCTGGGCGACGCGATGCTCGGCCACCCGGCGCCAAGCGGCGATCGCCGCCTCGTCACGCCAGAAGGAAAGCGAGACGAACTTGCCGGGGGTGGTCACGCTCTCGAACCGCTCGATCGAGACGAAGCCGTCAATGTCTTCCAGCATCGGTCTGAGCTCGGCCGCGAGGTCGAAATACTCGCTTTTGTGCTCGTTTGCCGGCCAGAACTCGAAAATGACGGCGATCACGGACGCTGCTCCTCGGGACTCGGCTGATCTTCATCGTCAGAGGTGGGAACGGCGGTGGTCTGGAACAACACCAGGCTCCGCGGCGGCAACAGCCCGAGATCAGCTTCGCCGCTGGTATCGAGGCGAATCGACCAGTTGCCCTCGGGCAGATGGAGCGGCGAGGGGACGGAGGCGGCATTGAGGGCGATGATGAATCGACTGTCGCGCGCCGGGCTGCCGTCTGAAGAGCACTCTTTGGTGGCGTCGCCCGCGAGGGCCAGGAGGACCACCCTGCAGCTCGGGTCATGCCAGTCGGCGCTCGTCATGGCCGTACCATCCGGGTTCAGCCATTGCACGTCGGGTGTGCCGTCCGCGGCTTCGACGTCGCCGTGGACGAAGTGCTGGCGGCGGAGAGCCGGGTGGGCGCGGCGGATGGCGGCGAGCTCGGCGACGAAGGTCAGAAGCTCGCTGTCGGCCTCCTGCCAGTCGAGCCAGGAGAGGTCGTTGTCCTGGCAATAGGCGTTGTTGTTGCCCGATTGGCTGCGGCCGAGCTCGTCGCCCATGGCGAGCATGACGGTGCCCTGGCTGAAGAAGAGCGTCGCCAGAAGGTTGCGGACGTCGCGCCTGCGGTCGGCAATGATGGTCGGATCGTCGCTCGGCCCCTCGACGCCGTTGTTCCAGGAGAGGTTGTGCCCGTGGCCGTCGCCGTTGTTCTCCAGATTGGCCTCGTTGTGGCGATCCTCGAACGCTACGAGGTCGGCCAGCGTGAAGCCGTCATGGGCGGCGACGAAGTTGATGCTCGACCAGGGGCGGCGGCCCTGATGCTCGAAGAGATCGGCCGAGCCCAAGAGACGTGACGCGAGCTCGGGCAGCATGCGCTCGTCGCCGCGCCAAAAACCTCGAACGACGTCGCGGTAGCGGTCGTTCCACTCGGACCAGCCGGGGCCGAAGCCGCCCATCCGATAGCCTTCGGGGCCGATGTCCCAGGGCTCCGCGATCAGCCGGACCCGCGACAGCACCGGGTCCTGTTTCAGGCAGTCGAAGAACCCGGCGCCCTTGTCGAAGCCCGCCGGCTCGCGGCCGAGGGTGGCCGCGAGATCGAAGCGGAACCCGTCGACGCCGACGATCTCGACCCAGTAGCGCAAAGAGTCCATGATGAGTTGCAGGACGCGCGGGTTGCTGGCGTCGATGGTGTTGCCGCAGCCGGTGAGGTTGGCATAGCCGTCGGCCGTCGCCGAATCCAGGCGGTAGTAGCTATGGTTGTCGATCCCGCGATAGGCGAGACAGGGACCCTGGCCATCACCTTCGCCCGTGTGGTTGTAGACGACATCCAACAGCACCTCGATGCCGGCGGCGTGGAGGGCACTGATGGCGAGCTTCAGCTCGGCGAGCGGCTCTTCACCATGGGCGTAGCGTGGTTCGACCACGAACCAGTTGATCGGGTTGTAGCCCCAGTAATTGACGAGACCCTTGTCGATCAAATGCGGCTCGTCGACGAAAGCCTGGAGCGGCAAGAGCTCGAGGGCCGTAACGCCCAGACGCTGGAGATGCTCGATCAGCCGCGGCTCGCCGAGGGCCGCATAGGTGCCCCGCAGCGCCGGGGCGATATCGGGATGCAGCTTGGTCAGCCCCTTGACATGCGCCTCGTAGATCAAGGTCTCGGATCGGCCGTTGCTGGGTCTGCTCCAGGTGCCGGCATAGGCCTCGTCGGCCGCTGTCACCACGGCCTTGGCGACAAAGGGCGCCGTATCGGCACCGATCCTGCAGGCGGCACCGTCGCGCCCGAGCGCCGCTCGATCGAACCGGCCGCACAGGCGCCGAGTGTAGGGGTCGAGCAGGAGTTTCGCCGGATCGAATCGATGCCCGTTCGTCGGCTGATGCGGTCCATGCACGCGATAGCCATAGACGAGGCCGGCGCCCGCGCCCGGCAGATAGCCATGCCAGACCTCGTCGGTCCATTCCGGCAATGTCAGCCGTGCCACCTCCCGCTCTCCGGCCGGGTCGAAGAGGCAGAGCTCGACCGCCTCGGCATGAGCCGAGAAAAGCGCGAAATTGATCCCACCTTCGTCGATCGTGGCGCCGAGGGGATAGGGGCTGCCAGGATAGAGTCGACCGGGCATGCGGGTCATGATCGGATCGAGCCGTTTCTCGGTTCGGACACGCGGCGTTTCCATGGCGGGTTGACGGACGAGACGGTATCCAAGGCGGGTTCGAGTGCGGCGTTCGCGTCGGGGAGCACTATTGATGGCAGACGATAACGAAAAAAGGCTTAAGGCCCGCATCGAGGCACAGCTCGGGCTCGTCTACGGGCATGACCAGGCGGCCGCTCTCCTAACCCGGATCGCTGCTCTCGTCGATCGGTGGCAGCCGGCGATGGTCGAACGGCGGCCGTGGCTCGATGAGGCGGACGCCATGCTGATCACCTATGCCGACACGCTGCGGCATCCGGACGAGGCGCCGCTCGCCACGCTGCACGGCTTTCTCCAAGAGCGCTGCGTCGATCTCGTCTCCGCGGTTCACCTCCTCCCCTTCTTCCCCTGGACCTCGGACGACGGCTTTTCGGTCAAGGACTACCGCGCCGTCGATCCGGCGGTCGGCGACTGGTCGGACGTCCTGGCCCTGGCCGGTGATTTCGAGGTGATGGTCGATGCGGTGATCAATCACGCCTCGGCCGAGAGCGAGTGGTTCATGGGCTTTTTGGCGGACGAGGCGCCCTATGACGGCTACTTCATCCGCGCCGATCCCGAGGCCGACTACACTGCGGTCGTGCGGCCCCGGGCCCTGCCGCTCCTGACCGAGGTCGAGACGGCAAGCGGGCCAGTCCATGTCTGGACCACCTTCAGTCCCGATCAGGTCGATCTCGATTACAGCAATCCCGAACTCCTGCTGGAGATCCTCGACCTCCTCCTCGACTATTGTGCCAAGGGCGCCCGCTTCATCCGCCTCGATGCCATCGGCTTCATGTGGAAGCGGCTGGGCACCGGCTCTATGCATTTGCCCGAGACGCATGCGCTGGTCCAGGTGATGCGGGAAGTGGTGGAGGCGGCGGCACCGGGCACGCTGATCATCACCGAGACCAACGTGCCGCATGCCGAGAACATTTCCTATTTCGGCGACGCGGCACCCGAAGCTCACCTGGTCTATCAGTTCCCGCTGCCGCCCTTGGTCCAGCATGCGTTTCAGACAGGCGATGCCTCGGCCCTCACCGCCTGGGCCAAGGATCTCGAGCCACCGCCCCCCGGCACGACCTTCTTCAATTTCCTGGCGTCCCATGACGGCATCGGCATGCGGCCCTTGGAGGGGCTGTTGCCGCCCGAGGCCGTGGCCCGCATGGCCGAGACAATTGTCGAGCGAGGTGGGGCCGTCTCGATGCGCGCCTTGCCGGACGGCTCGACCAAGCCCTACGAGCTGAATATCAGCTATATCGACGGGCTCGTGCCGGCTGCCGCCGATGACGCGACCCGAGCGGCCGCGATGATCGCGGCACACGGCATTCTGCTCGCCATGGCGGGCCTGCCCGGACTCTACATCCACTCGCTTTTGGGCTCGCGAAGTGACCATGCCGGCTTGGCGACGACCGGGCGCAACCGGTCGATCAACCGGGAGAAGCTGGATGTGACCGCGGTCCGTGCCGCCCTCGACGATCCAGCATCGCTACGGCATCGCGTCTTCACGGGCATCGGCCGGCTGCTCCGCGCCCGAGCGACCGAGCCGGCACTCCATCCGGACGCCGAACAGCGCGTCATCACCGGCGATCCGGGGCTGGTGCTCATCGAACGCAGCACGGCCGGGCGCCGGCTTCTCGCCGCCATCAACGTCACCGCCTCACCGCGCGACTTCGAGGCCGAGACCGAGGCAGAGGCAAGTGGTAGCTGGTCGGACATGCTGTCGGGAGAGACGTTCGCGGGGCCGTCCGTCACGATGCCGGCCTTCGCTGTGCGCTGGCTGGTCGAAGGGCCGATCGCCCCATGACCCCGGCCGAAACCAGGATCGCCCTTTCGACCCTGTGCTGCCGGCTGACGCCACTCTTGGAGCGGGCCGGCCGCAGGCGAGAGGTGCTGGAGGCCAGGCTCGAGGCGAACCTGCCGCGTCTGGTCGATGCCCTCCTGCCGCTCTACGGCCATCGCTGGGATGTCGCCTGGCACCTCGAGGCCATCGCCGAGACGGCGCTGAAGGCCGCGATCGCGCGCCCCGAGCCACTGGCCGAGCGCGACCGCGACCGCCCGCCGGACTGGATCAGGGCTGCCGAGCAAATCGGTGCGATGGGCTATGTCGACCGGTTCGCCGGCAGCATCATCGGCCTCTACGACCGCCTGCCCCATCTCGAGCGCCTGGGCGTCACCTATCTCCACCTCATGCCGCTCTTCCGTGTCCCGGACGGACCGAACGACGGCGGCTATGCGGTCTCGAGCTATCGCGAGGTGGCGCCACGGCTGGGCACCATGGACCAGCTGGCAAAATTCGCCGACGCGCTGCACGAGCGCGGCATGGCGCTGGTCCTCGACTTCGTTCTCAACCACACCGCCGACGATCACGCCTGGGCCGAGGCTGCCAAGGCGGGGGACCCGGAGAAACAGGCCTATTACTGGATGTTCGACGATCGCGCAGCGGTCGAGCCCTATGCCCGCCACCTCCGCCAGATCTTCCCCGATCGCGGCGGCGACGCCTTCGTCTGGCGTGAGGATCTGGCCGGCGGCAAGTGGGTCTGGAGCACGTTCTACCCCTTCCAGTGGGACCTCAACTACAGCAACCCGGCGGTGCTCCGCGCCATCCTGGGCGAGATGCTGTTTCTCGCCAACCAGGGCGTCGACGTGCTCCGGCTCGATGCCGTGCCCTTCTTGTGGAAAAAGCCCGGCAGCCCCTGCGAGAACCTGCCCGAAGCGCATCTCGTGGTTCGCGCGCTGAATGCCGCGGCGGCCATCGCTGCCCCGTCGCTCGTCTTCAAATCCGAGGCCATCGTCCATCCGGACGAGGTCGTCCGCTATGTCCGGCCGGACGAGTGTCGGCTGTCCTACAATCCGCTCTTGATGTGCTCGCTCTGGGATGCGCTCGCCACCCGTGACACCCGGCATCTGCGGGACATCCTGGCCCGCCGCCACGGGACGCCGATCGGTACCGCCTGGGTCAATTATCTCCGCTGTCACGACGATATCGGCTGGGGCATGGCCAACGAAGACATGGTGGCGTTGGGCATCGATCCGGACGGCCACCGCCGCTTTTTGAACGCCTTTTATACCGGGCGCTTTCCCGGCAGCTTCGCCCGTGGGCTGCCGTTTCAGGAGAACCCGCGAACGGGCGACTGTCGTGTCTCGGGCACGTGCGCGGCGCTGGCCGGGTTGGAGGCTGCCGAGGCGGACGGTGATCCGTCGCTGATCGACCATGCCGTCCGGCGGATCATCTCGATGCATGCCCTGGTCTACACGCTGGGCGGCATCCCGCTCCTCTATCTCGGCGACGAGATCGCCCAGCCGAATGATCCGACCTATACGGACCGGTTGGCCGAGGCTGCGGACAATCGCTGGGTGCATCGGCCGTATTTCTCGGATGAGCGGCTGGCCCGGGCGCTCGACCAGCCGGCGACCCCGGAAGGGCGGGTCTTGTCCGCCATGCGGCGGCTCGGGGCATTGCGCAAGCAGGCACCGGCCCTCGGGGTCGGCACGATCCACCCCATCGCCCTCGATCCCCGCTATACGCTGGCCTTCGAGCGACGAGCCCAGGGCCAAACGCTCACCATCGTCGCCAATCTGAGCGAGCACTGGGTCGATATCGAAGCCGAACGACTGGGGCCGCGCCGCAGCCACGACCTCTGGAACGATGCCGTCTTCGATCCTGACAAGGCCCACACCCTCGAGCCCTATGGGCTGATGATCCTGACCGTCGAGCCGACCTAGCCTGGCGGCACTTCGGGCGGCATTCCTAGCGCCGTCGCGAAACCGGCCAGAGAAGAGGCTCTCGGCGCAACGAGCGTTCGGATGCGATGGATCTCCGCGATCGCGAGGACATCGTCGCCATTGCCGATACAGGCCATGTCGGACTCGCCGCGCGCCCGCGCGCCGGCGATGCCGCGGGCCGGCTGCTCACCCTCGTCTGGCGCGAGACCTGCCTGCGCCCCAGCCCGTCGGCGGCCCTGGCTGGGCTCATCAGAGGCTGCCTGGAGCCCGCGCTGGCAGGTGCCGATGCCGCCGCCGGCTGACCGATGCCCGCTGCCGTTCCTCACGCCTTGCGTCAGGAGGCCGTGTCGAGCGCGTGTTCGATGGCGCTGATGATCGCCGCCGCACTCGGTGCGGTGCGCGAGGACCAGCTCTCCACCACCCGGCCGTCTGCTGCGACCAAGTACTTGAAGAAGTTCCAGTTCGGCCCGGCGCTCGGCCCGAGCTCGTCCCTGAAATGGGCGAAGAGCGGATGGCTCTCGGTCCCACGCACCGCGACCCGTTCGGTCATCGGAAAGTCGATGCCGAACTCGACCTCGCAGAATTCCTGGATCGCGGCGTTGTCGTCCAGCTCCTGGTTGAAGTCGTCCGACGGCACCCCGAGGACCACCAGCCCGCGGTCGCGGTAGGTCTCCCACAAGGCCTGCAATTCGGCATATTGGTGGGTGAAGCCGCAAAAAGAGGCGGTGTTGACCACCAGCATCGGCCGGCCGCGAAACTGCTCCAGCGGCAGATCGTGTCCCTCGATGGCGGTGAAGGCGAACGCGAAGGCATCGCCGCTCGGTGGCGCGGCTGCCGCCTTGTCCTCGTCCTCGGCGAGTGAGGCCGTGCCGATGGTGACGAGTGCCGCCGTGGCGAGGAAGAGGACGGCGCGGCTCCCCTTGCCGACGAGAGCCGCTTTCGAGCCGCCGATCATTTGACATAGGCGCATAGGTTTCCCTCGAGCCGCTACCGTGATAGCCAGTCGGTCATCGTCCAGCGAAACGGTGCAGCCGGTGTCGAAGTTCTGTCGTCAGCAATCGATACGCAATGGGCACGGCCTTGGATGGCCGAACCGATGCGCAGTCGAGGGCGCGTGAGTCTCGCATGACCGATCTCTTCGTCGCCGCCCTCTTCTTTGTCGGGACCCATATCGGCATCGGCACGACCCCGCTGCGGACGGAGGTGATCGAGCGGGTCGGCGAGACCTGGTACCGGTTGCTCTTCTCGCTCGTTTCCATTGCCGCGATCATCTGGCTCGTCATGGCCTATCGGGCATCGCCCTTCGTCCCACTCTGGTATGGCAGCACCTTCTTCGATGTGGTGGCGATTCTCGTCATGCCGTTCGCCAGCCTCTTTTTAGTGACGGCCCTGAGCCAGCCCAATCCGACGGCGATCGGGCAGCAGCCCGACCAGGACGCGCCCGAGCCGGCCCGCGGCATGCTCCGGGTGACCCGCCACCCGATGATGTGGGGCATCGGCCTCTGGGCCGTCACCCACCTGCTCGCCAATCCGGACCTCGCCTCGGCCGTCTTCTTCGGCGCCTTCGCCGTCCTGGCCTTCGGCGGTGCGGCCGCCCTCGACCACCGGCTGAACCGGCAAAACCGGCCGGGCTGGGGCATCTTCGTCCAGCGCACCTCCTTCTTGCCCTTCGCCGCCATCCTGGAGGGCCGCCAGCACTTCGTCTGGGCGGAGATCGGCTGGCCGCGAGTGGCCCTGGCCATCGGCCTCTTCGTCGTCCTGCTCGTCGCCCACCCGTGGCTCTTCGGCGTCGCCGCCTGGCCTTGAGCCAGAGCCCGCCCGAGAAGTTTACGAGGCATTTCATCGGCCTGCGATCGACCGCCGGCGCGGAGCCGAGCGCGGCCCGATGCCGGGGCATCGGGCAAGCTCGGCAACAAAGCCGGAGCCGATCGCAAGACGACCCAGAGGGTGAGCTTGGCAGCGGCACCTGCTTCGTCCTTGATCGACCGACGATGCGCTGCATCGACGGCCGATCAACTCCTCGCATTTGCTCACTGGCAAGCTCATGAAAGGCCTCGTAAACTTCTCGGACAGGCTCTGAGCGGCCATGGACAAAAGCCGCCCTATTCGGTCACGACGTCGTCGAGATCGAGATCGCGCTGCCGGCGGGCCACCTGGTCGGCCTTGCCCGGATCGACCCACCAGGCATTGAGATCGAGACCGTAGCGCGGGTCAATTTCCGCCCGGTCGAATTTGTCCCAATAGGCGACTCGGGTCACCGGCGAGTGCCAGTGCGGGATCACGTAGTGGCCGAACAAGAGCGCCCGATCGAGGGCGCGCGTGGCGGCAACGAGCCCTTGGCGGCTCTCGGCCTGGATGACGCGCTCGATCAGGGCATCGACCACCGGATCGCAGATCCCGGCAAAGTTGCGGCTACCCGGCGTCTCGGCGGCCTCGCAGGACCAGAAATCGCGCTGTTCGTTACCCGGCGAGAGCGACTGCCCCCAGACCCCGACGATCATGTCGAAATCGAAGGCGTCGACCCGGTTCTGGTACTGCGCCGTATCGACCGTGCGCATCGTGGCATCGATGCCGAGCCGTTCCAGGTTCCGCAGGAAAGGCCCGGTGATCCGCTCGAAAGCCGGGTTGATCAAGAGGATCTCGAAACGCATCGGCTGGCCGGTCTCGGTATCGATCAGCTTGCGGGTCGCCCGGTCGACCTCCCAGCCGGCCTCTTGCAGCATCTCGAAGGCGGTGCGGAGATTGCCCCGAAGCTCACCCGACCCGTCGGTCGTGGGCGGCTCGTAGACCGTGGTGAAGACGGCCTCCGGCAACTGGTCGCGAAACGGCTCGAGGATCGCGAGCTCACGCTCGTCCGGCAGCTCGGTCGCGGCCAGTTCGGTATTGGAGAAATAGCTCTCGCTGCGCACGTATTGATCGAAAAAGAGCGTGCTGTTCGACCACTCGAAATCAAACGCATAAGCCAGTGCCTGGCGCACCCTGGGATCCTCGAACATGGCGCGCCGCGTGTTGAAGACATAGCCCTGCATGCCCGTCCCGCTCTCGTCGCGGATCTCCTCGCGCACGATCAGCCCGGCATCGACACCGGGGCCGGTATAGGCCGTGGCCCAGAGCCGGGCCGTGTTCTCGACGCGGAAATCGTACTGTCCGGCTTTGAAGGCCTCGAGCGCGACGTTGGAATCCCGGAAATACTCGTAGCGAATCTGGTCGTAGTTGAACCGACCCTTGCTCACCGGAACCTCGGCACCCCAGTAGTCGGGCACGCGCTCGTAGGTGATCGACCGGCCCGGATCGACCCTGGCGACCCGATAGGGCCCGCTGCCCAAGGGCGGCTCGAGCGTCGAGGCCTCGAAATCACGGGTTTCCCAATAGTGCTTGGGCAGGATCGGCATCTGCCCGACGATCAAGGGGAGTTCGCGATTGATCGCCCCGTCGAACTCGAAGACCACCCGCCGCTCGCCCTCTTCCCTGGCGCTCACGACATTGGCGTAATAGGCACGATAGAAGGGATGCCCCTTGGCCTTGATCGTCTCCAGGCTCCAGATCACGTCCGCGACGGTCACTGGCTCACCGTCGTTCCAGCGCGCCTCGGGGCGGAGCGTGAAGGCGACCCAGGAACGGTCCTCGGGCATCTCGATCGTCTCGGCCAGAAGGCCGTATTCGGTGAAGGCCTCGTCGTTGGAGCGTTGGGTCAGCGTCTCGAAAAGCACGCCCAGGCCCGCCGCCGCCTGCCCGCGTAGAATGAACGGATTCAGGCTGTCGAAGCTGCCGATCGCCGAATAGGTGATGCTACCGCCCTTGGGCGCATCCGGATCGACATACTCGAAATGGGTGAAGTCCGGCGGATATTTGACGTCGCCGTGCATCGCGATGCCGTGCGCCGGCTCGACATCGGCGGCGACCGAAGCGCCACCGATCGCGACCATCACCGCCGCTGCGAGCCCCAGTCGCGCCAACACCGTCGATCGGATCATCCCTGCCCCTTCCGCTTCGTCAGCAAAGCTGTTGCGGATGTCGCCATCCGTCTCGACGATGTAGCGACACCCGCCTCAGATGCAACCGAAGGGTAGGCGGCAGCCTGCCGCCGGTCGATTAAATTTCGCCAATCGATTGAGCGGCCGAGATCTTTTGCCCTACTGGATATCGACCGGCTTCGGGTCCTCGCTCAAGCTGCGCAAATAGGCGATCATCGCCGCCCGGTCCTCTTCGCCGCGAAGGCCGGCAAAGGCCATGCGGTTGCCGGGGGCGAAGCCGCGCGGATTTTCGAGATAGGCATTCAGCTTATCGACCGTCCAGATGCCGTCGATCGAGGTGAGCGCGTCGGAATAGTTGAACCCGTCCTTGCTGCCGACATCCGCGCCGAACACCCCCCAGAGATTGGGGCCGACGCGGTTGCCGCCGCCCTCGTCGGGCGTGTGGCAGGCAGCACACTGGCGGAAGTTGCGCTCGCCATTGGCCGGGTCGGCAGCGGCAACCATGGCGACCATCGCGCTCGTTTCCGCACCATTGGTCGCTTCCGCCGCAACCTCTTCGGCCGCTTCCTCGGTCTCGTCGACGACATCGGTCGCGACATCGGCGGTCTCCTCGGCGACCTCGGCCACCGTCTCCTCCGCCGCCTCGACCATCTCGGTCGCCGTGGCTGCGACCTCGCCCGCCGCGGTCTCGGCGGTCTCGGCGACCTCCTCGACCACTTCCCCGGCAGCCGCCGCCACTTCTTCGGCTTCCTCGACCACCGTTTCCGTCGCCTCGCTCACCGCCGTTTCGACAGCCTCTGCCGTTTCCTCGACGACGGTTTCGGCTTCGGCCGGCGCCTCGGCAGCCGCGACATCCTCCTCTACCGCCTCCGCCTCGGCAGGCTCGTCCGCCACCGCTTCCTCCACCGGCGCCGCATCGGCTTCCTCCACCGGCGCCGCCTCGGCTGTCTCGGCGTCGGGCTCGGGCAGCGACACCGGATCGTTCGACTGCTCGCGCAGATAGGCGATCAGGTTGGCGCGGTCCTCGGCGCTCCGCAGCCCGGCATAGCTCATCGAGGTGCCGGGGGCCCAGCCGCGCGGATTGGCGAGAAAGCCGTCGAGCGCCGCGAAGGTCCACTCGCCCTCGATCTCCTGCAAGGCCGCAGAATAGCTGAAGCCCGAGACGCTCGCGACGTCACGACCGACGACGTCCCAGAGGACCGGGCCGACCCGGTTTTCGCCACCTTCGTCGAAGACGTGGCAGGCCGTGCACTGCCGGGTGATGGTTTGACCGGCGCTCGGGTCGGCACTGGCGAGCAACATCTCGATCGAGGGTTCCTCCACGGCCTCGGCATCGGCGACGTCCGCGGCATCATCGGAGACGACCACGCTGAAGGCGTGCTCCTCGAGCGACCTCGGACTATAGAGCAGCCCGGAAAACACGGCAGCGCCGACGCCGATGATGCCGGCGGTGAGCACGCCTGCGAGCAACTTGTTGAGTTCGAGGGATGATGCCATAGGACTGCCTGTTCCTCAGTCTGCCGAAGACGGTCGAGCGCGGCGCGCGGTGAAACCCGAGTGCGCACAATAGCAAGGGTCGGTAGCGGAGGCGGCCATCGACCGTCAAGCCGCCACCGTGTCGCTGTCAGGTCCTGAGTTTACCCAGAGGTGACGTCAGATGGTTTCGCTCGAGAACCTTGGCGGCAATTCGTCGCGCAATCTGGTGCTGATCCCGGCCCGGTTGCCCTCGACCCGGCTGCCGAACAAGCCCTTGGCGTTGATCGGCGACGTGCCGATGATCGTCCATGTCTGGCGCCGCGCGATGGAGGCGGCCGTCGGACGCGTGGTCGTCGCCTGCGCCGAGCCGGCGATCAAGGAGGCGGTCGAGGCCGCGGGCGGTGCCGCCGTCCTCACCGACCCGGCTCTCCCTTCCGGCACCGATCGCATCCACGCGGCCCTGCAGACCCTCGATCCCGACCAGCGGGTGGAACGGGTGATCAACCTGCAGGGCGACATGCCGACCATCGATCCCGAGTGCCTGACGGCGGTGCTCGAGCCCCTCGACCGGCTGGGCGCCGACATCGGCACGCTCGCCAACGCCACGGACGATCCCGAGGAGCGGGTCGATCCCAACACCGTCAAGGCGGTGATCTCCTTCGTGACCGAAGATCTGGGCCGAGCCCTCTACTTCACCCGCGCCCCCGCTCCCTGGGGCGATGGCCCGGTCTTCCACCATATCGGCATCTACGCCTTCACCCGGGCCGCTATCGACCGTTTCGCCGCGCTGGAGCCGAGCCCCCTGGAGCAGCGCGAAAGGCTGGAACAGCTCCGCGCCCTCGAGAACGGTATGCGGATCGGTGTAAAGCTCGTAAAAGCCGTTCCCTTCGGGGTCGACACCCCGGCCGATCTCGACAAGGCACGAAAGATCCTCGGCCATGGCTGAAGCAAAGACCGACGACACCGTTACCCCCGACACCGCGAGCGCTGGCGCGCCGCTCGGCGACCCGCAGCAGCGGATCGCCTTTCAGGGCCGTCCCGGCGCCTATTCGCACCTGGCCTGCCGCCAAGCCTTCCCGGATTTCGAGCCCTACGCCTGCGAGACCTTCGAGACCGCCTTCGCCGCCGTACGCGATGGCGAGGCCCGCTATGCGATGATCCCGGTCGACAACTCGGTCGCGGGTCGGGTCGCCGACGTCCACCACCTGATGCCGCATTGCGGCCTGCACATCGTGGGTGAGCAGTTCTTGCGGGTGAACCACCACCTCCTCGTGGTTCCCGGCAGCAGCATGGCGACCGTTCGCTGGGTGCACAGCCACATTCACGCGCTGGGCCAGTGCCGCGACTTCATCCGCGAGCACAAGCTGACACCCGTCGTCGCCGCCGACACGGCCGGGGCCGCCGCCGACATTGCCTTGAAGGGCGACAAAGCGCACGCGGTGATCGCGTCCCGGCTCGCGGCGGAAACGTACGGACTGGACATCCTCAGCTCGGACGTCGAGGACGCCGAGCACAACACGACCCGCTTTCTCGTCCTCGCCCGCGAGCCCCGCTATCCGGGCACCAAGGACGGCCTCGTGATCACCAGCTTCCTCTTCAAAGTGAGAAACGTCCCGGCTGCCCTCTACAAGGCGATGGGCGGCTTCGCCACCAATGGCGTCAACATGCTGAAGCTCGAAAGCTATATCGATCCGACCTTCCAGCAGGCCCAGTTCTACGCCGACATCCTCGGCCATCCGGAAGACGAGGCGGTCCGCTTCGCCATGGACGAACTCCGCTTCTTCGCCCATCACATCGAAATCTTCGGCGTCTACCCGGCCTCACCGTTCCGCGCGCGGCTGCGCTAGCGGCTTGTCGCCGACAGTTGCTTGTCTTGGACGGGCGGTCTGCCTGCCCCGGCCGACGGCGCGTCGCCGGGTTAGTGCCAAGCCCCTGTCGACAACGACTTCTCAGAGGGGTCTGACCCTCTCGTAGTCGCTCGACGGCGCTATCCCTTCCACGCCGGCTGCCGTTTTTCCAGGAACGCCAGCACACCTTCCTTGCCCTCGGCCGACGCCCGGCGCTCGGCGATCGCGCGCGCCGTCCGGTCGGCCGCTTCGTCGAAGGAGGCGTGACGCAGATCGACGAGCAGCGCCTTGGCGGCCGTCAGCGCCTCGGGCCCACCTTGCAGCAGCTGCTCCAGCACCGTCGCCACCGCCTGATCCAGGGCCTCGTCGGCAACCACCTCGTGCACCAAGCCGAGCCGCCGGGCCTCGGCCGCATCGAGCCGCTCTGCGGTCAAGAACAGCCGACGACACGCCCGCTCGCCGATCGCCCGGCGGACGAAGGGGGCAACGACCGCCGGCAGCAAGCCGAGCCGGACCTCGCTCATGGCGAAGACCGCCTGCTCGCTCGCGATCGCGATGTCACAAGCCGCCACCAGACCGACGCCGCCGCCGATCGCCGCCCCGTTGACCCGCGCGATGGTCGGCCGCGGAAAGGTGTCGAGCGCCGCCAGCATGGCTTCGAGTTGGCGCGCGTCGGCGAGATTCTCGGCGGCCGTGAAACTGGCCGCGCGGCGCATCCAGTCGAGATCGGCGCCAGCCGAAAAGGCCGAGCCGGCACCGGTGAGCACCAGCGCCCGGACGTCCGGATCCCGGCCCAAACTCTCGAACTGCGCGCGCAAGGCGGCGATCAGCGCATCGTCGAAGGCATTGCGCCGCGCCGCCCGGTCGATGGTCAGGGTGACCACACCCGAGGCGGCCCGCTCGCTCCGCACCAGTGCAGCGTCCATGTTCAAAACCCGCCCGTCACCAGCCAGCGCTCGACCTGGTCGAGCCGGTCGGCACCCCAGAAAGGCTCGCCGTCGATGACGATGAACGGCGAGCCGAACACACCCCGGTCGATCGCGGCAGCGGTCTCGGCCTTGAGCTTCTCCTTGATCTCGGGCCGATCGATCGCCACCGATCCGGCCTCCACATCGGCGCCCACAGCCCCCAGCAGCGCCCCCACCACTGCCCGGTCGGCAATGTCCCGATCCTCGGCGAAAAGGGCCGAAAACGCCGCCTCGGCGAAGGGCACGGCACGCGCGGGTGCGGCTTCCTCGAGCCAGTAGAAAGCCCTGGCCGCAGCCAGTGTCGGTACCGGAAACCGCTTCGGCAGGGCAAACGGAATGCCCCAGAAGCGCGCCGTTCGGGCCAGATCGTGCCGGGCGTAATCACCCTTGAGCGGCAAGTCGACCAAGGGCTTGCCGCCGGTCGCGGCAAAAGCCGCCCCCAGCATCATCGGCCGCCAGCGGACGCTGCGCCCGTGCGCGGCGGCGAGCTCGCCGATCCGCCGGCTCGCCAGATAGCCGTATGGGCTCGAAAAATCGAAGTAGAAATCGATCGGTGCCGGCATCGGTCCTCCTGAGCAATCGGACCATAAGGCCATGCGTCGGCGGCACAAGCCCGCCGACGACAGCGCCGTTCGTCTTCAGAAAACCGCCACGCGATCGCCCTGCGGCAGGCGCGCCGCCTCGGGCACCAGCACCAGGGCGAGCGGCGCATAGGCCTCGGGCAGTGCCGGGCCGCTGCGCAACGGCCGATCGCTGCTCCGCTGCTCCGGGAGAAGGTGGGTGGCCGGGCCCACTCGGTCGATCCGATCGATCGGACCGTCGACCTCGACCCGCCCGAGCGGCGTGATCAGCACGCGCGTCGGTGCGGCCGCGATCAAGGCGTCGATCAGCTCGCCCGCCTCGTCGAACAGCGACCGGCCGCAATGCCGCCGGGCGAGATCGAGCAGCGCCGGATCGCTCAGCCGCACGGTAAAGCGAAAGCCCGGCCGGCCGAGCCCGAGATCGACCAGCGGCAGCGCCCGGTCACCCTCTCGCATCGCGTCACGATCAGCGCCGAGCTCGGTGATCAGCGACGGCATCGGCAAGAGCCGGCTGCGATGCAGCGTCAGCGCCGTGCGCCCGGGCCCCGCGAACACCCGCAACCCCGGATGGGCGACCAGCCGCGCCCGCCCGCCGGCGGTGTGCAGCTCCAGCACATCGCCGAATTGCCGGGTGAGCACGTTGCCGCCGGCTGTCGCCGTAAACTCGCCGACGGCCCCCTCCACGCCCATGACCAACACGGCACCGGGGGCCTTGGCGAGCATGGCGATGCCCGCGAGGGCATCCTCCGGCAGCCAGGGCAAGAGCCGGCAGTCCTGGCCGAGCTGGCGCAGGCGTCCCGGCAATTCGGCCCAGACTTCCGCCCGCTGGGCAGCCGCCAAGTCCCGCCAACGGAGCAGCTCGCCCGCGTCGCGCCCACAGCCGATACACCAGCCCGTCGCCGGATCGAGCCGGCAGGTGCCGACGCATGGCGAGGCCAGCTGCGGCGCTACCGGCTCAGCCGACATGGCGACCACCGGGCCAGCCAAAGGGCAGCCATGGGCGGTCGAGCAACAATCGATGGAAGAAGCAGCAAACGAGACGCATCGTCGACCTCCACCGGCGCACCCCGACCGGCAAAACGGGTGGAACGGGCGACGGCAGGTCTCCTGGCTCGCGGGTCGAAGCCTTGATCCGCCTTCCCGGGGGCTAGGGGCCCCAGTGGCATGGTTGGATCGCGGCTCACCGCCTACAGTTGCGGGGGCAGCGCCGGACTAGGGGCCTCGCCTCGCGGCAAAAGCCCTCACCGGCTTCCCTCTTCGGTCCTCGATGGACACCGTCGAAAAGAGGTGTGCCGGGCGCCGGCGCGCCGCGCAAGAGGGTTTCAGTCCGCCTGTTCCGCCCCTCGGCCGGCGCGTCGGCGGTGCATCGAGGAGACGCGCGGCCGGCCGCCCGGCACGCGGCTCAGATCGCGTAGCGCAGGATGGCCGCCAGATGCGCCCCGTCCGGCAGATCGGCCTTGCGCACACCGAGCACCTTGGCACCGTGCGCCATCGCCCGGGCGGCGATTTCATCGACGATGCCGTAGCTCGTGGCATCACCGTGATCGGCGAAGCGGATGCTGCCGTCGGTCTCGTCGACCCAGCCCGGGATCACCTCGTCGATGTCGATCATGAGCGATTCGATGGCGCCGTAGGTGGCGGCCCGGGCGGCCTGGGCGATGTCGGTGGTGGCCCGGCCCTGGCCCTTTCTGGTCTCGAACAGGTCCATCATGCCCCGCATCTGGTCGGCGTAAATCTCGTCGAGCAGGGGGCGCGCCGCCTCGGCGAGTTCCTGATCGCTCAGATGGTCCGGGCTGGTCACCACCTGTTGGGCGACCAAATGCGGATAGGTGTTGACCGACCGGAAAATTTGATCGACCGGGCCCGTGGAGGCCAAAATCATCGGCGTCTCGCGGCCGGCGAGGAGGCCGCGCAGTGCATGGTCGACGGCCCGTGCATATTGGCGCAGCCGCACCTTCTCACCTTCCGAACCCTGGATACGGCCGCTGGGCGAGCGATGACCGACAGTGGCCTTGCCGACCGCGTCCATCGCATCCTTGGGCATGCCCGGAACCCGCACCTCGTGCGGTGGCAACTCGGCGAACACTTCGACGGCGCGAACATGGCCGACCGATAGCGCCAGCACGATCGCCTCGTGCGGAAAGGTTATCGCGCGCAGCAGCGGCTTGAGGTGGAAGCGGTCGGCGACCTGGACGGTTTCCTCGAGCTGGTTGGGCAGGCGAAAGGTGCGCACGCTCTCGGGCGTGACGAAAACCGCGAGGCTCCGCGCCTGGAGCTGCCAGAAAGCGTCGTCTTCGAGCAGGTCCTCGAGCTGCTCGCTGATCGGCCAAATCTGCCGCTTGTCGGCACCGGCTTCCTCGAGCTGCCGGGTCGCTTCGAGGCCGAGATTCTTCAAGGTCAGCCGGTCGTGGTCGGCCGCCTGACCGAGCGTGCTGGTCGGCAAATAGAACGAGACGCAGATGCCGCCGCGCGCCTGCGTCAAGTGCTTGATTTCGGGCAATGTCGGAATATCGACGTGCAACATCGAAGCGGTTCCTTTTCGGGTTGTCGTGTTGGTGAGGCTCTACGCTCGGATCAGCGATTGCGCCAGCCGAGCCGTACACGTTTTTCGACCTCCACCACGGCGAACAGCAAGGCGCCGATCGCGACGATCACCAGACCATCGGCGAAGGCGACCGGGGCGGTGTCGAACGGGATCGCCATGAAGGGCGCGTAGGTGAAGGTCAACTGCAAGAGGACGACGGCCGAAATACCGGCGAGTACCGCCGGTGTGCCGAACAAGCCCTTGAACGTCAACGAGGCACCGTAAGTATAGCGCACGCTGAAGAGGTAGAAGATCTCCATCACGACGATGGTGTTGACCACCATGGTTCGCGCCAGCTCGACCGAGAGGCCGCGATCGATCGCCCAGGTGAACATGCCGAAGGCGCCGATCAGAAAGAGGACGGAGATGAAGACGATCCGCCAGATGACATCGCCCCTGAGAATCGGCTCGCCCGACGGCCGCGGCTTTTGGCGCATCGTACCGGGTTCGGTCGGCTCGAAGGCGAGGACCATGGCCAGGGCCACGGAGCTCACCATGTTGACCCAGAGGATCTGCACCGGCGTGATCGGCAGTTCGAGCCCGGCCAGGATGGCGAACACGATGGTCATCGATTCACCGCCGTTGATCGGCAGGAGAAAGAGGATGGTCTTCTTCAGATTGTCGTAGACCGTCCGCCCTTCGCGCACCGCCGCCACGATCGAGGCGAAATTGTCGTCGGCGAGCACCATCTCGGAGGCCTCCTTGGCGGCCTCCGTCCCCTTCTTGCCCATCGCCACGCCGACATCGGCGCGCTTGAGGGCCGGCGCGTCGTTGACCCCGTCGCCGGTCATCGCCACCGTCAGCCCGTCGGATTGCAGCGCCTCGACCAGCCGCAATTTGTGCTCGGGCGTGGTCCGGGCGAAGACCTGTGTCTCCAGGGCGGCCTTCTTCAGTTCCGCGTCATTCATCTCCTCGAGTTCGCGGCCGGTCAGCACATGCGGGTCGTCCGCGAGACCGAGCTGCTTGGCGATGGCCTTGGCGGTCAGCCCATGATCGCCGGTGATCATGACGACCCGGATACCGGCGGCCTTGCAGGCTTCCACCGCCTCGATCGCCTCGTCGCGCGGCGGGTCGATGAAGCCCATGAGGCCGAGCAGCACCAGCCCCTCCTCGAGATGGCCGTGCTCCAGGCTGCCGTGATCGGCGCCCACCCGCTTCATCGCGAAGCCCAGTACCCGCTCGCCGCGCGCGGCGAGGTCGCTCACCCGCTCCAGCCAGGCGTCGCGGTCGATCGCCTCGGGGCCGTCGGCACCCGAGACCTCGCCCGCCAGCTCGATCAGCCGCTCCGGGGCGCCTTTGACCAGGATCGCGTGGCCCTCGGCCTCGGCTCCGCCGTCCCGAACATTCAGCGTCGCCATGAACTTGTGCGCCGAGTCGAAGGGGATCTCGTCGAGCCGTTCCTGCCGCCGGCGGCGCTCGGCCGGATCGTGGCCAGCCTTCATCGCCAGCGCCGTGAGCGCCGCCTCCATCGGATCGCCCGCCGCCTGCCAATTGCCGTCCTTCTCGCGGATCTCGGCGTCGTTGCAGAGAATGGCGACCTCGACCAACGCTTCGAGGAGTGGGTCCTCATCTGGATCGATCGTCTCGCCGTCCCGCTCGAACGCGCCCTCCGGCGCGTAGCCGGTGCCACTCACGTCGACGATCCCGGAAGCCGTCGCGATCGAGCGCACGGTCATCTCGTTGCGGGTCAAGGTGCCGGTCTTGTCCGAGCAGATCACCGAGACCGCACCCAGGGTCTCGACCGCCGGCAGCCGGCGGATGATGGCCTTCCTGCCCGCCATGCGCTGGACGCCGATCGCGAGCGTGACCGTCATGACCGCCGGCAGTCCCTCGGGAATGGCCGCAACGAACAGGCCGACCACCGCCATGAACGCCTCGACCAGAGCGAAGCCCTGGACGAGATAGGCCATTACGAAGACGAGGACCGCGGCTGCCATCACGGCGAAGGTGATCTGGCGGGCGAACTGGTCCATCTGCCGGATCAGCGGCGTCTTCAGCTCGACCACCTCGCTCAGCATGCCGCTGATCCGGCCGAGCTCGGTCTTCGTCGCCGTCGCCACCACGACCCCGACACCCTGGCCGGCGGCCACGAAAGTGCCGGAGAAGGCCATCGAGCTGCGATCCCCGAGCTCGGCCCCGGGCTCGATCGCCTCGATGTGCTTGTCGACCGGCACCGATTCGCCGGTCAGCGCCGCCTCGTCGAGCTTCAGGTTCTTCGCCCGGATCAGCCGGAGGTCGGCCGGCACCCGGTCGCCGGACTCGATCAGGACGATGTCGCCCGGCACCACCTCGTCGGCCGGCACCTTGGTCTTTTCGCCGGCCCGGCGCAGCGTGGCCTCGGGATCGATCATCCCGCGAATCGCCTCGAGCGCGTCCTCGGCCTTGCCTTCCTGGAAAAAGCCGATTGCGGTGTTGACCATCACGACGGCGAGAATCACCAGCGCGTCGATGGCGTGGCCGATGAGCACGGCAAGGCCGGCGGCGCCGAGGAGCACGTAGATCAAGAGATTGTCGAATTGGGCCAAGAACCGCTTCAACGGCCCGCGCTTGACGGTCGCGGCCAACCGGTTGGGGCCATATTCCTTCAGCCGCCCAGCGGCCGTGTCGGCATCGAGCCCGCTTTTCGAGGTCTCGAGCTCTGCCATGACGTCATCGACGGCGATTGCGGCCCAGTCGGTTCGCTCGCCCCTGTCGCCCCCCTGACCGCTGTCACCACCGTCAGCGGCATGGTCGGCCCCGCCGACAGCGGTCGGGGCCCGGTCGGCGGCTGCCTCGGTCTCGGCGGCCGGACGGCGGTCGTCAGTCGGCGGCATCGGCTCTTCTCGAAGCGTGGCATCAAAACGCGCGCCCACGGCACGTCGAGCTTTGGTCTACCAGAGACCACACCACGCGACCAACCCGCCGATGTCGCAGCAGGAGCGCTTGCCGTGTCGTTCAGCCCAGATCCACGATCGATCGGTGCCGATGCAGGCTCAATGCTCCGCCCAGTCGAAGCTCGCCATCGCCGCCGTCGCCAGGTCGAGCTCGGCCAGGGCTTCGTCGAGCTGAGCGAGCTGGCGCTCGCGCTTGGCCTTGGTCGCGGCGTCGGGCTCTGGCGTCGAGGGAATGACCTCGATCGTCCAGAGCAGGCTCGCCAGCGACGAGCGCAGGGCCAGCATGACCTCTGCCCGGTCGGGCGTGAGCTCGCCTGCCGTGGCCAGGCGCAGCCGCTCGAGCCTGCGGTCGACCGCGCGGGCGGCGAGGCGCAGGGCGGTGAGCGACGAGTCGACACCGCCATCGGCGATCCCGGCGATCTCGGCCCCCTTGCCGGTCTCGACATCCGCCGCGAAGCGCTCGCGCAAGGCCGCCGCATGTGCCGTGACCGCCACGATATCCCGCTCGAGCGCTTGCAAGGCGCGCCCGACACCGCTAGTCGCCGCGGCCGGCGCAGCGACGGCGACCAAAAGCAGCAGCATCAGCAAGGCTCGCATCACGGCCCTCATCCTGCGTCCACCCCGACACTCGACATCAGCCCGCTCCTCGTCGTCTGGCTACATCATGAAGCGGACCATGCCTGAAGTCGGTGAAGATTCCGTTAACGCTACCAGACCCCGGCCGCGATCCGGGCCCCGGGCGACATGGCGCTTGACGAACGAGCATCGCCGGGGCTACCAGACGTCAGCAAAGCGGCCGGGTTCGGGCGCTCTTTTTTTGTTAACCTCCCGACATGTGAGGACGGGTCATGGCCAGACGTTGCAGTCTGACGGGCAAGGGCGTGCAGGCCGGCAACAATGTCAGCCACGCCAACAACAAGACGCGGCGGCGCTTTTTGCCGAACATCCAGAGCCGACGGCTCTACAGTGAGGCCCTGGGCCGCAGCGTTCGGCTCAAGATCGCGGCGAACACGCTCAGAACCATCGAAAAGCGCGGTGGCCTCGACGGATTTTTGTTGAGCAGCAGCGAAGCTACCCTGCCGAGCGAGCTCGTCCGGGTCCGCCGCCTGCTCGAGGCGACCAAGGCCACCGCTTGAGGCGTTTCGAAGCCGCCGGCTCGACCATGCCGATAGCCACGCTCGCAGCCGCAATCGCGGCGATGACGGTGATCGTCGTCGCCTCGAACATCCTCGTTCAATATCCGGTCAACGACTGGCTGACCTGGGGTGCCTTCACCTACCCGATCGCGTTTCTGGTCACCGACCTCGCCAATCGCCGGCTCGGTCCCACCGCTGCGAGACGGGTGGTCTATGCCGGCTTCGCGCTCGCCGTCCTCTGCTCGGCCGTGCTCGCCACGCCCAGGATCGCCATCGCGTCCGGGACCGCCTTCCTGATCGCCCAATTGCTCGACGTCTTCGTCTTCAACCGTCTCCGGCAGGGCACCTGGTGGCGGGCACCCCTGGTCTCCTCGGGCATCGGTTCGACCGTGGATACTGCCCTCTTCTTCACCCTCGCCTTCGCGATGACCGGCCTGCCCTGGGTCGGCTGGGCGATCGGTGATCTCGGCGTCAAGTTCGCCGTGGCTCTGGCCATGCTCCTGCCGTTCCGCCTGCTGATGGGCGCGCGCGATGTGAGTGCCGGCGGCGCCGACCGTCAGCCGGCATAACTGAAGACCAGGAGCAGCGTCCGCTGCAAGGCGGACTGATTGTCGTCGGCGATCAAGAGGATGGAGGCGGCCTCGACGCCATGCTCGAGAATCGCGACCCCTTCGTAGTTCTCGGCCAGAGGACCGGCGTCGATCCGGATCAGCTCCTCGGCCTCGAGCGTGCCCCACTCACCCGAAGCCGGAACGGCGCTGCGGGTCAGCCGGCTCTGCCAGCCGCCCAACACGCTCAGGCTGCGCTCCAGGACATAGAGGTGCCCGTCCTTGGTCGCGGCCCCAACGGGATCGAAGCCGGGTGAGATGGCGTAGCCGAAGGGTGTCACGGCTCCCCTCGTCAGCCGTGCGCCCTCGGCCACGTTCGGGGCCAGCCGAGCCCCCTCGGAAAGTGCGACCAACGAGCCGTCCGCCAGACGCGCCAGCGCTTCGAGCCCCCGGTTGCGCGGCGCACCCTCGATCAGCCGGCCCGGATGCAGCCGCTCGGTCGACCATTCGCCCGCCGGCAGGCGCTCCAGTCGGCGTAGCGACTGGTCGTGCTCGAAGGCGGCAAACAGCGTGCCGTCCTGGGCCAGAGCCAAGGCCTCGCTGTCGAGCGGGCGGCGGTCGAGAGCATCGCCGACGACCTCACCGACCTGCCAGTCCAAGGCCATCAGGGCGCCAGTCGTGCCGTCGAGGTCGAGCGCGGCCCGCCAGAGCGTCGCCCGGTCGCTGAGCAGCCAGAGAGTGCGACCATCCGTCTCGATCGCCGAAAAGCCGCCGAAGCGGGGGTCACTGCCGGAAAGCGCATAAGCCGCCAGTAGCTCTACCCCGGGTGCTGTACGTAGTCCGATCGGTTCAGCCGAGAGGCGTGAGATCGTGACAGATGGCGACTGACCCGGTATGGCCGTACCGGCAGCGCAGCCCATGGCGAGCGCGCCTGTGCCGAGCAGTAAGACTAGTCCGGTGAGCCGTCGGCCGAGGGTCTGTTTCGCCCGCAACCAGCCCGGGATGCGCCAGTCGATTTCTGGCGCCACCGCCCGCCAACCCATGATGCGCCGATCGCCTCGATGTCTCACGCTTTCACCCTGGCCCTGGTTTACGCACTGGTCCTGGAGGCTGCCTGCCTCCTGCACGCGGCCGCTGCCGCTTGGGCTACCACCCGCCGGGTGACCCTGGAGCCACTCACGCTGATCGCCGCTGCCGTTGCCGCCGCCGTCGGTATGGCACTGGCGACCAACGCCGTCACGGCGGCACTCGGCCTCGCCCCCGATCGGCTGATCGCCGCCGGCGCCCATGCCTGGCTCGTCACCCTCGGCTGGCTCGGCGCCCTGGTCCTGCTGTTCCTCGCCCTGTTGCTCCACGAAACGAGCCGGCTCGGGCGCACCTGGCGGGCGATGGCGGCCAATGCCGCGGGCCTCGTCGCGGTCGGCGTGCCGGTCGGCCTCGTGCTGCCGACTCTCTTGGGCCTGCTCCTCGCCGGACTCGCCGGAAACCTCGCCCCGGTGCCGGCGACCACCGACTGGCTGCCACTCGCGTGCCTGGCACTGCTGGTCCTCGGGCGGGTCGGCCGACCGAAGGGCCGAGCCACGCTGACGGTACTCCTCGCCTGGCTCACCGGGGCGCTGGTCGCCACGGGCGAACTCCTGCTCGGACCGCCCGTCCATGTCTTCGTCATCGCCGCAGCAGCACTTCTCGCAGCCAAGCTCGTGGCACCGCGCCTCGTGCGCTCCGGTATCGACTGAGCGCGATCGCGGCTGATGCGCATGGCCCCGCTCTTGACGGCACTCGCCCCGTTCCTGCTCCTGCCGATCCTTTTGGCCGCTATCGGCCATCCGGCCTTTCTGCCGTTTGCCGGCTTTTCGGGCGGGCTGGCACTGCTCACCGTCGCCGCCCTGATCGGCATCGGCATCGCGCGGCTGCCGCTCGTTTGTCTGGGTGGGTTCGCCGCCATGGGCGCCAGCCTGATGCCGATCTTGACCGTGGATCTCGGCTGGCCGACCGCCGCTGCCCTGGCCACCACACCGCTTTTGGGCCTGATCCTGGGCGGGCTGGTCTGGCTCGCGATCCGCGGCCAGGCCGGCGTCGTTGCGACCGCCCTGTTGCTCGCCCTCCTCCTCGGTCTCGCGAGCTTGCCCTCGGTCACGACCGAGCCCGACCTCGAGCTCGCTGGCCTCGGCATCGACGCCTTTCTGCTGCTGCCCCTCCTCGCCTCGACCCTGCTCCTTTCGGCCACAGCGCGGTTCGCGGGCGCCACCATGGCCCGGTTGCACGAGGCGGCTGTCCTGGCCCGGCTGCCGGCCGACGGCCTCGGCCTCGATCTCGCCGCCTTTCGCGCGACGGCGCTACTGCTGGCAGCCGCAACGGCCACGCTCGGCGGCGGCATCCTGGCAGTCGGGCCGGCCCCGCTCATCAGCAGCGATGCGAACGACTGGGTGGCGCTATCGCTGGCCCTTTTCGCCGTCGGCCGGCTCGGCGGGGTGCGCATCGGCGGGGCCTTGCTCGCTGCCTTGCCGCTCATCCTCCTGCCCAAGTTCACCGTCCTCCTCGCCCCCCATTTCGTCGATCTGACGCTTGCCGCCGCACTCGCCGCGCTGATTCTGCAGCTGATCGTTCGCCCCGACGGGTCACCCGCCTGGCAACCGCCGAGCACCGCCTTCACCGGCAGCCTGCCCCAGCCGCGCTCGGCCCCGAGATGACCGGGACAGAAGTGACGAGCCCAGGAACAACCGGCCCAGAGACAACGGGCCGACCGATGAGCGATCTGGTCCTCGACCAGCCGCTGCGGCCGCTCTTGGAGCTGGTCGAGGTGACCCTCGAAAGCCGCCGCGGCAAAGCTATCGACCGCCTCACCTGTGGCTTCGATACCGCCTCGATCACCGGCGTGATCGGGCTCGACGGCGAGGCCGAAGGGGCTTTCGGCGGACGCTCTGGGCTGCGCGATCTCGTCACCGGCCACACCTTGCCGACGGCTGGCTCGCTGCGCTTCGGCGGGTTGCGCATCGATCGGCTGGGGCCGACGGCGCGGGTCCGCCTCGGCATCCTCGCCATGCGCCGCCAGCGTCTGCTCACGGCCGGCAGCGTCCGCGAGATGCTCATCGCGGCCCGGGTCATGGTCGCGAGGCCGGGCTGGCGGCTCACCCTGGGCATCGGCGCCGCGCCAACCCTGAGCGATGCCGAGGACATCGCCGCCATCCTCGAGTTTCTCGACATCGACGGCCTCGCCGAGCGGCCGGTGCCGAGCCTGGGCGGTCTCGACGCACGGCTCGCCGAGCTCGCCCGCTGCCTCGCCCAACGGCCACGGCTCCTGTTGCTCGAGCAACCACTCGCCGGGCTCGGGCCCGCCGACCGCACCCGCTTCGCCGAGTTGCTCGCCCGGCTGCGCAAGGCAGCGCTCACCATGGTGGTCATCGAGGACGATCTGGCGACCCTGGGCCGGCTCGCCGATCGCTGCCTGGTGCTCGATCGGGGCCGGCTGATCGCCGACGCGACACCGGCCGCCATCGGTTCGGCCGCCCACGTCTATCGGCTGCTGACGGGCTCCACCCTCTGATGCCGGGACTCCTGCAAGCCCGCGGACTCGAGGCCGTCGCCGATGGCGACTGGTTGATCCGCGACCTCTCGCTCGACGTCGCCGAAGGCAGCCTCGTGGCGCTCGTCGGCGGCGCCCAGGCCGGCAAGTCGGTGCTATTCGAGCTGCTGCTCGGCCTTCGCCCGGCGCGCGCCGGCGAGCTGCGACTCGCCGGCCACGAGCTGATGCCGCTCGGTCCTCTCGCCCGCCAGCAGCTCGGCCTGCGCTGCGCCTTCCAGACACCGCCGGTGTTCCCGGGCCTCGCGGTGCGCGAGTATCTGGTGCTGGCCGCGGCCTCGGTTCGCCTGGAGGCTGCGGCATTCGAGCGGTTGGCAGACTATCTGCCGGAACTGGAGGGCTGCCTCGACCAACGCGTCGACGATCTCGAGCCCGAGCTGTTGCGCCTGGTCGATCTCGGTCGCGCCCTGCTCGGCCTGCCGCGATTGCTCTTGATCGACGATCTGATGCCCGCCATCGGCGTCGATCGGGCGAGCGATCTGCTACGTAGCCTCGCGCGCGACGGCTATACCCTCTTGGTGGCCGACCGCTACGCCGAGCCGGTCCTCGGCCTCGCCGATTACGGCTACGTTTTGGCCCAGGGTCGGCTGGTGGCGGAAGGTCGGCCGGGCGAGTTGCTGGCCGACCAACGTCTGTTCGCGGCCTGCGCCGGCGATCCCAATGCCTTCGGCTGAGAGTTCGGCGCCTTCGGCTGACGGCTCGGGCAGCAACGAAAAACGGCCCGCCGAAGCGGGCCGTCCATCGTCGCGCAACGCAGAGTGACTAGATCACTCGCGGTTGCCGAAGAGATGCAGCAGCATCATGAAGAGGTTGATGAAGTTGAGGTAGAGGCTCAGGGCGCCCATGATCGCCATCTTCGACAGCATCTCGTGACCGGCGAGCTCGTTGTACTCCTCCTTGATCCGCTGCGAGTCGTAGGCGGTGAGGCCGGTGAAGACCAGGACACCGATCACACTGATCGCGAACTGCAGCGCCGAGCTGCCGATGAAGAGGTTCACGATCATCGCGATGACGATGCCGATCACGCCCATGATCAGGAACGAAGCATACTTCGACAGATCACGCTTCGTCGTGTAACCGTAGATGCTCATCGCGCCGAACGTGCCGGCGGTGATGAAAAAGACCCGGGCGATGCTGGTGCCGGTGAAGACCAGGAAAATGCTGGCCATCGACAGGCCCATGGTGACCGCGAAGGCCCAAAAGGTGATTTGAGCGGCACTCACGCTCATCGAATGTACCTTGGAGCCGAGGAAAAAGATGAAGCCCAAGGGTGCCAGCATCACCACCCACTGCAACGGCGTGCCGAAAATCAGCTGCACCATGGCGGGCGTGGTGGCCGTTACGAAGGCGGTGAGCCCGGTCAACGCCAGGGCCAGGCCCATGTAATTGTAGACCGACAGCATATGGCTGCGCAGGCCGGCATCGACCTCCGCGGCATCGACGCGCCCCTGCGCCAGTCGCTGATCCATCCGTGGTTCCATCGTCAGTCACCTCTTTTGTGCAAGCCAGCAAGCGGCAAATCTCGCGTTCT
Source organism: Geminicoccaceae bacterium (assembly GCA_011390475.1). Lineage (GTDB taxonomy): Bacteria > Pseudomonadota > Alphaproteobacteria > Geminicoccales > Geminicoccaceae > SLRI01. The sequence goes on along the minus strand of JAABSG010000005.1, from coordinate 5,358 downwards.
CGTATATGGCAGAACGCCTTGGCCGATCAAGCCGAGGCGCCGCCGTTTCCACCAGACGGAACGGCTCGGGGTCGATTATGACTGAAGTTTCATCGATCGGCCGGACCCGTTTCTCCACGGTTGTTTAACAAACCTTTAAGGACTGCGCAGGATAGTGGCCGCGGGCACGCCCAAGACCCGCTGCAGCCCGATGGCACCGATCACCAGCGTGGCCAGCACCGCCGCGACCGGCACGGCCGAGGCGAGCAGGGGCGCCAGGCTCCAGTCGAGCCCGAACCCGAAGCGGACCACGGCAAAGCTCGCAACCAGCCCGAGCAAGGCGCCCAGGATCGCCGCCACCGTCCCGATCATCAGGTACTGGGCGAGAAAAATCCGCCCGATCTGCTGCCGCTCCGCGCCCACCACCTTGAACAGCACGCTCTGGCGCAACTGCTGACGCCGGGCCGCGGCCAAGGCGCTGACCAGGACCGCGAGCCCGGTGACCAGCGTCACCCCGGCCATGAAGCGGACGGCGAGGCCGATCTGGCCCAGGATCGCCTCGATCCTGGCGATCATGTCGGCAATGGCGAAAGGCGTGACGTTGGGCAGTTCCCGCGCCATCCGGTCGATCAGCTCGGTCTGATCGCCCGAGCCGATATCGACCGTGGCGATCAGCGTGTGCGGTGCCCGGTCGATGACCCCGGGGCTGAGCACGAAGACGAAATCCACCCGACCCTCCGACCAGTCGATCTCGCGGCGGAGATTGGCGATCTCGGCCTCGACCATGCGCCCCATGACATTGAAGGTGAGCGTGTCGCCGATCCCGAGTCCGTAGCCGATGGCCACCTCGTCCTCGACCGAGACCAACGGCGGCCCGGCGTAGTCCGCGGGCCACCACTCGCCCAGGGCGATCTGCTCCGCCGGCGGCGATGCCGCGCGGTAGGAGAGCCCGCGATCGCGGCGCACGGTCCAGCGCACATCGTCGGCGATCTCGGCCTCGTCGACCGGGATGCCGCCGATCCGCACGACCCGCGCCCGGAGCACCGGCTCCATCTGCAGGATGCGGGCACCCGCGAAGGACTGGACGAGGCTCGTGAAGTCCTCTCGCTGGTTCGGCTGGATGTCGATGAAGATCGAGCTGGGTGCCGCCGCCGGGCGATTCTCGGCGAGTTCACGCGAAATGCTGTGCTCGACCAGGAGCACGGTGGTCAAGACCGCCGTACCGGCCGCCAGTGCCACCACCGACGAGGTCGCCGCCCGCTCGCCACGGCGCAACTGGCTCAGCGCCAGCCGGGTGAGACCGGAGCTGCGCTGCGCCATGGCGCCGACGGCCAGCAGCCCGAGCCGGGCGAGGCCCTGAATGAACGCCGCGGCGACCGCGACGATGCCGAGAAAGACGGCGGCGATGAAGGGATCGGGCACGGCGAGCACGGCCGTTGCCGCGAGGAAGACCGCGACGCCCAAGAGCCAGGGCCAGCGCCGCGGCGCCGCCCGGCCAGCGCCGACCACCACACCGGCCGGCGCCGCCCCATCGTCACGAAACAGCGCCGCCGGCGTGATCGCGGTCGCCTGCAAGAGCGGCAGGGCCGTGAACAGCGCCGCAGTCGCAAGCGCAAACATGGCCGCCGAGACGATGGCCCCGGGATGCACGCCGATGGCGAGATCGATCGGCAAGAGCCCGGCCGGCAGCAGATGAATCGCAAACGGCAAGGTGGTACCGACCAGCGCTCCCAGTCCGAGCCCGGCCGCGCACAAGAGACAGATCTGCAGCCCACAGATCACGGCAATGTCACGCCGCGTGCTGCCGATGCAGCGCAAGGTCGCAATCGTCCGCTGCCGCGATGCGAGATGCGCGTCGACGACGATCCCGACGCCGAGCCCGCCGATCAGCAAGGCCGCGATGCCGGCGAGCGAGAGATAGCTCGCCAGCCGATCCGCATTACGCGCGATTCGCGGCTGCACCGATTCGAACGTTTGCGCGCGCCAATGCGCATCGGCGAAATCCCGGCGCAACGTCGCCACATGCGCCTCGGCCGTGCCGGGATCGGCCAGAGCCAGCCCGTAACTGTGCCGGGCCAGGGCCCCGGGTGCGAGGATGCCGAGATCGGCCACGGTCTCCTGATGCACCATCAGCCTGGGCCCGAGCCCGACGAACCGGCCGAGCCGGTCGGGCTCCGAGACCAACACGCCGCGGATCTCGACCCGCCCGGTGCCGAGCTCCAGCGTATCGCCCACCTCGACCTGCAGCCGCTGCAGCAGACTCTGTTCGGCCAAGGCCCCGCCACTCTCGAGCGCGTCGTCGAGCGGCTGCTCGGGCTCCATCATTACCCGGCCATGGAGCGGGTAGAGATCGTCCACGGCCTTCAACGCCACCGCCACCTGCCGGCCGTTGTCGGCAAAAGCGATAGCGTTGGTCGTCACCCAATGGCTGACCCGGGCATCCGCCGGCACGACCGCCGCGAGTTCCGCCTCCGGCAGCACTTGATTGGTCGATTCGATGACCAGATCGCCACCGAGCAACGCCCTGGCATCGCGCGCGACCGTGTCGGTCACGCTCTCGCGGAGCGAGCCGATGCCGGTGATGGTGGCCACACCGAGTGTCAGGCAGGCGAGGATGATGAGGGCCGCGGCCCGGCTACCGCGCAAATCTCGCCAGGCGATCCGCGCCAAGGCGGTCGCCGAAAGCGAAGCCGCGCTCAAGAGGCCGCACTCACGAGCCGGCTCTCCTCGACCGCCCTCTCGTCCAGCCGCCCATCGCTCATCCGCCGCGTCTCGTCGCAGAGCGACGCCAAAGCCGGGTCATGGGTGATCAAGAAGAGCGTCGCCTTGTGCCGCTCGCGCGCCTCGAAGATCAGCTGGGTCACCTGTCGTCCGGTCGTGCGATCGAGATTGCCGGTGGGCTCGTCCGCCAGGAGCAGTTGCGGCTCGTTGGCGAGGGCCCGAGCCAGCGCCACCCGCTGCTGCTCGCCGCCCGAGAGCTGGGTCGGGTAATGCTCGAAGCGCTGCTCGAGCCCGACCTCCGCCAGCCCCGCTTTCGCCCGCTCGAAGGCATCCCGCTTGCCGGCGAGCTCGAGCGGCAAGGCCACGTTCTCGAGCGCCGTCATCGTGGGGATCAGATGAAAAGATTGAAAGAGAACCCCCACCCGTTGACGGCGGAAAAGGGCGAGCCCATCCTCGTCCAGCCTGCCGAGATCGGTGCCCGCGACCTCGACCGAGCCCTTGGTCGGCTGCTCGATCCCGCCGATGATCGCGAGCAGACTGGACTTGCCGGAGCCGGACGGGCCCACCACACTGAGACTGGTGCCGGTCGCCACGTCGAGATCGACGCCCCGCAAAATATGAACGGGGCCGGCGCTGCTGGCCAAGGTCAAATGCACATCCCGCAAACGGATCATGAAGTGCCAACTCTCATCGATGACTGAACCCAAAGGCAGAAGTGGGAGCCGCCGCCGGTTCCTCAACCTCGCGGGCGCAATCGCGGCACTCGCCGTCCTCGGTACGGGCTCGGCGAAAGTGGGCACCGCAACCGAAACATGCCGCCTCGCCGTGCTCGGCGATTCGCTCGCCGCCGGCTACGGTGTGGACTTCGCCGACGCCTTTCCGGCCCAGCTCGAACGCGCGCTGGCCGGCGCAGGCATCACCTGCGAGGTCCTCAATGCCGGCGTCTCGGGCGACACCTCGGCCGGCGGCCTCAGCCGCATCGACTGGGTGCTCGGCGACGAGCCGACCCACATCCTGATCGAGCTCGGTGGCAACGACGCCTTGCGCGCATTGCCGGTCGAAACCCTGGAAGCGAACCTCGCCGGCATCATCGAGACAGCCCAGGCCGCAGGCGTCAGGGTCAAGCTCGCCGGCATGCTCGCCCCGCCCAATCTGGGTGCCCGCTACACGGAAGCCTTCGCCGATGTCTACCCGCGCCTCGCCGAGCGCTACGACGTGCCCCTCTACCCGTTCTTTCTCGACGGCGCGATCGAGGACAGGGATCTCATGGCCGATGACGGCATCCATCCCAACGCCCAGGGTGTGGCCGTCATCGTCGAGCGCATCCTGCCGCATGTCGTCACCTGGCTGAACGGCGCCGCCGGCTGAGTTGCGGCGGTCGCCCATACCGTCCTCTTTATCCTTGACGCTCGGCTCCGTCTGACCTGATCTGACCCTCGATCGACGCACCGCCAAGTGCTCGCCCGACTATCGACGGTTGTGACTTACCCACATCTTGTTGATAGTAATGGGGATAGCACGGAGGCTGTGGGTGGTGGTGTGGATAAGCCCGCGAACAACACCCGGACAGGCCGGCACCCTGCCCATCCGGCGTTGCGGCAAAACGTCCCCGCGTCGCTCTGGGGCATCGTGTCGGAAAGACGGGTGGCGGCACACTCCGCTGCGAATCAGCCAATGAACCGCCTGTAGAGGGAGGAAGAAGATGTCGGATATTTACCCAGTTGCGGCCGAATGGGCCGAATCGGCTCACTGCGACAAGGCCAAATACGAAAAGCTCTACAAGGAATCGGTCGACAGCCCCGACACGTTCTGGGCGCGCGAAGCCGAACGGCTGACCTGGAGCAAGAAGCCGACCAAGATCAAGAACACCAGCTTCGACGGCGACGTCTCGATCAAGTGGTTCGAGGACGGCGAACTCAACGTCTGCTACAACTGCGTCGACCGGCACCTCGAGACGCGCGCCAACCAGGTCGCGATCATCTGGGAAGGCGACAGCCCCGAGGTCGACCAGAAGATCACCTACCGTGAGCTGCACCGCAACGTCTGCCGCGTCGCCAACATTCTCAAGGACATGGGCGTCGAGAAAGGCGATCGGGTCACCATCTACCTGCCGATGATCCCCGAGGCCGCCTACACCATGCTCGCCTGCGCCAGGCTCGGTGCGATCCATTCCATCGTCTTCGGCGGCTTCTCCCCCGACAGCCTCTCCGACCGCATCAACGGCTGCGACTCCAAGGTGGTCGTCACCTCGGATGGCGGTCTCCGCGGCGGCAAGAGCGTTCCCTTGAAGGCCAATGCCGACAAGGCGCTCGAGAAATGCGCGGGCGACGTCAAGATCCTGATGTTCCGCCACACCGGCCTCGACGTGGCGATGAACCCCGACCGCGACGTCGACGGCATGCTCGCCATGAAGGAAGCCGCGGACGAGTGCGACTACGTGCCGATGAACGCCGAGGACCCGCTCTTCATCCTCTACACTTCGGGCTCCACCGGCATGCCCAAGGGCGTCCTGCACACGACGGGCGGCTACCTCGTCTACGCGTCCATGACCCACCAGTACGTCTTCGACTACCAGGAAGGCGACGTCTACTGGTGCACCGCCGATGTCGGCTGGGTCACCGGCCACAGCTACATCGTCTACGGGCCCTTGGCCAACGG
>JAABSG010000051.1 GCA_011390475.1 Geminicoccaceae bacterium | reverse complement strand
CGGCGCCTTGATGTCGATCTCGGTCGAACCGGTAATGTGCAGCCGGGCGTCCTTGCCGGCGAGGTGGAAGGCAACGCCGTTGCCGGTGAGGCTGCCGCCGCCGCTGACCCGGAGCGGCCCGTCCTTGATGACGAAGACGCCGGGGGCGAGTGTGACGGCGCCCGATCCGGTGATCTCGAGTCCGCCGCAATAAACCCCGGGCTGCAGGGTCAGCGCGCCGCTGACCTTGCGGTCGAAATGATCGCAAGTGCCGATCGCGGGCGGCGTGAAGTCGGCTAGCGGATCCTCGACTGGCGCGCAGCCGGTCTCCGGCCACGGCTCCAGCTCGGCCGGGCCGCGAGTGCGCACACCGCCGACGACACAGATCCCGCCTGCGGTGATGGATGCCACGCCTCTGGCGTCGATCGCGTCGCCGGCAGTCGAGTTGACCTGGATGTGGCAATCGGGAGCTGCGATGTCGGCGGTGCCGACGACGCTGACCGCCTCGCCCGCCACGGGCTCGAGGGCGAGGATGCAGATGCCCGTGCCGCCACCGCCTTCGGCCCGCGCGACCGCGCTCGCCGTGAGGTCGAGTTGCTCGATGCCGAAGGCTGCGAGGAACCACGTTTCGAGGCCCTGACCCTCGGCCGCGCGGCGCTCCACGGTCAGCGCAATCGTGTTCGGCGGTGCCTCGTCGGCGTCGACCGCGGCGATCTCGCGCGTCTGCGGATCCCAGCGGCCGAACCGGATGTCGGTCGGTCGCACTCGGTCCTGCTTCGGGCCCAGCGCGTCCTTGCTCTTGGCGAGTGTGACATTGTAGTTGCCGTCGAAGGCCGCGATAGCGGCGGCTCGGGCCGCCTCGACATCGGGAAGGAGCTGCGCGCCCACCAGCGTGGCTTCGTCGACCGCCGTTTGCAGCCGATTCTGCTCGACATAGCTGTTGCTGACGTCGATCGCGGCCCCGGCCGCACCGAACACCAGTGGCATGAAGACGGCCACCACCGGTGCCAGGGCACCGCGCTGCTCGGCTAGAAAGGCCGACAAGCCGCGATGTGGTGGGATGCGGCCCGCCGCGCTCGAAGCGGCGGGCCGGCCAGAGCCGCTCATCGCCACCGCGACGGTGGTGATCGACGCTCGCTCGACAACATCACGGTTCATCGTGGCACCCTCCGTCACACCGGCTGGCTCGCTTTTCGGCCGCCGGATACAGTTTTTCAGGTGAGGAGGATCGCAGCCCAAGATGAACAAGAGGTTAATGCGGCCGGCAGCCGGCGCCGCTCGACGGGCGATGTCGTACCGGATAGCACTTTTCGGCGAGATTTAGCCGGCTTGGCGCGCGTGGTTGTCGCCGATCAGGCCGGCTGCAGCAGCCCGCGCTTGGCCAAAAGGGCGCCCGGCGAGGGATCGCGGCCGCGAAAGGCACGGTAGGCCACTGCCGGGTCCTCGAGGTTGCCGGCGGCGTAGACGTGCTTCAGGAGGCGGCCGGCCAAGGCGGGATCGAACGGATCCCCCGCCGCTTCGAAGGCGGCGAAGCCGTCCGCGTCGAGCACCTCCGCCCACATGTAGCTGTAGTAGCCCGAGGCGTAGCCGCCGCCCGAGAAGAGATGCGCGAAGTGCGGCGGCCGATGGCGCATGACGATGGCATCCGGCATGCCGAGCCGGTCGAGGGCGGCGGCCTCGAACGCGGTGATGTCGAGCGCTTCGGGCTCGCTCAAAAGGTGCAGCTCGAGATCGACCAGGGCGCAGGCCGTGTACTCGATCGTGGCAAAGCCCTGATCGGCGTTGCGCGCGGCTTTCAGCCGTTCGATCAGGTCGTCCGGGATCGGCTCGCCGGTCGCGTGATGGCGGGCGAAGCGCTTTAGCACCTCCGGTTGCTCGAGCCAGTGCTCGAAGAGCTGCGAGGGCAGCTCGACGAAGTCGCGATCGACACTGGTCCCGGCGAGGTAGGGGTAGGTGACGTCGGACAAGAGGCCGTGCAGCGCATGGCCGAACTCGTGAAACAGCGTGCGGGCGTCGTCGAAGCCGAGCAGCGCCGGGGCACCCGGGGCTGGTTTGGAGAAGTTCATGACATTGGTGATGATCGGGCGGATGTCGCCGCGCAGCTTCTGCTGGCCGCGATAGGCGCTCATCCAGGCCCCGCTGCGCTTGCTCTCCCTTGCGAAATAGTCGCCGAGGAAGAGACCGACATGGCGGCCGCTCTGGTCGCTGACCGCCCAGGCGCGGACGTCCGGGTGGTAGAGCTCGAGGTCAGGGCGTTCCTCGAAGGCCAGGCCGAAGAGCCGCCCGGCCACATGAAAGGCGGCCTCGATCATGCTGTCCAGCGGCAGATAAGGCTCGACCTCGCCCGGTGGAATCGCGAAGCGCGCGGCCCGGCGCTGCTCGGCAAGATAGCGCCAGTCCCAGGCGCGGATCGGCGCGTTCAGGCCCTCTTCCTGGGCGATCGCCTGCAACTCGGCCGCATCCGCCATCGCCCGGGCGCGGGCCGGGGCCCAGACCGACTGCAGCAGGTCCAAGGCGGCCTCCGGCGTCTTCGCCATGCTGTCGGCTAGGCGGTAGTGGGCGAAACTCGGATACCCCAACAGCCGCGCCCGCTCGGCCCGCAAGGCCACGGTCTCCTGGATGATCGCCCGGTTGTCGAAGGCGCCACCGTTCTCGCCACGCGCGATCCACGCCTCGAACGCCGTCTGGCGGAGGTCGCGGCGGCTGGAAAAGGTGAGAAAGGGCTCGATGCTGGAGCGGGCGAGGGTGATGACATGGCGGCCCTCCAGCCCGCGGGCGCTGGCCGCACTGGCCGCGGCAGCGCGGACGAAGGCCGGCAGGCCGGCGAGATCGGCCTCGCCGTCGAGCACCAGTGTGAAGGCCTGCTCGTCGGCCAGCAGGTTCTGCGCGAAGCTGGTACCCAGCGTGGCCAATCGCTCGGCGATGGCCCCCAGCCGCGCGCGCGACGCCTCGTCGAGGCCGGCGCCATTGCGCCAAAAGGCCGTATGGTAGCGCTCGAGCACCCGGGCCTGCTCGGCGGAGAGGTCGAGCGCGGCCCGGCTGTCGACCAGGGCCTGGATCCGGGCGAAGAGGCGGGCATCCTGATAGATCGCGTTGTGGTGGCGGGCGAGCACCGGGGCGATCTCGCGCTCGATGGCCTGCAACTCGGGCGTCGTGTCGGTGCCGGCGAGATTGAAGAAGGTAGAGGCGACCCGGCGCAGCGCCTCACCGGAGAGCTCGAGCGCGTCGATCGTATCGGCGAAGCTCGGCGGCAGCGGCGCCGTTGCGATCGCCTCGAGCTCGCCCCGATGGGCGTCCAACGCGCGCTCGAAAGCCGGGCGGAAATGCTCTGGGGCGATCGACCTGAAAGGCGGCAGGCCGAAGGGCGTGGCCCATTCGGCGAGGAGCGGGTCGGCGGGGGATGGCATGGCTTTGCTTTCCGGTCGTCTCGATGCGTCGGGGCTGGCTCTCTTCTGCCCTGGGAACTTGTATCGACCGGCCGTCTTGTCCATGCGCGCCGGTGAGCCGGACCGGCTCTAAAGCGTGGGGGAGGATCGGCCAGGCGGTCGCGCCGCCTTCAACACCCGGCCGCTCAGATGGTCGGCCAGCCTGAAGGCCAGCTGGGTGATGGTGTAGGTCGGGTTGGCGTGACCGCCCGTGGCGAAGGTGCTGCAGCCGCCGAGGTAGAGATTGTCGATGTCGTGGACCTTGCAGTTGCGATCGACCACACCCTGCTTCGGGTCGTCGCTCATCCGCGTCGTGCACATGTGATGATGGCCGCCGACCTCCGCGCCATTGTCGATGCCGGGGAAGGTGATCTCCTTCTCCAAAAGCCAGGGGTCGAGCTGGAGCCGGCCGACCCGGCGCTCGGCCAGGAGCTTGCCGAATTCGACGGCCGCGGTCTTCATGGTATGGCGGTCGACCTCGTTGATCCGCCAGTCGAGCTCGATCCGCGGCAGACCGAACCGGTCGGTGCTGGTCGTGCTCAGCTTGACCCGGCTGTCGTAATTGACCGCCTGCTCGGCGGCACAGCGGAGCTTCGCACCGTGCAAGGCATCGCGGTCGAGCTGCTCGTCCAGATAGGTCATCAGGCCGCCGTCGAGGCAGCGCATCCGGCTGCCGCGGATGGCCTCGGCCAGCCGCTCCATGAAGGGTGCGGCACAGGCGACGCTGCGCATCAGCTCGGCGCTCAACGATCGCTCGCCGACATCGGCAATGAAGCGCAGGCCGAAATTGAGCACTTGGCGCTCGGCCATGAAGCCGGGCTTGGGCGCGAAGAACTGCCGGCCGCGCATCGGCCGTTCCAGGACGATGCGGCCGAGCGTGTGATGCGGGTGCTCGGTGAAATGGCGCCCGACCAGGTCGTGGCGATTGCCGATGCCGGCCGCTATCTGCTTGTTGGCGTTGAGCAGAGCGCGCGGATTCTCGAGGCCACCGAGGCAGAGGACATAAGATCCAGCGCTGACCCGAAACGGCTCGTCGCTGGCGAACGAGCGAAAGACGAGGCCGGTGACCGCCTGCCGGCGATCGTCGAGCTCGATATCGACCAGATTGGCGTTCAAAAAGAGTTGCGGGCCGTCCTCGGCGTCGAGCGCCGCGCGATTGGCATCCGCCACGCTCTGCACACCGCTGAAGCGAAAGGCGATGCGCTCGAACGGGCCGGCATCCGGCCCGAACGCGGAATCCGTTGGTGGCGTGTCCGGGTCCAGCTTGAAGAAGGCATCGACGGCGGCGGCATAGGGGTCGAGATCGGCCTTGCCGATCGGCCAGCCGCTCAGGGCGTGGAAGGGGTGTCGCGCGAAGTCGTGCGCGTCGAGCGGCCGGCAATAGCCGATCCAGTGATTGGACGAGCCGCCGAGGAAGCGCAGGCGAGTGACGTCGAGCGGATAATAATCGGTGCCGACGAGCAGGCCCTCGTAGAGTTCCTGGCTGTCGTGCGAGACCACCTCGCCCCCACCTTCCATGACGGCGACCCGGTGGCCCTTGGCCGTCAGCGAGAGCGCCAAGGCGAGGCCGGCGGGGCCGGAGCCGACGATACAGACGTCGAATCGTCGTGCCGCGAACCAGTCGGGCTGCCTGAACTCGGCGTCGAGGATCACGAGCGGTGGCGCCCGCGACCAGCGTCCAAGACCTCCAGGTCCGACCGGCGTAGCAGCCAGCCCTCGACCAGTTCGATCGGATCGTCGTCCGGATCGGTCGTCGCCCCGACCGGCAGCCCGATCAGGACAGCGGCAACGGTGCCGGCGAAACCGCCCACGAGACCCCGACGCGACAAACCCGAAACTGCGAAAGCTTTTTGTGTTTTTGCAATCATGAGTTGAGAGCTACTCGACGACGTCGCCGAGGGCAAGCTTCTTGGCGACGTTGTCGGATGGGCAGCGCTAGTCGGAACGGCCGCCCTTGCGGGGCCGCAGCACGTGGGTGTGGTCGGCCGCATAGAGGCGGCTGTCGCTGAAACCTTCGGCGTCCAATACCTTGCCGATCAGCACCAGCGCCGTCCGGGTGATGCCCGCCGCCTTCACCTTGTCGCGAATGGTGGCAAGCGTGCCCGTGATGATCTGCTGGTCCGGCCAGGTGACGCGGTAGACGACGACGACCGGCGTGTCGGCTCCCAGGATGGGCTCGAGCCTGCGGCGGATCTCGGTGAGGTTGTTGATGGCCAGGTGAATGGCCAGCGTGGCCCCGGTCCGGGCGAAGGCCTCGAGCGTCTCGCCCTCGGGCATCGCCGAGGCGCGCACCGCCGTTCGGGTGAGCACCACGCTCTGCGCGATGCCGGGCAGGGTGAATTCCCGGCCGAGTGCTGCGGCGGCCGCGGCGAAGGCCGGGACACCGGGTGTGATGGTCCAGGCGATGCCCAAGGCATCGAGCCGCCGCGTCTGCTCGGCGATGGCGCCATAGAGCGAGGGATCGCCGGAATGGACGCGGGCCACGTCCTGGCCCCGGGCGTCCGCCTCGATCACATGGGCGATGATGGCGTCGAGGTCCAAGGACGCGGTATCGATCACCGTGGCGCCCGCTGGCGCCTCGGCGATGACGGCCTCGGGCACCAGCGAGCCGGCATAAAGGACGACAGGGCAAGATTTGACGAGGTTCAGGCCGCGCACGGTGATGAGATCGGGCGCACCGGGGCCGGCGCCGATGAAGTGGACGGTCATGTGGGCTCCGTCGAGGCGGCCACCGCGTAGCCGCGTGGGGTGTAGGTACAGACGCCGCCGTCGACCCGGGTGAAGCTCGTGGTCTGGCTGGCCCCGATCAGGACGATCGAGAGCATGTCGACCTGGTCGACCTCGAGCGCGGCCAGCGTCGTCGTAAGGACGGTCTCGGCCTCGCGGCCGAGATTGCGGGCGATGACCACGGGTGTGGTCGGCGGGCGGTGCTCGAGCAGGATGCGCCTGGCGGTCGCGAGCGCCGTGCGGCGGCGCTGCGAGACGGGGTTGTAGAGGGCCAAGGCGAAGTCGCCGGCGGCAGCGGCCTCCAGGCGCTTTTCGATCACCGGCATCGGGGTCATGAGATCGGAGAGCGAGACGACGGCGAAATCGTGACCCAAGGGCGCCCCGCTGCGCGCGGCTGCCACCTGCAGTGCCGAGACGCCGGGCAGGACCGTGACCGCGATCCGCGCCGCCGCCTCGTCCTCGGCCTTGTCGAGGATTTCCATCACCAGCGCCGCCATGGCGTAAATGCCGGGATCACCCGAGCAGACCAGTGCCACGTTCCGCCCTTCCGCTGCAGCCTCGATGGCGGCGATGCAGCGATCGCGCTCCTCGCCCAAGGGATAGCGGCGTTGCTCGGCATGGCCGATCAGCTCGGCCACCAGATCGAGATAGAGCCCGTAGCCGATGACGATCTCGGCCTCGCCGAGGGCGTCGCTCACGGCGGGCGTCCGGGTCAGCGCGTCACCTGGGCCGACGCCCAGCACGGTGAGCCGGCCCCGCGCGCGGCCGACGCTTACGGGATCGATCGGGCGAGCTGCGAGGGCAACGGCGACCGTGCAGCGCCGGCTCTTGCGCTTGCTGACGATCAGCCGGCCCGCGGGCCCGACCGCCGCCAGGGCCGCCGCCTCGGCCACACCGGGAATGCCGATCTCGGCCTCGACCACCGAGGACGGCGTGGCGAGGCGCGGCGTCTCGATGGCGAGCCGGTCGCGCTCGAAGAAGCGCGCCGGTACGTCCAGGGTCCGGGCCAGTGCGTGGATGGCGGGCTCGGCCGCCTTGAGCGCGATCGAGACGATGCAGGCGACGGAGTGGGGGGCGAGGCCGGCGTCGGTGAGGGTGGTGGTGACCAACTCGGCCAGTTCCTCTGCCTCGACATCACGCTCGCAGCCGACGCCCAGGGCCAGCGTCGCCGGGTGAAAGGTGAGACGGTCCGTGGCCGGATCGCGCTTCTCGTGCGTCACCTCGATCACCAACGGTGCCCCATCGGCCATCGGCAGGCGACTGTCCAAAAGCCACCCGGCGAGACCGGCAGGATCCTCGAGCCGGCACCCGGCACCGTCGAGCAAGGCTGCCATGAACGGCTTGGCAGTCTCCGGATGGGCCAGTCTGAAACCGGCTGGCGGCACATCGAGCGCTAGGCCGAAGCGGGCGTCGCCGGCCGTCGTGATCACCGCCTCGGCGGCGATCGCGTCCGCCAGCCGGCGCGCCAGGTCATTGGCACCGCGATGGCCGCCCAAAAGCGGCACCACGTAGCGCCCGGCTTCGTCGACGACGATCACCGGCGGCTCGCCACGCTTGTCGGCGAGGGCAGGGGCCAGGATGCGCACGACGATGCCGGCAGCCGCGATGGCGACGATCGGCCGTCCGCTGCCGAATGCCGCCACCAATTGGGCCGTGGCCGGACCCTGGACCTCCGCCCGGCCGAGCGCCGAGGCGATGCGGGCAGCGAGGTCCGCCGAGCGCGGGCCGAGATGCCAGACCACTGGCTGCTTCATGGCTTGGGCCCGGCGAGCACCAGGGCAAAGTACGGCGCCTCTTCGTCGTCCGGCCAGTCGGTGAGCGGGACGATGCGCTCTTCGGGCCAGCCGACCCAGGCGACGAGCACCGCCGTCTCCAGCAAGCCCTGCCGCGCGAGGATGGCCTTCAAGCGCGGTAGCCGCTTGCCGACCTTGAGGATGGTCACGGCATCGCTGGCTTCGATCAATGCCTCGAGCCGCTGCTCCGGCAAGAGCGAGGAGAGAATGGTGTAGCTGTCGCGGCGGCGGGCGAGCACCCGCCCCAGCCTGGAGGCCGCGGCCCCGAAGGACATGATGCCCGGGACGACCGAGAAAGCGAAGCGGTCACGCAGCCGATCGAGGATGTAGACGAAGCTGCCGTAGAGCAGCGGGTCGCCGAGACAGAGCAGCGCCACGTCGCGGCCGGCCTCGAGGTCGTGAGCGATGCCGGCGGCGGCCGCATCATAAAAGGCGGCCACGATCTCGGGATCGGCGCGCATCGGGGCCTCGAGCAGTCGTTCCTCGTGCTGCGGCCCGAGATGTGCTTCGACGATGGTCCGCGCCAGACTGGCCGCCCCCTCGGCCGAGAGATAGGCCACGACCGGCGCCGCCTCGATCGCCGCCACCGCGTTCAAGGTCAAGAGGCCCGGATCGCCGGGGCCGACCCCGACGCCGATCAGCCGGCCGCTCATGGCTTCTGTTCCTCGGCCAGGGCTTGCTTGTCCAGCGCCCACTGCGTCACCGGCGCCAGCGATTTCCAGCCCACGGTCCTACCCATCGACTCCGCCCGGCTGATCGCCAGGCGTGAAAGCTCGCCGCCGTGCCGGCGCTGCAGGTCGAGCAGCCGGGCCTCGCCACCGAGGGTCACGGCATTGACGACCAGCCGCCCGCCCGGCTTGAGTCGAGCGAGGCAGTCCTCGATCAAGCCGGGCGTGCCGACCCCACCGCCGATGAAGACGGCATCGGGATCGGGGGCATCCGGCAGCGTGTCCGGGGCGTGGCCCTCGATGACCCGGAGCTCCGGCACGCCCAGGCGATGGGCGTTCTCGATGATGACGCCGACGCGTTCGGCCGATGCTTCTACGGCGATGGCGGTGGTGGGATGGTCCGGGGTGGCGGCCCCAGCCAGCAGCCATTCGATCGCGATCGATCCGGCGCCGGCGCCGATGTCCCAGAGATGCTGGCCGGGCCTGGGCGCCAGCCTCGCCAGCGTGATCGCCCGCACCTCGCGCTTGGTCAATTGCCCGTCATGGAGATAAGCCTTGTCGGGCAGGCCCGGCGTCAGGCTGCGCCCGGCGGTCGCCGGATCGTCGGCCTCGAGCAGAACGGCCAGCGTGTTCAGGTCGCCGAAGCGCCGATGCGCGGCCTCGCCGGCCTTGAAGCTCGCCCGGCTTTCGTCGAGGGCGCCCAGGTTCTCGAGCACGGTCAGTGTCGACCGGCCGAAGCCGGCCTTGGCGAGGCGCAGACCGATCGCGGCCGGGGCGTCGCCGTCATTGGTCAAGAGCAGCAGCCGGCGACCATGTGCCAGATGGCGACCGAGCCGGTCGAGACTGCGACCGTGCAGGCTGAGACACGCGGTCTCGGCCAAGGGCCAGCCGAGCCGGGCTGCCGCCAACTGGAAGGCCCCGACATGCGGGTGAAAACGCAGCTCGGCCGCCCGGAAATGCTCGAGCAGCAGCCGCCCGACGCCGAACCACAAGGGATCGCCCGACGCCAGCACCACGGCCGGCGGCCGCCCGCGCTGCGCCTTCAGCCGGTCCATGCTGGCGCCGATCGGCGACGACCAGGGGACCACCTCGCCGCGCACGAGATCGGCCACCATCGCCAGATGCCGCTTGCCGCCGACGACGAGATGCGCGCTCGCGATCAGCTCGCGACAGGCGGCCGAAAGCCCCGCCGGGCCATCGCCGCCGATGCCGATGACGTCGAGCCAATGGTCACTCAAAACGTTATGTCCGCCAAGGCATTCACCGCCGCTGCCGCCATCGCACTGCCACCCCGCCGGCCGCGCAAGGTGAGCCAGGGCACGGTGAGGCCGGCTGTGATCAAGGCCTCCTTCGATTCGACGGCACCGACGAAGCCGACGGGCAGTGCGAAGACGGCGGCCGGCCGCTCGGGCCATGCCTCGAGCCGATCGAGGAGATGAAAGAGGGCGGTGGGCGCGTTGCCGATGACGACGACGGCACCCGCGAGGTCGCCCCGCCAGAGCTCGACCGCAGCCGCACTGCGCGTCGTCCCCAATTGCCCTGCCAAGCCCGGCACAGCGGGATCGCCCAGCGTGCAGCGGACGGTGACCCCGGCGGGCAGGCGCCGGGCGATGATCCCGGACTTGACCATCTCGACATCGGCCAGGATCGGCCGCCCGGCGTCGAGCGCGGTCCGCGCCGCCCGGGCCACCGGGCCCGACCACGCCAGGTCCTGCACGATATCCGTCATGCCGCAGCTGTGGACCAGCCGCCGGGCAATGCCGCGCAGCTCGGCCGGCAACGCCGCGAGCGCCGCCCCGGCCTCTGCCTCGATGATCGCGAAGGAGCGGGCGTAGATGGCGGCCGGGTCGCGCAGATAGTCACTTCTGGTGTCGGGCATGGGCCTCTTGCAGCGCCGGTGCCGGGTCATGTCGCAAGGCACCGGACGAGGCGGTTGGGTACCAGCCGGCAGGGGCGCTTACAAGCGGTGCCAGAGGGCTTCCGCCCTGCCCGCGACGACCTGCCCGCCTCGGGCTCGTGCCCGCGTTTTTCTCCGGCGAGCGGGTTGCGCCCGGGGTGCCGCGTGGTATGGCGTGCCCATGCTGACCGCAGTCCTCGTCTTCCCGGCCTTGCTGGCCGCCCTCCTGCTCGATCGGGCGGTGGGCGAGCCCGAGCGGTTGTGGCGGCGGCTGCCGCATCCGGTGGTGCTGATCGGCCGGGTCATCACCGCCCTCGAGGCCCGGCTGCTCCGGCCGAGCGACGACCCCGCGACCAAGCGGCGGCAGGGCCGGCTGCTGATCGGCGCCCTCGTCGCCGCCGCCCTCGCTCTCGGCTGGCTCGTGCAACTGGCGCTTTTGGCCCTGCCTCTGGGCTGGCTCTGGCTGGGTGCCGTCATGAGCACGCTGATCGCGCAAAAGAGCCTGATCGATCACGTCCGGGCGGTGGCGACCGGTCTCGCCATCGATGTCGAGGCGGGCAGGGCAGCCGTCGCCCGGATCGTCGGCCGTGACACGGCCGAGCTCGATGCCGCCGGCATCGGCCGGGCGGCCACCGAATCCTTGGCCGAAAACCTCTCGGACGGGGTCATCGCCCCGGTCTTCTGGGCCGTCCTCCTCGGCCTGCCGGGCCTCCTGGCCTACAAGGCCATCAACACCGCCGACAGCATGATCGGCTACCTGAACGAGCGCTACGCCGATTTCGGCAGGGCCACCGCGAAGCTCGACGATCTGGTCAATCTCGGCCCCGCCCGGCTCACCGCCGTTTTCTGCATTCTCATGGCACCCGGCCTCGGCTCGGTCGGCCAGGGCCTTAAGGTCATGTGGCGCGACAGCCGGCTGCACCGCTCGCCCAATGCCGGCTGGCCGGAGGCCGCGATGGCGGGCGTGCTCGGCCTCGAGCTCTCCGGCCCCAGGGTCTATGGCGGCAGGGCTAGCGACGAGCCCTGGGTCGGCGACGGCAATCCAGACGTCGGCAGCGAGGAGATCGCCCAGGCGCTCAGGCTGGCCGATCGCGTCTGGGCGCTGGCCGTGCTCCTCGTCATCGCCTTGTGGATCGTCACCTGAGGGCCCGGCCGCGACGATGGGCGCTGCGCGGCACGCTGCGCGGCACGGTGCTCGGACCGCGTCGTCGCCCCGTGGCTGCCTGGTAGCTCTGCGGCGGCCGGCTCAGCACCCGTCGTCGAGCCGGCGCATGGCAGCGTCGAGCGACACCGCCTGGTCGCCGATGCCCTGCCAGGGATCCGCTTTCTGGCCGAGCCGCCGGAAGATGTTCCGCATGGTGTAGGCGGTCGGCGACTGGCCCTCGGCGAGTGCCTCGTCCCAGTCGAGCGGGGTCGCCACCGGTGCCCCGGGCTTGGCGCGCACGGTATAGGGTGCCACCGCCGTCTGGCCGTAGGCATTGCGCAGATAGTCGATGAAGACCCGGCCCTGCCGTGCGGCCTTGCGCTGCTCGGCCGTGAGCCGGTCCGGGTGGCGCCGGGCGAGACAGCTGGCCAGGCGATGGGCGAAATCGCGCACCGCGTCGAACCCCGCCGAGCGGTCGAGCGGGACGACGACGTGCAGCCCGCGCGAGCCGGTCGTCTGGACGAACGACGGCAGCTCGAGCTCGTCCAGCAGCGCGCGCGTCCGTCGGGCGGCGTCCTGCACCCGGCCGAAGTCGTCGCCAGCGGGGTCGAGATCGAGGATCAGCCGGTCCGGCCGGTCGATCCGGTCGACCCGAGAGAGGCCCAGATGCAGCGTCACGCAGCCCTGATTCGCCAGATAGACCGCCGTCGCCGCGTCGTCGACCAGGACGTGCTCGACACTGCCCCCCTCCTTCTTCAGCCGCTCTCGGGCGATCCAGCTCGGAAAATACTCGGGCGCGTCCTTCTGAAAGAAACCGTCCGCATCGATGCCGTCCGGAAAGCGCTGCAGCGAGGCCGGGCGGTCACGCCAGTGCGGCAGCGCCACCGCGGCGATCCGCCGGTAATGGTCGACGAGATCGCCCTTGGTGATACCACAATCGGCAAACAGCACCTTGTCCTGGCTGGAGAGCTCGATCGCGTGGCCGTCGAGCTCGATCGTCGTCTCGCTCACGACCCTTCCTCCGGCTGCTCGCGGCCGACCTCCTTTGCCGCCTTGTCGCGGCGCAGGCCCAAAAAGCGCGGGTGGCGCAGCTTGCCGCTCCTGGTCCACTCGGTGAAGCCGAATTCGCCGACCAGTTCGGGCGTCACCCACGTCACCTCCCGCTCCTCGACCTCGTCGGCAAAGGGCGAGCTTTGCCGCTCCATCTTCTCCATCCGCTCGCGGAGGTCGCGCAGCAGCGCGTCGTCGAACCCGGTGCCGACCTTGCCGGCGTAGCGCAGCTCGCCGTTGGCGTAATAGCCGACGAGGAGCGACCCGAAGCCCTCGCGACTGCCCTTGGGCGCGGTGAAGCCGCCGATCACCAGCTCCTGGCCACGTGCACACTTGAACTTGAGCCAGTCGCGCGAGCGGCCGTGCCGGTAGGCGGCATCCGCCCGCTTGGCGATCAGTCCCTCCCAGCCCTTGGCGCAGGCTTCCTCGAGATAGGCCTCGCCGTCCGCGTTGCGGTGCGCGCAGAAGCGGATCGGCTCGGCGAAGTCGAGGGCGTCGCGCAACAATGTCTTGCGTCGGCGCAGCGGCAGCGCATCGAGCGCGTAGCCGTCGAGATGCACGAGATCGAAGAGGTAGAGATAGACCGCGACACCCGACGCCCGGGCTTCGTCCGGGTCGTCGATTTGCAGCCGTTGCTGCAGCCGGGCGAAGCTCGTCACGTCGCCCGCGAACGCGACGATCTCGCCATCCGCCACGAAGCTCTCGGCCGGCTGCGTCGCCAGCGCCTCCACCAGCTCCGGATAGGTGTCGTCGATCGATTTCTGGTTGCGGGTGAAGAGCCGCACCGACCCGCCTGCCTTGAAAATCAGCGCCCGCTCGCCGTCGAGCTTGCGCTCGAAGAGCCAGGCCGGATCGGAAAAATGCTCGTGCGTCAGGGTCGCCAGCATCGGTGGCGTCCAGTCCGGCTGCGGCTCCTCGCGGATCAGCTCACGCTCACCGTCGTCCAGCCGTTCCAGCAGACTGGTCATCCGTCGTCTTCCGCCGCGGCTGCTACCTCTTCGAGCGACCGTCCGGAGAGCACCGAGTCGGGCTCGGTCGAGACCGGGTTGCGCCGTGCATCGGCGGCGTCGTCGCGCATCTTGATCAGCAGCCAGTCGGCATCCCCGTCGTCGCCCATGCGAACCAGCGTGTAGCCGCCCTCCAGCTTCTTGCCGAACAGGCGAACCGAGAGATGGCCCCGCTCCAGCGCTTGCGCCGGCTCGATCGGCTCGCCGTCTTTCTCGGAGATGTTCTCGTAAGGCCCGGTGTCCCAGACCAGCACCTTGCCGGCGCCGTACTCGCCCTCGGGGATCACGCCTTCGAAATCGGCATAGTCGAGCGGGTGATCTTCGGTCGGGGCGGCGAGCCGCTTGTCCCGCGGATCGGTGGACGGCCCCTTCGGCACCGCCCAGGATTTCAGCACGCCGTCTATCTCGAGGCGGAAGTCGTAGTGCAGGTTCGAGGCGTCGTGCTTCTGGATGACGAAGATCGGCCGGTCCGCACCACCTTTGCTTTGGCCGCCTTCGGGCTCCGGGCTGCGGCTGAAGTCGCGCTTCGCCCGATAGCGGGACATCGTCATGACGGTCTCCTCGGCTCTCGGGCGAAAACGCCAACGGCCGCACCGAGCACCAGTCTAGCGCCGGACCGCCTGTCGGCCAAAGCGTTTCCGGCCGTCGACCGCCGCGGCCCGCACCGCCGAGCGGGGTGCCCGCAGCCCCGGAACCCGAAGGCGGTCGAAACATCGACGACCGCTCGATCTCTCGATCTGCTCGCGGCCGAACTCATCGGCTCGCCGAAAAACCTCTCGAACCGCCGCCGAGCCCGGCGATCGCCCCGATCCGGGCCATGTCGAGATGAATCGCGAGGTGACTGGCCAGATCGTCGAGCACGCGCTCGATCCGGGCCGCATAGGCGAGGTCGCTGGCGGCACCAGACCCGAGCCGACCGAGAAAGGCCCGACGAAAGGGGTCGCTGGCGAAGAGTCCGTGCAGATAGGCACCCATGACCCGGCCGTCCGGCGATAGCGCTCCGTCGAGATGGTCCGCCAAGCGCAGCATCGGCCGGGCGGTGTCGGGACCTGTGGTTCGGCCCTGGTGGATCTCGTAGCCATCGACGGGAAGGCCGGTCCCGAGGTCGGTGGCCCGGGTCTGCCGCACCGTCTTCATCGGCGCCAGCGTCGTCTCGACGTCGAGCAGCCCCAGCCCCTCGCTCGATCCGGGCGCGCCCTCGAGCCCGTCCGGGTCGTGGACCAGCCGGCCGAGCATCTGATAACCGCCACAAAGCCCGAGAACCCAGCCGCCGCGGCGGTGATGCGCCTTGATGTCGATGTCCCAGCCCGCAGCCTTCAAGGCTGCGAGGTCCGCACGCGTGGCCTTGCTGCCGGGCAAGAGGACGAGGTCGGTGTCGCCCGGAACGGCGCGGCCGGGCTCGAGGATGACCAGGTCGACATCGGGCTCCAGCCGGAGCGGATCGAGATCGTCGAAATTGCTGATCCGGGGCAGCCGCGGCACGACGATCTTCAGCCCACCCGGACGGGCCTTGCCGGCAAGCCCGAGCACGTCCTCGGCCGGCAGGTCGGCGGCCGCCTCGAACCAGGGCACGACGCCGAGATTGGCCAGGCCCGTGCGGCTTTCGATGAGCGGATGCGCGTTGTCGAAGAGCGACGGGTCACCGCGGAATTTGTTGACGATATAACCCTTTACCAGGCGATGCTCGGCCGGTTCCAGAAGTGCCATGGTGCCCACGAACTGCGCGATCACACCGCCCCGTTCGATGTCGCCGGCGAGGATTACCGGTACGTCCGCGGCCAGGGCAAAGCCCATATTGGCGATGTCGCCGGCCCGGAGATTGACCTCGGCCGGGCTGCCGGCACCCTCGACCACGACCAGATCGGCCGTCTCTCGAAGGCGGCTGAAGCTGTCCATCACCGCGCTCATCAAGGTCGGCTTGAGGGTGTGATAATCCCGGGCATTGCAGGTGGTGAGCACCCGGCCTTGAACGACCACCTGCGCCCCGCGCTCGGAGGACGGCTTCAACAGCACCGGGTTCATGTCGACTTCGAGGGACGCCCGGCACGCGAGTGCCTGCAATGCCTGGGCCCGGCCGATCTCGCCGCCGTCCGGCGTGGCCGCCGCGTTGTTGCTCATGTTCTGCGGCTTGAACGGGCGAACCTGCAGGCCCTGATTGGCGAAGTGGCGGCAGAGCCCGGCGACCAGGAGCGACTTGCCGGCATTCGATGCCGTGCCCTGGACCATGACGGCACCGGTCATGCGGGCGCCATTCCAGCCCGGCGCCGGCGCTGCTCCTTGAGGCCGAGCCAGGCATTGGTGGCGAGCGTGAGAACGATGATCGCCCCGCCGACGAGGCTCGCCGTGGCCGGCGCCTCGAGCAGCACGAGCCAGACCCAGAGCGGCCCGAGGATGGTCTCGAGCAGCATCAAGAGCCCGACCTCCGGCGCCGGCAGATAGCGGGGCCCGGTCGAGATCAACACGAACGAGAGCGGCACCACCAGGAGGACCAGGAGCGGCAGATAGAGCCGGTCGGCGCCGCTGATGCTCACGGTCGGCGCCATGGCGAGAGCGATGCCGGCGGTGATCAGCCCACCGAAAGCCAGAGCCGGCAGCATGTCGCGGCCCTTGGCCTTGCGGAGCAGCACGAAGACCAGGGCCAGGACCAGCATGACGCCCAAGGCCGCGAGATCGCCCCGAAAGCCGCCGACCTGCAGCCCACCTCGAACCGTGAGCCCGACGGCGGCCAGCGCCACGGCCCCCGCGATCAGGGTCCGCGGTGCCGTGCGCTCGCCCAGGATCAGCCGGGCGAGCAGGGCCGCCGCCAAGGGGGCCGCGGCGATGATCACCAGCGTGTTGGCGGCCGTCGTGTTGTGGATCGAGAAGACGAAAAGGAGCTGGCCCAGGGCATGCAGGAAGGTGATCGCGAGCCCGATGACTCCCGTGGCGCGGATGATCTGAAACACCCCAGAACCGTGACGGATCGCCGAGATGGTGCCGATGACGAGAAGAAAGCCCAAGCCCCGCCAGACGAGAATCGTCCAGGGCTCGGCCTCGATCAGCTTCAAGAGCACGGCATCGGGCGTGAGGATCAACACGCCCGTGGCGGTGATCGAGAGCCCCTTGGCATGCTCGGAAAGCCCGGCCCAGCGGGCGGCGAGTGTCACCATTCGACGCCGAGCTGGCCCTTCACACCCTGCCGGAAGGGATGCTTGACCAGCGTCATCTCGGTGACGAGGTCGGCTGCCTCGATCAGCTCGGGCTTGGCGTTCCGCCCGGTCACGACCACGTGCAGATCCGGCCGCTTGTTGCGCAGCGCGTCCAGCACCCGCTCGAGCGAGAGGTAGTCGTAGCGCAGCACGATATTCAGCTCGTCCAAAATGACCATGTGCAGGTCGGGATCCTGGAGCATCTTCTCGGTCTCGCGCCAAGCCGCCTCCGCGGCCTCGATATCGCGCGCCTTGTCTTGCGTCTCCCAGGTGAAGCCCTCGCCCATCACCTTGATGGTCACCAGTTCCGGAAACCGCTCGAGGAGCTGCCGCTCGCCGGTCTCCCGCCGCCCCTTGACGAACTGCACCACGCCCAGCTTCAGCCCATGCCCGAGACAGCGCATGGCCAACCCCCAGGCCGCCGTGCTCTTGCCCTTGCCCGTGCCCGTGTGGACGATCAAGAGCCCCTTCTCGATGGTCTTGCTGGCATAGAGCTTGTCCTTGGCAGCCTTGATCCGCGCTTTCTTGGCGGCATGCTCGGCATCATCAGGCGTCGTCATCCGGCTTCTCCTCGAGGCTCAGCTCTGCCGTGGCATCAGGTACACCTCGCCGATACCGACCCTGGCGGGTTGCTCGAGCGCGTACATCACGGCCGCAGCCACGTCCTCCGGCCGCAAGGCATCCGGCTTGGGGCTGTCGAAGAAGGGCGTGTCGGTCATCCCCGGGGCGATGATGGTGCAACTGCCGCCCCACTCCTTCATCTCCTCCACGAGATTGGCGGCCAAGCCGTGCACGAACCACTTGGTGGCGCCGTAGACGGAGCCTTTGATCGCGGTGCGGCCGGCCCGGCTGCCGGTCAGCAGCAGGCGGCCCTGGGTCTTGCGCAACTCCGGCAGGGCGGCCCGTGCGGTGGCCAAGAGGCCGAAGACATTGGTGTCGATCATCGCCCGCCAATTGGCGAGATCGCCGCTCTCGATGCCGGGAGCGGTCGAGCCCACCCCGGCATTGGCGAAGGCCGCATCGAGCCGGCCGAACCTGGCGACCAGTGCTGTCACCGCCGCTGCCTGCGCCTCGGCGTCGGCGACGTCCAAGGGCAGCGCCAGCGTGCGCTCGGCGCCGAGCTCCTGGGCGAGCTCGCCCAGCGTCTCGGCCGAGCGGGCGACGAGGCCCAGAGACCAGCCGGCGGCGGCAGCGGCCCTGGCGGTGGCCGCACCGATCCCGGTCGAGGCGCCGGTGATCAGGAGAACCTTGGTCATGACTGATGCTTCCTCCCGTTGCCCGGTGGCATTCATCCGGTCGTTTCACCGGCTCTGCTTAGCCGAGTAGGCTTGGTCTGGATAGTCGAGCCGACGGCGCGCTCGCCGCTAACCTTACCACCGACCTCGCGCCATGCTATGGCCCGCGCCAATCTGGGGTGGCACCGCTGCGGGCTTTGCCCGACAACGTGCGGGCTGGTTTTTGTGATCGATGGGGGAGCCGGTCATTTCTGTTCTGGCACTGGCCTTTACGGCGAGCCTGCTGCTCACCTTGCTGATCGCGGCGGCAACGCACGCCCGCACCGGCTTGCGCGGCCGGCGCGTCTATCTCTGGACCGGCTTCGGGCTCGGTCTCTTGGCCGGCTTCGTCGAACTCGCCATCGCCGTCCAGCTGGTGCCCGTGGCCCGTCTCCTGGCCCAGCTCGGCCGCAGCATCTGGTTCGAACTCGGGGCGGAAGCGGCGATCGCCGCCTTCACCTATTTCGTGCTGGTCGGCCTCCTCCTGCAGACCGGCCTCACCCTGCATCGCAAGACCGCCCGGCGCCGGGGCGACGTGGTGGCCCTGGCCGCCGGGCTCGGCTGCGGCCTCGCTTTGGTTGCCACCCTGCTCCGGCTGGCCGACCCCGCGATCTGGGCGCCGAGCGCCTTGTTCGTCGCTGTGGTCTACCCGCCGGTGCAGCTCGGCTTCGTGCTGCTGCTTGCAGCCTCCACGTTGGCCGCGCGCGACGGCCGGGGCGGCAAAACCATGCTCTGGCAGGCAGTGG
>JAABSG010000050.1 GCA_011390475.1 Geminicoccaceae bacterium | reverse complement strand
CCATCGGCGTGTAGCCGCCTCTTCGAGTTCCACCGATGGGACAGAAGGCCGATGGCCGAGACGGCACGCGCGACCGCCCACCTGCACCGCGAGCGACTCGACGAGCCGCTTTGCCTCCCCTGTCTGCCGCCACCCGCTACCCCCATCCCGCTGGCCCCTGCAGGGAGCCAGCCCGGGACCGCCGACACGCTGATCGTCTCTGATCTCCATTTGGGCCTTCCCGACAGCCGGCCCTTGGACCTCCTCGATCTCTTGCACAGCCGGCCCTTCGGCCGGCTCATCCTGCTCGGCGACATCTTCCACGATGCGAGCTTTCGCCATCTCGACGGCTGTGCCTGGAAGCTGCTCCGCCACATTCGCGGCATCGGTGCCGCGGACAGCCGAAAGCTCGTCTGGCTGCACGGCAATCACGACCGCAAGCTCGGCGCCGCCATTGCCGATCTCTTGGGCGTCCCGGGCCGCGAGAGCTTCGTCTGGCAAGAGCAGGGCCGGCGCTGTGTCGCCCTGCACGGCGACTGCTTCGATGCCTTCATCAGCCGGCATGTTCGCTTCGGCGAGATCTGCTCGGACGTGTTCGCCTGCTGCCAGCGGCGCCTCGCCCCTTATCACGGTTGGCTCTCGAGACTGGAGGCCTGGCAAATTCGGCTGGCCCGGCTCGGCGAGAAGGTGGCGGCCGAGGCGGTCGAGCATGGGCGGCGTGCGGCCTTCGACGTCGTCATCTGCGGCCACACCCACGAGCCGCTGATCAAGCGGGTCACCAGCGGCGGCCGGCCCGTCGTTTATGCCAATAGCGGGGCCTGGGTCGGCCGGCCCGCCAGCTATCTCACGGTCGGGCCCAATGGGCTCGGCCTCGATTTCTGTCACTGAGGAGTTGCCCTAGTGAGCCTCGAGCTGATCGAGACCGCCGCCCGAAGCCATCCCCGGACCAGCCGGCGCGGCCTCATGGAAAGCCTCTTCGCGCGGCTCTTCACGAGCTTTGTCTATCCGCAGATCTGGGAAGACCCGAGGGTCGATCTCGAGGCTCTGGAGCTCGTGCCCGGAGCGCGGATCGCCACCATCGCGTCCGGTGGCTGCAACGTGATGAGCTATCTTCTGGCCGAGCCCGCCCGGATCATCGCGGTCGACCTCAACCCGGCCCATCTGGCGCTGCTGCGGCTCAAGCTCGAGGCGGCACGGCGGCTCGACCGGCACGGCGATTTCTTTCGCCTGTTCGGTGCCGCGCGCGGCAAGGCCAATGTCGCCCTCTACGACGAGAAGATTCTACCCTTCCTCGATCCGCTGACCCGGAGCTACTGGCAAGGCCGCAACCTCAACGGCCGGCGCCGCATTCACCTTTTTGCCGATGGCCTCTACCGGCATGGCGTGCTCGGGCGGACGATCGGCCTCGCCCATCTCGCCTGTCGCCTGCACGGCGCCGACCCGCAGGACCTCCTCGCCGCCCGGACCGCCGAAGAGCAGGCGGCGCTGTTCGAGAGGGTCCTCGCACCGGTCTTCGAGAAGCCGCTGGTCAAGGCCTTGGCCCGAATGCCGACCTCGCTCTACGGTCTCGGCATTCCCCCTGAGCAATACACGGCACTCACCGCGGAGAATCCCGGCGATCCGGCGGCCGTGCTCTGCGAGCGGGTGCGTCGGCTGGTCTGCGATTTCCCGCTCACCGACAACTACTTCGCCTGGCAGGCCCTGGGGCGCTGCTATGGTCCGGCCGGCACGGCGCTGCCGCCTTATCTCGAATCCGCGAGCTACCCGGCGCTGCGGGGCCTGGTCGATCGGGTGGATGTCCGCCACCAGACGATGACCGATGCGCTGACCCTGGAGCCCGCCACCAGCCTGGACGGTTTCGTCCTGCTCGATGCCCAGGACTGGATGACGCCGGGCCAGCTCACCGCGCTTTGGCAAGAGATCGATCGGACCGGCAATGCCCGAGCCCGGGTGATCTGCCGGACGGCCGGCGCCGATTCGCCGGTCGATCGGCATCTGCCCGAGCCCGTGCGCCAGCGCTGGCGGCGGCTGGATAGTGCCAGCGAGGCGCTCTTCGCCAAGGACCGCTCGGCCGTCTATGGCGGCTTTCACATCTACGCCCGAGCCGTCCATTGAGCGGGATCGTGACGGCCGACAGCGAGGATCGCCCCGACATCCGGGATCGCCCCGATATCCAGGATCGAATGGAGCGGATGTACCGGCCGCAGCGCCTGATCTACGACCTGACCCGCAAATACTACCTTTTCGGCCGCGACCGGCTGATCGCCGAGCTGGCGTTGCTGCCGGGCGATCGAGTCATCGATATCGGTTGCGGTACCGGGCGCAACCTGGAGGCCATCGCGCGGCGCTACCCGGAGGCCAGGCTGTTCGGCCTCGATGCCGCGGCCGTGATGCTGGCGACGACCGAAAAGCGCTTCGGCAAGGCGGGCCTCGCCGCCCCTGGCCTCGCTCGGGCCAGTGCCGAGGGGCTCGATCCCGGCGAACTCTTCGGGATCGAGGCTGCCGATCACATCATCTTCAGCTACAGCCTCTCGATGATGGACGACCCGGTCCAGGCGCTCGAGCGCGCCGCGGCCAGCCTGGCGCCCGGCGGCCGGCTGCACATCGTCGATTTCGGCCCGATGGACGGTCTGCCGCAACCGCTGGCGCGGGCGATGCGCGCCTGGCTCGCCCGGTTCGCCGTTCACCACCGTCCAGAGCTGGCCCCGGCCTTGCGCCAGATCGCGCAGATCCGGGGCGGAACGACCAGCCGGACGCGGCTGTCCTTCGGCTACGCGGAAATTCTGCGCTTTCGCCGCACCTGACCTGCGGGCGTCCGGTCGAAGCGCGGCTTTGGCTCACCCCCTGAACGCGTTAGGTTCCACCCGTTGTGGTCTCGCGTCGGCGTTCGGCGAAGGGTGGAAGCTTGGCGAAAAAAGCGGCGATCGGTTGCTTTCTCGGGGCGGCACTTTGGCTGCTGCCGGCGGCGGCGTGGGCGGCGATGTCGATCGGTGAGGTGGTATCACCGGCGGCCTGGCGTGACGCGATCCTCGACCGCTTTGCTGTCGAGCAGATGGCGGTCGGGCGCCTCGACCTGGAGATCGTCGCCAGCCCTGGGGCCAGCCGTGGCCCGTTTCGCGCGAGCTCGCTGATCGTTCCCCTGGCCCGGCTTCTCGATCCCGAGCTGACCCCGGAGATCGAGCTCGCCGACGTTGCCATTCGCCGTACCGGCGATCCCGGCGGCTGGGACGGCGAGGCGACCTTCGCGCAGGTGAGCATTGCCGACGGCCCTTCGCCCGGCGAGCGGTCGATCGTGATGGAGGGGGCGCTCAACGCCGCACCACTCGGCGTGACGGCGCGCTTCGCAGCAGCAGAACCCGCTGACGACGGCAGACTGCGGCGGCGCTTTGCCATTACCGCCGCTCTGCGCGGCATCGACGAAACGATCGAGGGCGTTCTCGACGCGGACGGCAGCACGGTCGAGGCCAGGGTCGAGATCGATGTCCAGTCGATCGGCGATCTCTTGGAGACAATCGGCTTGCGCCGTCAGCTCGAGGGCACGGGCCAGTTGCGGCTCGCCGTAGCCGGGCCGGTGGACGAGCTGGCGGCCGAGGATATCAGCCTCATGGTCGAGCTGGAGACCGGCGAGCAGCTCCGGGCCGACGGGCGGATCGCGGATCTCTCGAGCCTTTCCGGCATCGACCTCGGCTTCACCACCAACCTGACGGATGCGGACGGGGTGGCGCCCCGGGCCTCGGCGGCCTTGAAGCTCGACCTCGAGGCGTTGCGCGGCGAGGTGAAGGGGTCGGCTGCGGCCCTGACCCTGGAAGGCCTCGTCTTCTCGACCAATCTGACGGCGGCGGACATTCAGGAGATCGGGCCGATCAGCGTCGAGCGGTTGGTCCGCGACGCCCAGGGGCGGCTGGCGCTTTCGGGCGTGCGGATTCTGGCGGGTGATCCCCAGGCTCCGAGCCTCGATCTTTCCGGCCGGATCGACGACCTTTTGGGGCGCTCCGGCATCGCCTTCGAGGGCCGGTTCGATCTCGACCTCATCGATCTGGCAACAGACAGGCCGGCGCCAGCCGGGCTCGGCCGCCTCGAGGGCACGCTCGCCCTCTCGGATGCCTCTGGAAGACTTCAGCTCGAGCGTCTCGAGGCGCGGCAAGTCGGGGCTGGGCCGCTCCGGCTCACCGTCGAGAAGCGCGCGGTCGGTGCGGGCGAGCTCTCGTCGCCGATCACCTTCGATCTCGATATCCCCGACCTCGACGCGCTGGCCGCCGTTCAGGATGCGCCGTCGATCGGTGGCGGCAGCGCCGGCTTTTCCGGCACGATCGAGCTCGTCCCGGACTTCACGGTCTTCGGCCGTGGCCATGTCGGCAGCTCGCCCGTCTGGCTCGATCTCAGCGAAGACGTCGTCGACGGCCAGCTCGTCCTGCGGGGCGGCATCAAATCGCCCGGCCTGCGCCTCGGCGACCTGCCGCGCATGGCCGATCTGGCAAGGCTCTGGCCGCGCGCGGCGGAGGCGGACACGGTTGCCACGGGGGATCGGCTGCGCGCCCGGCTCGATGTCGAACTCGATACCGAAGCGACGATCGTCGATGCCGCCGGCGCGAGACGCGGCGCCTTTGTCGCCAAGCTGACGCTGCGCGACGGTGCCGCTCTACTCCGCCCGCTGCAACTCGACTATCTGGGCGGTCGGGCCGATGCGGAGGTCTCCTTCGGCATGGACCGTGACCCACCGCCCGTTCGTCTCGAGGCGCGCATTCAGTCGCTGAATACGGGCGAGCTGTTGACCGAGCTCGGCGCCCGGCCGCTCCTCGTCGGCGATCTCGACGCCGATCTCGACTTGAGCGCCACGGGGCCCGACCGCAAGGCACTGATGACCTCCCTCGACGGCGAGATCGAGGTCTTGATGGGCGAGGGGCGGATCGGCTCGCGCTTGCTCGACCTCACGGCCCAGGACATCGTCGCCTGGCTGTTCTCGAGCGGCGGCGACACGCGGCTGGCCTGTGCGGCGGCCCGGATGGTGTTCACGGCCGGCCGCGGCACGTTGGACGGGCTGATCCTGAAGACCGAGAATATCCAGCTCCTGGGTGTGGGCGTGATCGATCTGCACAGCGAGACCATGGATCTCGGTTTCCAGCCGCGGCCGATGCGAGGCAGGTTGCTGCCGGCGGTGACGTCGTTTCGCGTCCACGGGCCGCTCACCGCGCCGGTCGTGAGCCTCGACTCGCCCGGCGGCGTGGCCGGACGTGCGGTGGTCGAGACACTTACCCTGCCATTCAACGTCCTGGGCGCGCTGTTCGGCGGCATCACCGCCGGCCGGCAAGGAAGCGAATGCACCCTCGATCCTTGAATCCTTCTAGCCGGGCCAGCATTGCCCGCCGCCGTCGACCCGGAGCACCTGGCCCGAGACGAACGCGCCCAGGGGACCGGCGAAGAACTCGACCACCCGGGCGACCTCGTCGACCAATGCTACCCGCTCGAGCGTGCCGTCCTCGACCATTCGCGCCGGATCGACGGCGCGGGTGCCGAGGAAGCGCCCGGTGCGGGTGTCGCCGGGGGCAAGCGAATTGACCGTGATATTGTGCGCTCTGAGCTCGGCTGCGAGGCAGCGGGTATAGTGCACGACGCCGGCCTTGGCCGTGGCGTAGATCGAGCCGTGCTCGCGGC
This sequence comes from Geminicoccaceae bacterium, assembly GCA_011390475.1. Taxonomy (GTDB): domain Bacteria; phylum Pseudomonadota; class Alphaproteobacteria; order Geminicoccales; family Geminicoccaceae; genus SLRI01. Next base: position 13,651 of record JAABSG010000050.1, on the reverse strand, counting down.
CGAGAAAGGCCGCGGTCGAGCTGATCGTCAAGATCCGACCCGACTTTCGCTCGATCATCGCCTTGGCCGCCGCCTGGCCGACCAGGATGGTGCTCAAGAGGTTACGGTCGAGAACGGCGCGAACGTCCTCTTCCTCGATATGGACGGCATCATTGGGATCGGGCTTGCCGCCCCGGGCCGCGATATCGCCGCCGGCATTGTGAACGACGATGTCGAGGGGGCCGAGCTGCTCGGCGACCGTCGCGAAGACCTGTTCGACAGCGCCACCGTCGGTGAGGTCGCCCAAAACCGAGATGGTTCGCACGCGGTGGGTTTCGGCGATCTCGGCCGCAGTCGCCGTGAGCGTCGTCCCCTCGCCGTATTCGGCCGGACCCGTCTCGCGCCGGCCGTGCACGCCCACGGCACAGCCCAAGGCCGCCAGCCGTTCGGCAAAAGCCCGCCCGAGCCCCCGCCCGGCCCCGGTCACCAGCGCCACCTGCCCGTCGAGCAATCGCTCCGTCATGTCTGCACCCCCTGTTCGGACCGGCTCGGCCGGCCGGCCCGGCACTGGCTAGCACAACAGGGCAGGGCGTCCAGTCGGTCGCGGGCTGGTCAGGCCGGTTCGAAGCGCTTGACGTCGATCTCGTGGGCCCGCGCGCGCATGGCCTCGGCGTCGTGCCAGGCCTGGAGACGGAGCATGGTATCGAGGGACAAGCCGAAAGCCTTCTCCATTCGCAATGCCATTTCCGGCGACAGCGATGTCTTGCCGTTGACGAGATCGGAAAGCGTGGCCCGACGCACGCCCAGCACCTCCGCTGCCCGGGCGATCGACAAGCCGAACTCGTCGAGCACTTCGTCCTGAAAGAAATGCCCGGGATGAGGAGGCTTCATGCCAATCGTATCGGTGAGCTCATCGCTCAATGGCAGTCCTCCAGATCAAGATCGCGAATGTCGTCGCCATCGAGTACGAAAGTGATCCGCCAGTTGCCGGATAGCGAGATGCTCGAGCCTGGCGCCCGATGACCCGAGAGCTGATGGATTCGCCAACCCGGCGGCCCGGCTACCTGCGCCATGCTCCAGGCAGCGATTAGCGCCGCCAGGACATTGCGCACACGCCGTACGAGATCTGGACGACTCTCCCGATCGTCGTTGCTCTGGAGCAATCGCCGAAGGCCGCGATGCCGAACCGTCCTGATCCGCTTTCGACATATCGAACGCTAGTGGCGTACGGCCTTCAAGGAAAGAACGCGGCCAAAAGGTGGCATGCGCTCCCGCCCCCTAATGCGCCAGGATCTGGCTCAGGAAGGCCTTGGTCCGTTCGGATTTCGGGTTGGTGAAGAATTCGGACGGGGCGGCCATCTCGACGATCTCGCCCTGGTCCATGAAGACCACGGCATCCGCGACCGATTTGGCGAAGCCCATCTCGTGGGTGACGCAGATCATCGTCATGCCCTCTTCGGCGAGCTCGACCATGACGTCGAGGACCTCCTTGATCATCTCGGGATCGAGGGCCGAGGTCGGCTCGTCGAACAGCATGACCTGGGGCATCATGCAGAGCGAGCGGGCGATGGCGACCCGCTGCTGCTGGCCACCCGAGAGTTGGCCCGGATACTTGTCGGCCTGCTCGGGGATGCGCACCCGCTCGAGGAACTTCATGGCGATGGCGTCCGCCTCCTTCTGCGGCATCTTGCGGACCCACATCGGCGCCAGCGTGCAGTTCTCGCGCACGGTCAGATGCGGGAAGAGATTGAACGACTGGAACACCATGCCGACCTCGCGGCGGATCATCTCGACGTTCTTGACGTCGTTGGTGAGCTCGATGTCCTCGACCATGATCCGCCCGGACTGATGCTCCTCGAGCCGGTTGATGCAGCGGATCAGGGTCGACTTGCCGGAGCCGGACGGGCCGCAGACGACATAGCGCTCGCCCTTCCTGACGGTCAGGCTCACGTCCTTCAGGACATGGAAGTCGCCGTACCATTTGTTGACCCGCTGCAGGTCGACGATGATCTGGTCGCTGCGGGTGGAGGCGACGGTGTCGCGAACGGGGGCGGCCTGAGCCATGCGCGCAATTCCCTCTAGCTGCGTCGATCGGTGGCGAGGCGGCGTTCGAGCGCCTGGCTGTACTTCGACATGAAGAAGCAGAAGACCCAGAAGATCACCATGATGAAGAGATAGGCCTCGATGAAGAACTGCCGCCACTCCGGATCACCGAGCGCCTGGCGGGTCGCCAGCAGGAGGTCGGTGAGACCGACGATGGCGACCAGCGAGGTGTCCTTGAAGAGACCGATGAACGTGTTGACGATCGGCGGGATGGCGATCTTGAGCGCTTGTGGCAGGATGATCAGCCGCTGCGTCTGCCAGTAGCCGAGCCCCAACGCGTCGGCGGCTTCGTACTGCCCCTTGGGCAACGCCTGCAGGCCGCCGCGGATCACCTCGGCGAGATAGGCCGCGGCGAACATGATGATCGCGACTTGCGCCCGGACGATCGATTCGATGTTGACGCCCGTCGGCATGAAGAGCGGCAGCATGAACGACGCCATGAAGAGTAGCGTGATCAAGGGGACGCCACGGATGAGCTCGATATAGACGACGCATATATTGGAGATGATCGGCAGCTTCGAGCGGCGGCCGAGCGCCAGCAGGATGGCGATCGGGAAGGCCGCGGCGATGCCGATGAAGGCGAGCATCAAGGTCAAGGGCAGGCCACCCCAGAGGCTGGTCCTGACCGTGCTGAGCCCGAACCAGCCGCCGCCCATGAGGATGAAGAAGCTGCCGAGCCCGAGCACCCAGACGAGGATCAGCTGGCTGCCCCAGCTCCGCCGGTCGCAGCTGATCAGCGCCATCGCGATGAGTGCGATGGTGCCGAGGAGTGGTCGCCATTGCTGCTCGTAAGGGTAGCGGCCGAAGAGGATCAGCCGGTATTTTTCGGTGATCACCGCCCAGCAGGCACCGGTTGCGGCCCGGCAGTCCTCGGGGGTGGCGACACCCCAGACGGCGTTGAAGACGGCCCAATCGAGCAAAGGCGGCACCATCCAGAGGAGCAGGAGGAGGATGGCCACGGTCAAAATGCTGTTGAACCAGCCGTTGAAGAGGTTGGCCTTGGCCCAGCCGATCGGATCGGCCTTGGTCAGCGGCCGGGCGCGGGCTTCGGCGGGGGTGTGGTGGCTGTCGGTGGCCATGGCTCAGCGCTCCACCAGGGCGATTCTGCGGTTGTACCAGTTCATGTAGGCGGAGATCAGCAGGCTGATGGTCAGATAGACCGCCATCATGATGGCGATGGCCTCCAGTGCCTGGCCGGTCTGGTTCAAGGTCGTGTTGCCGATCGAGACCAGATCCGGATAGCCGATGGCGACCGCGAGCGAGCTGTTCTTGGTGAGATTGAGGTAGTTGCTGGTGGTCGGCGGGATGATGATCCGGAGCGCCTGCGGCAAGATGATGAGGCGAAGCTGCAGCCCCCGCCGCAAACCGAGCGCCGCCGAGGCCTCGCTCTGCCCCCAGGGGACGCCCAGGATTCCGCTCCTGACGATCTCCGCGATGAACCCGCCGGTATAGAAGCTGAGGCCGATCAAGAGGGCCAGGAACTCGGGCGTGACGCTCGACCCGCCGCGGTAGTTGAAGGTCGCGAATTGCGGCACATCGAGCTCGCCCGGCATGCCCATGGCCAGATGGAGGGCGAGTGCCGGGAGGACGATGATACCGAGCATCGGCAGGAGCAGCTTCGGCTCCCGGCCGGTCTCGCGCTGCCGCTTGTACATCCAGCTCCGATAGACGAAGGCGGCGACGACGGAGAGGGCGAAGACGATGATGATCGGCAACAGCGCCGGCTCGTAGATCACGGCTGGAAACTGCAGTCCGCTCTTGCTGAGCACGACCCCGGGAACGATCTCCAGCGCGTCACGGACCGCCGGCAGCAGCTGCGTGATCACCGTGTACCAGAAGAAGAGCTGGAGCAGCAGCGGGATGTTGCGGGTCACCTCGACATAGACCGAGGCGAGCTTGGCGACGAGCCAGTTGGTCGAGAGCCGCGAGATCCCCATGACGATGCCGAGCAGCGTCGCCAGCACGATGCCGATGAACGCCACTTTCAAGGTGTTCAAGAGGCCGGCAATGAAGGCCCGCCCGTAAGAATCGGTGGGGGCGAACGGGATCATCGATTCGCCGATCGCGAAGCCCGCCTGCTGTTGCAGGAAGCCGAAGCCGGTGCGGATCCGCCGCTCCTCCAAATTAACCAGGAGGTTGCTGACCAGATAATAGCCGAGCCCGACGACAGCACCCAGCACCAGGAGCTGGGCGATCAGTCCGCGGATCGCCGGATTGCGCCACCAGATGACGCTAGCGCCGGCGCTGGGTTCACGCGACTGGCTGCCGATGACGTCATGCGCCATGACCACTGTCTCCGTTCGTCGAGCGGCGCAGCAGCGCTGCTATCGCATCCGTCATCGACTCGTCATCGTTCGATGCAAGATCGGGGCCACACGAACGTGGCCACCCCTTCCCGAAAATGGGGCCGCCGCCCCGGACGATCGGAACGGCGGCACCCATGCTCTGCCGATGCTCGGTCAGCGAACCGGCATCGCGTACATCAGCCCGCCACGCGTCCAGAGGTCGTTCTGGCCGCGTTCGAGCCGAAGCGGCGTCTCCGGACCGACATTGCGGTCGAAGATCTCGCCGTAATTGCCGACCTGCTGGATCATCTGGTAGCCCCAGTCGGCTGGCACGCCGAGCAGATCGCCCATCGCGTCGGAGACACCGAGCAGCCGCTGAACGGTCGGGTTCTCGCTCGACATCATCTCATCGACATTGGCCGAGGTGACGCCGGCTTCCTCGGCCTCGATCAGCCCGTAGACCACCCACTTGGCGATGGCCAAGAGTTCGTCGTCGCCGCGCCTGATCACCGGGCCCAAGGGCTCCTTCGAGATCGTCTCGGGGAGAATGACGTAGGCGTCGGGATCCGGCGCGTCATTGGCGATGATCGCAGCCAGGCCCGACTTGTCGGTCGTATAGACTTGGCAGCGGCCGGAGAAGAACGTCTCGAGCGACTGCTCGAAGCTCTCGATCACCACACCGGTGAACTCCATGCTGTTGGCACGGAAATAGTCGGCGAGGTTGAGCTCGGTGGTCGTGCCTGGCTGGACGCAGACCTCGGCGCCGTCGAGCTCGAGAGCACTCTGCACGCCGAGATCGGCCGGCACCATGAAGCCCTGACCGTCGTAGAAGGTGACCCCGGCGAAGACCAGGCCCAGGGACGCGTCACGGGTGAGCGTCCAGGTGGTGTTGCGCGAGAGGATGTCGACCTCGCCGGACTGGAGCGCCGTGAAGCGCTGCTGGGCGGTGAGCGGCACGAATTCGACGGCATCGGCGTCGCCGAAAATCACCGCCGCCAATGCCCGGCAATAGTCGACGTCGAGGCCGGTCCAGTTGCCCTGGGCGTCGGGCAGCGAGAAGCCGGCGAGCCCGGTGCTGACACCGCAGCGGATTTCACCGCGCTCCTTGATGGCATCGAGCGTCGGTCCGGCGAAGGCGTTGGTCGAAACGGACGCGAGCGCCAGAACGGCGGTGCCCGCGAGCAGGTTGGAGAATCGCATGCATGTCCTCCTCTTGGTTTGGCATGCCGGCGCCCGGCAGGTACCGGTCGGGGTTGCCGAGCGGTCCGCTGCCGATCCGGTACAGGAGTTTAGGCACGCCCGATCGGTAATGCCAAGCCACTCGTGCATAGAGACTGAGCATTGCCCGTTGTTTGTGCAGTGCAGCGCCGGGTTTGCTCGATTTTTCCGCACAATTGCCGCGTGGCGTTACAATTGACCGCGTGGTATCGCCCGCGCCAACACTGTGCCTTCGCACACCACGTCTCAACTCTGGATGCAACTGCCTGTCATGCACGACGAAACCCGCGTCACGACCCTCGGCCGCGACCCGCAGCGCCACCACGGCATCGTCAACCCGCCGGTCTACCATGCCTCGACCATCCTCTTCCCGAACCTCGCCGCCTACGATGCGCCGCGCACCCGCGACGGCTATTATTACGGCCGCTACGGCACGCCGACGACGCGGGCGCTGGCCGAGGCCGTGGCCGGCATCGAGGGCGGCGACTTCTCGTTGATCGTGGGCTCCGGCAAGACGGCGATCACGACAGTGCTCCTGGGCCTGACCAAGGCCGGTGATCACATCCTGGTGACCGACAGCGCCTACCAGCCGACCCGCGGCTTCGCGAATGGCGTGCTGCGCCGCTTCGGCGTCGAGACCACCTATTACGACCCCAGGATCGGTGCCGGCATCGCCGAGTTGATCCGGCCGAACACGCGGCTCGTCTTCACCGAGAGCCCGGGCTCCTTGACCTTCGAGGTCCAGGACATCCCCGCCATCGCCGAGGCGGCGCACGCCGAGGGTGTGCCGGTCGTCATGGACAACACCTGGGCCGCCGGGCTCTATTTCAAGCCGTTCGAGCACGGCGTCGACGTCAGCATCCAGGCCGCGACCAAGTACATCGTCGGCCACTCGGATGTCATGATGGGGACGATCACCGCGACCGAGGCGCTCCGGGCCCCGATCCAGGACGCCTCGAACGAGCTCGCCGGCGCCCCCGGCCCCGACGACTGCTATCTGGCGCTCAGGGGGCTGCGCACGATGGCGACCCGGTTGGCCCAGCACCAGGCGAGCGGTATCCAACTGGCCGAGTGGCTGGAGGCTCGGCCGGAAGTCGAGGCCGTGCTGCACCCGGCGCTGCCGAGCCACCCCGACCACGCCCTCTGGCGGCGCGATTTCAGCGGGAGTTCCGGGCTTTTCGCCTTTCGCCTCGGGGCGGTCTCGCGGACCGCGCTCGCCGCCATGCTCGACCACCTCGAGCTCTTCGGCATGGGGGCCAGCTGGGGCGGCTACGAAAGCCTGCTGATCCCGACCGCTCCCGGGAAGATCCGCACGGCCGTGCCTTGGCCCTACGAAGGCCAGATGCTGCGCATCCATGTCGGGCTCGAGCACCCGGACGACCTGATCCGCGATCTCGACGCCGGCTTCGCGCGGCTCAACGCGGCTTCGTAGCGGCGATCAGGAACTCGCGGTTGCCCTTGGGGCCGGTGATCGGGCTCGGGACGATCCCCTCCACACGCCAGCCCATGGTGTTTTCGAGCCAGGATCTGACGATCTCGCAGACGGCCTCGTGCACGGCCGGGTCGCGAACGACCCCGCCCTTGCCCACGGCCTCGGGCCCGGCCTCGAATTGTGGCTTGATCAGGGCCACGAGCCGGGCACCCGGGGCGGCGAGACCGAGGGCGGCGGCAAGGACGGTGCGCAGGCCGATGAAGCTCGCGTCGCAGACGACGATCTCGGGCCGGCCCGGCAGCTGCTCGGCGGTGAGGTGGCGGGCATTGGTCCGCTCGAGGACGCGCACCCGGGGATCGTTTCTGAGGCGCCAGTCGAGCTGACCGTGGCCGACATCGACCGCCACCACCGCCTTGGCACCGCGCTCCAGCAGCACCTCGGTGAAGCCGCCGGTGGAGGCGCCGATATCGAGGCAGAGCTTGCCCTCGGCCGAGACGGCGAAGGCGTCGAGGCCGGCGATCAGCTTGAAGGCGCCGCGGCTGACATAGCGGGGCCCGGTGGTCTTGAGGCGAAGCTCGGTCGCTTCGTCGACGAGTGTGCCGGGTTTGTCGAGCCGCTGCTCGCCGGCGAAAACCTCGCCCGCCAGGATCAGCGCCTGCGCCCTGGTCCGGCTTTCGGCCAAGCCCTGCGCCACGACGAGTTGGTCGAGGCGCAGCTTAGCCAAGAAAGCTCAGACGTTGGAGGCGGGCTCCAGAAAGACGCCGTTGATCTGCCACGTGCCGTCCGGTTGCTGCTGCATCTGGTAATAGGCGATCACCGCGTCGCCGTTCGGGCCGGTGAGGTAGACCAGCTGCGTTGGTTGGCCGCGATAGATGATGGTGGCGCCGAAGTCCACCGTGCGCGGGCGGTAGACCTGGGGATAGCCGTTCATCACCATGGCCATGAAGTTGTCGGGGGTGCGGAACATCCCCTTGATCAGCGGCGAGGCATGAGCGAACGCGGCATTGCCGTCGTCGCGCCCGAAGGCGTCGAGCTGTGACTGGATCACCGTCCGAAAGGCTGCGGGGTCGCTCTCGGCCTCGGCACTCTCGGCCTCGGCGATAATCGGTGCTGCGAAGATGGCCAGGATGACGAACCAGCGGGCGAGTGCCTGCATCGACGAACCTCCGGTCTTGGTCACACCCCCATTAGGGGCAAGTAATGTTCCGGGAACCGCCGTCAATACCGAGTTCGTCGATCAACAGGCTCGACATGCGCCGTTCGGTGATTACCATCGATGCCGCGTCGGGGGTGGTTTTGGCGGGCGGGAGCGGTGCTTGGTGATCGGGCGAGATGATGGCGGGGAGGGACGGACGGCAGCGCCGGGGCCCTTGACGCGTCTGCTCGACAACGACCTCTTTTGGAGCTTCATCCGCTCACCGGTGACGGTGGTGGCGGCGATCGTCACGGTGGCTATCTTCGTGACTGCGGCCCTCGCCCCCTGGGTGGCCCCACACGATCCGTTCGATCCGGCCAGCCTCAGCCTGATGAACGCGTTTCTGCCGCCCGTCTGGGTCGAGGGTGGCAGTGCCGAGTTCCTGCTCGGCACCGACAACCAGGGCCGCGACATTCTCTCGACCATCATCCACGGCAGCCGCATCTCGCTCATGGTGGGCATCGCCGCCGTGGCGCTGGCCGCGGTCCTCGGCATCACGCTCGGCGTGTCGGCCGGCTACATCGGTGGCTGGTACAGCAATGTGGTGATGCGTCTGGCCGACGTGCAATTGACCATCCCGGGCATCCTCGTGGCCCTGATGGTCAACGGCGTGGCCCGCAGCGTCCTGCCGCGCGACATGCAGGCCGAGGCCGCGATCTGGGTCTTGATCTTCGCCATCGGCATTTCCGACTGGCCGCAATACGCGCGGATGACCAGAGGGGCCACCATGGTCGAGAAGAGCCGGGAATACGTCGCGGCAGCCCGCGTCATCGGCATCCGCCCCTGGAGCATCATGGTGCGCCACATTCTGCCCAACGTCATGGGGCAGGTGCTGGTCATCGCCACCATCGGCCTCGCACTCGCCATCATCACCGAGGCGACGCTCTCCTTCCTCGGCGTCGGCGTGCCGCCGACGACCCCGTCTTTGGGCACCTTGATCCGCATCGGCAACGATTTCCTCTTCTCCGGCGAGTGGTGGATCACCTTCTTTCCGGCTGGCGCCCTCGTGATCCTCGTCCTTTCGGTCAATCTCCTGGGCGACTGGCTCCGCGACGCCTTCAATCCGAAGCTCAGATAGGGGGCAGGCTTGAGCGCGCTTCTCGAGGTCGAGCATCTCCGGATCGAGTTTCCGACGCGGCGCGGGCGATTGGTCGCTGTCGACGACGTTTCGTTCGCGATCCAGCCCGGCGAGGTGCTGGGCGTGGTCGGGGAATCCGGGGCCGGCAAGTCGTTGACCGGCATGGCGGTGATCGGCCTGCTCGACCCGCCGGGCCGCATCGCCGGCGGCAGCATCCGGCTCGAGGGGCGGCGGATCGACAACCTGCCCTACGAGCAGATCCGGCGGATCAGGGGCCAGCATATCGGTGCCATCTTTCAAGATCCGCTGACTAGCCTCAACCCGCTCTTCACCATCGGCCAGCAGTTGATCGAGACCATCCAGACTCACACCGAGCTCGACGACAAGGCGGCTCGCGGGCGGGCGGTCAAGCTGCTGCACGAGGTCGGCATTCCGGGGGCCGAGCAGCGGCTGGGCGCCTATCCGCACGAGTTCTCGGGGGGTATGCGGCAGCGGGTGGTGATCGCCTTGGCCCTCTGCGCCGATCCGAAGCTGATCATCGCCGACGAGCCGACAACGGCGCTCGACGTCTCGATCCAGGCGCAGATCATCCAGCTGATCAAGCGCCTCTGCCGTGAGCACGGCACGGCGGTCATGCTGATCACCCACGACATGGGGGTGATCGCCGAGACGGCGGACCGGGTGGCAGTGATGTATGCGGGCCGGCTGGCCGAGATCGGCCCCGTGCGCGAGGTCGTCAAGGCCGCCAAGCACCCCTACACCAAGGGGTTGATGGGCTCGATCCCGGTGATCGGCCACGCGATCGAGCGGTTGACGCAGATCGACGGCTCGATGCCGCGGCTCGACAGCATCCCTTCAGGCTGCGCCTTCAACCCGCGCTGCCCCGAGGTGTTCGACCGCTGCCGTCGGGAGCGGCCCGATCTCATGGCGACGCCGGGTGATGCCAGGGCGGCCTGTTGGCTCTACGCCGATCGGCAGCGCCGTGGCGATGCGCCGGCAGCGACCGCGGTGGCGCCGGCGCATGGCTGAAACGCCGCTCCTCGAAGTCCAGGGCCTGGCCAAGGCCTTCGACTTCTCCAAACCATGGCTGAGCCGGCTGCTCAGCCGCGAGCCCAAGCTCTATCTGCACGCCGTCGACGATGTGAGCTTTCGCATCCGGCGTGGCGAGACGATGGCGCTGGTCGGCGAGTCGGGTTGCGGCAAGTCGACCGTGGCGCGGCTGGTCGTCGGGCTGCTGCGGCCGGATCGGGGGACGGTCAGGCTCGGCGGCGAGGATATCACCCACGCCGAGGACGACGCGTTTCGCCGCCGGCTGCAGATGATCTTTCAGGACCCTTACGCCAGCCTCAACCCGCGCTGGCGGGTGGGTGACGTGATCGCCGAGCCGATCCGCGCCTTCGGCCTGGCCTCGGGCAGTCGGGATCGGCGCGAGCGGATCGCCCGGGCCTTGACCCAGGTCGGGCTCGCGCCGGCGGATGCCAGGAAATACCCGCACGAGTTCTCCGGTGGCCAGCGACAGCGCATCTCGATCGCGCGGGCCCTGGCCGGCGAGCCCGAGTTTCTCGTCTGCGACGAGCCCACCTCGGCCTTGGACGTTTCGGTGCAGGCGCAGATCCTCAACCTGATGAAGGACCTGCAACGCCGGCTGGGCCTCACCTATCTCTTCATCAGCCACAATCTCGCCGTGGTCGAGCACATGGCCGATCAAGTGGGCGTCATGTATCTGGGACGGCTGGCCGAGGTGGCGCCGGCGAAGGAACTTTTCGCTCAGCCGAAGCATCCCTACACACGACTACTGCTCGAGACGATCCCGGACCTGTCGATGGCGGGCAAGAGCCGAGTGCCGCTCTCGGGTGAGGTGCCGAGCCCGCTCGACCCTCCCAAGGGCTGCGCCTTTCACCCGCGTTGTCCGCTCGCCTTCGCCCGCTGTCATCGCGAGCGGCCGGAACTGCGGATCGCCGGTGCCGGGCTGGCCGCCTGTCACGCGGTCGAGGAGGGCCTGGCCGCCGCTCGAGAGTAGCGGCCTTGCCGGTCGGCTGCCTCCCGGTCAGACGGCTTCGCGATGGCTTTCCTGCAAGAGGGCCTGGATGTCGTCGGTCGCCCGCTCGAGCAGGCGGAGCACTCGGGCGTCGCCGTAATCGTAGAAGAGGTCCTGCGGGTCGCTCGAGGTCTGGCCGCGAAAGCGGCTGAGCGCGAGGTCGAGGACGGCGTGGATCGAATCGAGGGCACGGGCCGGGGTGGTGAGAAGTTCGTTCTCGAGCTCCTCGATCCGCTGGTCGAGCTGCTCGAGCTCGCGGTCGAGGTCATCGAGGCCGGCGTCGCTTTCGGCCCGGCTCATCTCCTGCATCATGCCGCGAATTTCCGCCGACGACATGCCGGCGAGCTGCAGCGGCGCGAAGGCCCATTCGGGCAGACTGCGGCGCAGCCGGTCTTGCCGCTCCAAGAGAATGTCACGCCGCCGTTGCAGGTCGGTAATCCGGCGGACCAGCAGTGTCGAACTATTGATGACAGTCATGCTCGAGATCCTCACCTCGTCAGTCGATCGTCCGCCCTCACTCCAAGCTATAGTCGAGTCGGCGATCTGTTCCTTGCGTTCTAGTCGTACGACGATACGCCTGTCAACGAGGTGCAAGTATTTATCGTAAAGCTATTTGAGTAAAAGGAACATAAAATTTTACGGGAATTTAATTACTTTTCGCTTGTTCGCGGCGCCGAGTCGGGCGAAGCCTGCGGCGCGTCGACCGGCCGGCGGGCGGTGGTGGCCGCGACTCTGGCTATGCTGGCGCTTGGACTCTAGCTTTTCGGCGGAGGTGGTGATGACGAGGGTCGGCGACGGTGCGTGAGAATCTCGGACGGCGGTTGCTGCCCGGCGGCGAGGGCCCGGGTGAGGGCGGAACGGTCAAGCCGCGATCGCTCCTGGCACGCCTGCGCACCTATCTCTTCGCCGGGATCGTGGTGACCGCCCCGGTCAGCATCACCTTCTTGATCGTCTGGCAGATCCTCGATTTTCTCGACACCACGGCGAGCCGGCTGATCCCCGCGCGCTACGATCCGGCCAACTACCTGCCGTTCGGCGTGCCGGGTATCGGCATCGTCCTGATGCTGGTGATCCTCACCTTCATCGGCTGGTTCGCCGCCGGGTTCGTCGGCCGTTCCTTGATGCGCATGGGCGAGCGCGTCTTGGACGCGATGCCGGTGGTGCGCTCGATCTACAGTGCCTTGAAGCAGATCTTCGAGACGGTGCTGGCGGAAAGCTCGCGGTCGTTTCGCGAGGTGATCATGATCGAATGGCCGAGGCGCGGGGTCTGGGTGATCGGCTTCGTGACCGGCCCCACCAAGGGCGAGATCGCCCAGCGCTTCGACGGCGAGTTCGTCAATGTCTTCGTCCCGACGACGCCCAATCCGACCTCGGGCTTTCTCGTCTTCGTGCCCACCCGAGACATCATCCGGCTCGACATGGCGGTCGAGGACGGCATCAAGCTGGTGATCTCCGGCGGCATCGTGGTCCCGCCGGTCGAGGTCGCCACAGCCGCCGGCCCGCTCGCCGCTCAGCCGGCACCCAGCGAGCCCAAGGCCTCGTAGCGCTCGAAGAGATGGAGGAGCAGGCGGAGATGCTGGAGCCTGCCCGGGGCGAGGCCCGCGTCCTCGGCCATCACCCGCTGCACCACTGCCTGGGCGAGGGCCACGAGATCGCCGTCGGTCGAAAGGTCGGCAAAGCGCAGCTCCGGCAGGCCGCTCTGCCGTGAGCCCAGGACCTCGCCCGGCCCGCGGAGCCTGAGATCCTCCTCGGCGAGCCGAAAACCGTCGTCGCAATCCCGCAAGGTCTCGAGCCGGGCCCGGGCCGGGCCGGCCAGTGGCGGGTCGTAGAGCAGCAGGCAGTAGGAGGGCCGGCTGCCGCGCCCGACCCGCCCTCTGAGCTGGTGCAGTTGCGCGAGGCCGAAGCGCTCCGCGCCGTCGATGACGATGATCGTGGCCTCGGGCACGTCGACCCCGACCTCGATCACCGTCGTGGCGACCAAGAGGCGCGTCTCGCCCGCGGCGAAGTCCGCCATGGCCGCCGCTTTCTCCGCCGGCTTCAGGCGCCCGTGAACGAGCCCCACCGATCGGCCGAAGAGGCCTTGCAGCTCGGCGAAGCGCACCTCGGCCGCATTCTCGCCGTCGTCGCCCTCGGCATCGGCCGCAGCCGCGATGGAGGGGCAGATCCAATAGACCTGCTCGACTCGTGCAATCGCGGCAGCCAAGCGCTCGATCACCTCGTCGATCCGCCTTCTCGGGATGATCGCGGTCGTGATCGTCTGCCGGCCGGGCGGCTTCTCGTCGAGCCTCGTGGTCGCGACATCGCCGTAAGCGGCGAGCACCAG
>JAABSG010000049.1 GCA_011390475.1 Geminicoccaceae bacterium | reverse complement strand
CCCCTGCACCTCCCGGCTCAACTCGTGCCTGGCGCCCTCCTTGCCCCGGGCGACACAGCGCCGACCCATATGGCTCGTGTCCAGCCAATCCGCCATCTGGCCCCCTCCCGTTTCGTCTACGTGCAAACCGAAATTGGCACGCCACCGGTCCAGGGTCCAGGCTCCAGGCGGGCGACCGATCGCTCGGTTGCGGTTGGGCCTGGGCTAGGTTCTCGTCGCGGTCTCACCGATCGCCGCGGCCCAGGCGCAAAGGGGTGTGTCACTTTTGCTCAGGAAACACAGGCACCGTGCCGCCACGAAGAGCCGGTAGCGCATGAAGCCCCCTGTCCGGGGATCGCGCTCCAGGTCCCGCTTGCTCAGGCGGCGCGTTGCAGCTCGGGCGTCTCGGCGAGGGTGGCGGGCTTCGTCGGCAGCGGTGTGCGGCTGGGGAAGGGGGTGACGTTGCGCGACTCGACGGCCGTCTCGGGCTCACCGCCACCGACCGGGGCCGGGGTTTTGCGGCGCAGGTTGACGAGCTCGATCACCGCGAGCGTCAAGGGAGCGCCGAAGGCGAGGAGGCCCTGAAGTATGATGAAGGTTTGGTTGGACATCGTCGGTCTTCCTGGAATGATCCCCCAGACCCGATCTTGCGCGAGGACGGCCGCTGGTTCAAGTGCCGCGGCGCCTGCGCTCGCGATAGGCCACGTAGGTGACCGAGGTCAGGATGATCCCGCCGCCCAGGAGGGCCAGCGGGTCGGGCACTTCGTTGAAGACGATATAGCCGATGACCGAGGCCCAGAGCAGCTTGGTGAAGTCGAAGGGGAGGACCACGGTGGCGTCGGCCTCGTGGAAGGCTTGCGCGATCGACCATTGGGTCAGGCTGCCGAAGGCGCCGATGCCGATGAGCAGAAGCCAGGTGGTGGTCGCGGGTGTCGTCCAGACGAAGAGTGCCGCGATGCCGGTGATGGGCGTGAGAAAGACGGCGGCGAAGATCGTGATGGTCAGACTCGTGTCCGTCTTTGCCAGGATTTTGATGATGATCAAGGCACCGGCCCAGGCGAGCGAGGAGAGCAGGACCATCAAGGCGCCGAAGCTGACGTCGGAGAGGCCCGGGCGGATGATCACCAGGGCGCCGATGAAGCCGACCAGGAGGCCCACCCAGCGTCGCCAGCCCGGGCGCTCGCCGAGAAACGGGATGGCGAGCACCGCGGCAAAGAGTGGGGCGGTGAAGCCGAGCGCGGCGACCGTGGCCAGCGGGGTGATGGTCACGGCGTAGAAGAACGAGAGCATCGCCACGGCGTTCAAGAGCCCGCGCAGCACGTGCAGGCCCGGGTGGCTGGTCCTGAGTGTCGTGCGCAAGCCCGCCTTGAGCAGCATCGGTGCCAAGGCCACGAGGCCGAAGACATTGCGGAAGAAGGCGATCTCGAAGGCGTGGATGTCGGCCGACGCCTCGCGGATCATGCCGTTCATCGAGGACGAGCCGAAGGCCGCCGTGCACATCCAGGCGATGCCGACGCTCGGCCGACCGGGAATGGGCCGCTCGGTGATCGGTCGCGTAGTGGCCGCTGGCTCGGGTACGATCGGCGGTGCCATCAAAACCGAACGTCGTGCGGGCCCTTGAGCTCCAGGATCGCCCGTGCCTCGTCGGGGGTCGCCACCTCGCGGCCGAGGCCTTCGATGATCTGCCGCACGGCCCGGACTTGGGCGGCGTTGCTCTGGGCGAGCTTGCCCTTGCCCAGCCACAAGCTGTCTTCGAGGCCGACCCGGACATTGGCGCCCATGGCGGCCGAGATGGCGGCGATGGGCAGCTGGTTCTTGCCGGCGCCGAGGACCGACCAGCGGTAGCTGGTGCCGAACAGGCGGTCTGCCGTGCGCTTCATGTGCAGCACGTCCTCGGGGTGTGGGCCGATGCCGCCGAGGATGCCGAAGACCGACTGGACGAACAGCGGCGGCGCAACGATGCCGCGGTCGAGGAAGTGGGCGAGATTGTAGAGGTGGCTGATGTCGTAGCACTCGAACTCGAAGCGGGTGTCGTTTTCGGCACAAGTCGTCAGGATGTACTCGATGTCCTGATAGGTGTTCTTGAACACCAGATTGCGGCTGTTCTCGAGATGCTGCCGCTCCCAGTCGTGCTTCAGGTCCTTGAAGCGGTTCAACATCGGAAAGAGGCCGAAGTTCATCGAGCCCATGTTCAAGGATGCCACCTCCGGCGCGAAGGTCGCGGCCGGCCTGACCCGCTCCTCGATGGTCATGCCGGGCGCACCGCCCGTCGTGATGTTCACCACGCAGTCCGAGCGCTGCTTGATCACCTGCAGGAACGGCTTGAACGCCTCGGGCGTCTGGTCGGGTTTGCCGGTCTCGGGATCGCGGGCATGCAGGTGGACGATGGCGGCCCCCGCCTCGGCGGCGCCGATCGCGGCATCGGCGATCTCCTCGGGCGTCACCGGCAGATGCGGCGACATCGAGGGCGTGTGGATCGCACCCGTCACGGCACAGGTGATGATGACCTTGTCCATCTCAGTCTCCGATCTCTTCGGCAGCGGTTGCTTTGTGGGCGGCCAGGGCCATCAGCCGCTGGTCACGCCAGCGCTGGCGCGCGTCGAGCTGGTCCGCCGGCACCGCCTGGCGGCGGTCGGCCTCGATCTTCTCCAGCACGGGTCCGGTCCAGTCGGCGCGGCGTTGCATCGAGGGGAAGAGGTTCTCGTAGATGTGCTGGTAGCGCACACAATAGTCGCGCACGCCGGCCGGCGCGTTGAGGTCGATGGTCTCGAACGGACCCATGAACGACCAGCGCAGGGCCAGGCCGTGCTTGAGGCCGCGATCGACGTCCTCGGGCCCGCAATAACCGCCCTCGACCAGGCGAAAGGCCTCTTCGAGGAGGGCACCCTGCAGTCGGTTCATGACGAATCCGTCGAGCTCCTTGGTCATGACGATGGGCGCCATGCCGATGGCGCTCATCACCTCGGCCGCCCGGCGCATGGTCTGCGGCGCCGTCCAGGGGGCCGGGACCAGCTCGACCGCCGGGATCAAATAGGGCGGGTTAAGGGGGTGGGCGACGAGGCAGCGGTGGCGGCCCTTCAGCTGCTCGGTGAATTTCGAGGGCACGATCGCCGAGGTCGAGCTCGAAAGCACCGCCTCGCTCGGCGCCAGGGTATCGAGCTCGGCCCAGACCCGCTGCTTCAGCTCGAGCTCCTCGGGCACGCTCTCCTGCACCCAGGCCACGCCTGCGAGTGCCGCCTCGAGGGTCGGGGCCGAGGTCAGGCGCTCCAGTATCGGGGCCGCAGCCTCGACGAGTCCGGCCTCGACCATGTCGTCGAGCAAGGGGGCGATCCGCTCTTTCGCGGCAATGGCGGCCCCGGGGGTGGCGTCGTAGAGGCGGACAGCGCAGCCGGCCCGGGCAAAGGCGATCGCCCAGGCCCGGCCGACGAGGCCACAGCCGACGATGGCGACGGCGACGTTCATCACATTCTCCTCAGACCGACCAGACGTCGCCGCAGACCGATAGCGCCTGGCCCGAGACGTTCTTGCCCATGGGCGAGACCAGGAAGAGCACCGTGTTCGCGATGTCGTCGGCGGTCACCATGCGCTTCAAGGACGTCGTCGCCAGCTTCCTGGCCTTCACGTCCTCGAAAGAGAGCCCGAGCTTGTCAGCCTCGGCCTGGATCACCCGGTCGATGCGCGGCCCCTCGACGATCCCGGGGAGAACGGCGTTGACCCGAATGCCATGGCTGCCCAGCTCGATCGCCAGCGACTTGGCCATGCCGACCACCGCCCACTTGGTCGCCGCATAAGGCAGCCGGTGGGCGAAGCCGAGCCGGCCGGCCACCGAGCTCAGCATCACGATGGCGCCGTCCTGCCCCTGCTTGAGCAGCGGCACGGCTTCGCGCAACGCGAAGAAGTGACCGGTCAGGTTGACGTCCACGGTCTGCTGCCAGGCCGCCGTCGTGATGTCCTCGACGGCTGCCGTCGGGCCCGCGATCCCGGCATTGTTGACCAGAAGATCGAGCCCGCCGAACTCCTCGCGCACCGCCAGGAACAGTTGCCCCATGCCGGCCTCGCTGCCGGCGTCCGCGTGGACGGCGCGATGGTCGGGATGCATCCCGCGAAAGTCGCCGAGTGCCGCCTCGTCGATGTCGCTGACGATCACCCGCGCCCCGTGCGCAATGAGCGCCTCGGCGATGGCCCGCCCGATCCCGGCGGCGCCGGCGGTGACAACGGCCCGAAGTCCGGGCTTGATGCCCGCTATGCGTTGCTCGGCACCGGCCATGCCGCAGCCTCCCCCTGCTTGTTGATCGGTCTGGTCTAGCAGCGTTGGCGGCGGGCGACGAGGGGGCCGATGGCTTGGCAGCCGAGAAAGAGGGCAAGGGCGCTGACGACGATGCTGGCGCCGGCGGGCGTGTCGACGTGCCAGGAGAAGGCGAGGCCGATGGTGACTGCGAGCCCGCCGATCAGCGCCGCCATGCCCGCCATGGTCTCGGGCGTGGTCGTCAGCTGCCGGGCGGCGGCCGGCGGGATGATCAGCATCGAGGTGATCAGAAGGATGCCCACGAGATTCATCGCAGCGGCGATGACCAATGCTATCATCAGCATCAGGACCACCTGCAGGCGCATGACGGGAGCCCCCTCGGCCCGGGCCATCTCCTCGTGCAGGGTGGCGAAGATGAGCATCGACCAGTGGTGCCAGAGGACGGCCAGGACCACGATGCCGCCGACCACCGTCATGATCACGTCCTGCCAGCGGACGGCCAGGATGTCGCCGAAGAGATAGCCCAGGAGATCGACACGGATGGAGCCCAACAGGCCCAAGAGGACCAGGCCGATGGCGATGCCGGAATGGGCGAGGATGCCCAGGAGCGTGTCGCTCGCCAGCTTTTGCTGTTGCTGCATCAAGACGACCAGCAGGGCGATGACGACCGAGGTGACGGCCACGGCGAGAACGAGGTCGATCTCGAGGAGAATGCCCAGCGTGACGCCCAAGAGCGCGCTGTGCGCCAGGGTGTCGCCGAAATAGGCCATGCGGCGCCAGACGACGAAGCAGCCCAATGGCCCGGCCACGGCGGCCACCGCCATCCCGGCGAGCCAGCCGCGCAAGAGGAACTCGGGCAGCATCAGGCGCGCTCGCGTTCAGGATGGTGGTGCCCGTGCTCATGCCCGTGCTCGGCATGGGCTTGGTCGATATCGCCAGAGAGGCCGTGCGCGTGATCGTGGCGGTGGCGGTAGATGGCGACCGCGTCAGCCGCTTTTGGCCCAAACAGCGCCCGGTAGGCCGGATCGTCGCCCATCGTTTCCGGCGTGCCGCTGCAGCAGACATGGCGGTTGAGGCAGACGACCCGGTCGGTCGCGGCCATGACGAGGTGCAGGTCGTGGCTGACGATCAGCACGCCGCAGCCGCGCTCACGGCGGATCCGATCGATGAGGTTGAAGAACTCGGCCTGGCCCAGGTGGTCGACGCCCTGTGCCGGCTCGTCGAGGACCAGGAGCGCGGGATCGCGCAGGAGGGCCCGGGCGAGGAGCACGCGCTGGAACTCGCCGCCCGAGAGGGCCTGCATGGCGCGGCGCTCGAGTCCGCTGGCCCCCACCAGGGCCAGTGCTGCCGCCTTGGCCGCCCGCTGGTGGCGCACCGGCAGATCGAGAAAGCGGCCGACGGCCAAGGGCAGGGTCGGGTCGATCGCCAGACGCTGCGGCATGTAGGAGAAGGTGAGGCCGGGGGCGCGGTGGATGCGGCCCTCGGTCGGCTCGAGAATGCCCAGCACCAGCTTGACCAGGGTCGACTTGCCGGCGCCGTTGGGCCCGATCAGGCTGACGATCTCGCCACGGTCGACGGTGAGGTCGACATGGTCGAGGGCCAGATGCCCGCCCAGCCGCATCGACACGGACTCGACCGCGACCAGGGTCTCGGTCATGCCGTCACGTGAGGCGGGCTCGTCTCGATCCGGCAATCGGCGCAGCGGCCGCGCACCTCGAGGACGACGCTGTCGATCGCGAAATCGAGCTCGGCCGCCGTCTCCTCGAGGCGCTCGTCGGCCACCCGCCGCGCCACCTCGACCGCAGTGCCGCAACGTTGGCAGATGAAGAGCTCGGCGGCATGCGGCCGGGTGGCCTGCGAGCAGGCGACGAAGCCGTTGACGCTCAAGACCTTGTGGACGAGGCCTTGCTCCAGGAGGAAGTCGAGCGAGCGATACACCGTGGGTGGCGCCACCCGGCCGCGCTCCTGCGCCAGGATGTCGATCACGTCATAGGCGCCCAATGGTCGGCCGGCCTCGACCACGATCTCGAGCACCCGCCGGCGCAAGGGGGTGAGGCTCTGGCCACGCGCGCGACAGAGCTCGGCCGCCTGGTCGAGCCGGCGATCGAGAGCTCGGGTGCGCTCGAGGGATTGGGTCAACGCGTTGCTCCTCAGGCGGGGCGGCAGCGAGCTTGATACAAGGTAACAAGGCTATTGCAAGCCCGGGCCGGTCTCGTTACTTTATAACATGACATATGGGGACGACGGCCGACTGCGCCAGGCGTCGGACCTTCTTCTCAGCTTGCCCAAACCGTGATCCTGGAGGACATGATGCGTCGTTCCGCTTTGCTCGGCACCGTTTTTTTGGCGAGCGCTGCGCTCGGCGTGGCCGAGGCCGAGCAGCCGCCCGCCGTGGTCGCCTCGATCCTGCCGATCGGCAGCATCGCGGCCGCGGTCATGGACGGCGTGGCCCAGCCCACGGTGCTGCTCGAGCCCGGCGCCTCGCCTCACGCCTACAGCCTCCGCCCCAGTCAAGCGCAGGCGCTGAACGACGCCGATGTGATCTTCTGGGTCGGTCCCGACATGGAGGCCTTCCTGACCCGCCCGCTCGACGCCCTGGGCGGCGATGCGCGCCAGGTCGAGCTGGCATCGCTCGACGGCATCGAACTTCTGCCCTTCCGCGAGGGCGCCCTCTTCGAAGCGCACGACGACGATCATCCGCATGACGACCACGACGACGACCATGGCCATGATCACGGCCACGACGACGACCATGATCACGGCCACGACCACGACGACCACGCGGATGGCGAGATGGACGGGCATATCTGGCTGTCGCCGGCCAATGCGCGGGCGATCGCCGATGCCATGGCGGCGACCTTGGGCGAGATCGACGCCGTCAATGCCGAGCGATACACGGCCAATGCCGAGCGTTTCGCGGGGTCCCTCGACGCCGTCGAAAGCGAGATCGCGACCATCCTGGAGCCCGTGCGGGGGCGGCCGTTCATCGTCTTCCACGACGCCTATCGCTATTTCGAGGAGGCCTTCGACATGCCCGCTGCCGGCGCCATCCATCTCAGCCCCGAGGTGCCGCCCGGCGCCGCCCGGGTCGCCGAGATCCAGGCGCGGATCGGCGAGCTCGATGTCGCCTGTGTCTTCGCCGAGCCGCAATTCCAGCCCCGGGTCGTGCAGACCGTGCTCGAGGGCAGCAAGGCCGAGAGCGGGGTGCTCGACCCCTTGGGCACGGAGATCGCTCTGGGCCCGGACGGCTATCCAGCGCTGCTCTTGAGCCTGGCGCGCAGCGTTGCCGATTGTCTCGGCGACTAGAGAGCGGCCTCGACCACCGCGCGCGTGGCGGCGTCCACCTCGGGTGCTCGGCCGCCCCAATGGGTGAAGCCGGGGACGGCTTGATGCAGCAGCATGCCGAGGCCGTCCACCGTGGCGTGGCCACGCGCCGCCGCTGCCTCGAGCAGCTTGGTGACGAGTGGCGCGTAGACGATGTCGGCGACGATGGCCGTTTGCGGCAGGGCGTCGAGGCCGAGCTCCAGCGGCGGCTGGCCGGTCATGCCGAGGCTGGACGTGTTGACCAGGAGGTCCGCCCCTTCGAGGGCGACGTGTCGCTCTGCCCAGGGGCGGGCCGTGGTCCTCGTCGCCTTGCTGTCGAGGCGGGCGAGGAGGGCTTCGGCGCGCTCGACCGTGCGGTTGACGAGACAGAGCTCGGCCGTGCCCGCCTGTATGAACGTGGCGGCCAAGGCACGGGCGGCACCGCCGGCGCCGATCAGCACCACCTTGCGCACGCGCTCGCGCCAGTCCGGCACCGTGGCCGAAAGATGTGCCAGAAAGCCGATGCCGTCGGTGTTGCAGCCTCTGGTCCGGCCATGCGCGTCGATCAGCACGGTGTTCACCGCACCGATCTCGGCGGCCAATGGGTCGAGCTCATCGACGAGGCCGAGAACGGCTTCCTTGTGCGGCAGGGTGACGTTCACCCCTTTGAACCCCATCTTCGGCAGGGCGCCGAATACGTGGCCGAGGTCGGCCGGGCCGACGCCCAGCGGTACGTAGACGCCGTCGATCCGGTAGCGGTCGAACCAGTAGTTGTGCAACACCGGTGAGCGCGAGTGGCTGATCGGCCAGCCGAGAGCTCCGGCGAGCCGCGCCTTGCCGCTGATCGTCACCATGGCTGCCCGGCCGCCGGCTTTTCGAAACCTGGGATCATTCGATGGAGCATGTGGTCAATGCCTTTTGGCGGACGGTCTACCGGCTGGGCTATCCGTGCGCGCGGGTCGTCTGGCGGTTCACCGGCAAGCCCGGTCAGGGGGCCACGATTGCCGTCTGGCACCAGGGGCGGCTGCTCTGCGTGCGCGAATCCTACCGGCAAGGCCTCGGCCTGCCGGGTGGCGGGTTGAGCCCGGGCGAAGCGCCAGCCGCGGCGGCCAGGCGCGAGCTCTTCGAGGAGGTCGGGCTGGATCTCGAGCCTCGGGCGTTCCGCCGGCATGGTCTCTTGGCGTACGATTATGACGGACGCATGATCGAGGACTCGCTCTTCGAGGTCCACCTCGATGCCGCCCAGCCGCTCAGGGTCGATCAGCGCGAGATCGTCTGGGCTGGGTTCTTGGCGCCCGACGAGATCCTCCGGGACGAGGTGCAGCGTGGGGTCAGGCTCTACCTCGAGCGGCTGGGCGAGCGCGCGGCTGTCGACGCCTGAGGGCCACACGCCTCAAGTGCCCGAGCGTGGCTCGAGCGGCTCGGGCAGCGTCGCCCAGGACGTGTCGATCGCCGGATCGCCCACCGCCATCATCATCATCAAGAACGTCGCCGGCCGCTCCAGGATGGTGATCGGCAAATGCCAGATGCTACGGGTGTAGCAGATGCCGGTCTGGCCCTCGGCGATGAAGCCGCGCAGCGTCGCGAGATCCGGGCTGCCGTCGGCGCCGGGCAGGCATGCAGCGACCACGAAGCGGGCCGGCCCCAGGGGCAGGAAGAGCTGCTCGCTGTGCTCGTGGCGCTCCATTGCGGGAGCGGTGAAGGGGAGCGTCTTGGGGCTGTGCGTGTCGAGCTTGGCGCAGTGGCGCGCGGTCTCGATGCCCGGCCCGATGAGCGCATGCAGCACGGCCTCGCCGCCGGGCGCCGGCGGCTCGATGGTCCGGCCGAAAGGGGCGAAGGCTCGGGCCGTGAGTGGCTCGAGGTCGAGGTGCATCGGCATTGTCGGGCTCTCGTCAGTGATGGGCGGCGAGGCCGCGGTCGAGGCGCTGCATCAGCCACTCGAGTTCGGCCTGGGCTTCCGGGGTGAGGGTGGGCGCCGGGGCCCGGGCGGCCGGGTTCGCCAGAGCCCCACGCCGCCAGAGCACGTATTTGCGAGCCGCCAGGCCCAGCCCCGGCTGCTGCTCGTAGCGCACCAGCGGCAGATAGAGATCGAAGAGGTCGAGCATCGCCTCCCGCTCGTCGGCCAGGAAGTGTCGGTAGACCCCGGTCAGCATCTCGGGATAGGCGAAGCCGGTCATCGTCCCGTCGGCACCGCGGATCAGCTCGAAGGGGAAGAAGACGCCGCCATTGGCGGTCAGGATCGAGACCCGCCGCGCCCCCTCGTCCTGCGCCCAGCGGATCGCCGAGAGCTTGTCGAGGCCGGGCCAGTCCTCGTGCTTGAGCATGACGCAGCTCTCGCAGTCGGCCAGAATCCGGAGGATCAGCCCGGCGCTGATCGGCACCGCAGACAAGAGCGGAAAATCCTGCAGCACCCAGGGCACGTCCGGGCCCAGCGTCTCGCTCACCGTCCGGCAATAGGCCAGGACCGCGTCGTCGCCCTTGGCGGCGGTAGCCGGGGGCTGGATCATCACCCCGGCCGCCCCGGCGTCCATGACCGCCTCGGTGAGCGAGGCCATCGCGGCGAAGCCCGGCGAGGAGGCGCCGACGATCACCGGGACCCGGCCGTTCACCCGCTTGATGACGTGGGCGGCGAAGGTCTTGGCCTCCGCGTCGGTGAGCTTGGGCGCCTCGCCCATGATGCCGAGGATGGTGAGCCCATCGACGCCGCGCTCGAGGTAGAATTCGATCAGCCGATCGGTACCCCCGAGGTCGAGTGCGCCCGTGTCGGTGAAGGGGGTGGCCGAAATGACGAAGACGCCTTTGGCTGACGGATCGAGGCGTGGCATGGCGGGCTCGCTTCATTGTTGTGGCCCCGGTCTAGCGCGCCCGGGCGTTGCTGGCCATAATGGCGACATGGCCGAAGGTCGCAAAATCGTCACCGAGCGCTTGCCGTCGCCGATCGGCGACGTCGTGCTGCGGCATGACGGGGTGGCGTTGCACGAACTCGACTTCGATGACGAAACGGGCGCCCCGTCGACGGGGACGCCGTCGCGCTTCGCCAGTGCCGTGGCCGCCTATTTCGCCGGTGACCTCGATGCCTTGACGGACCTGCCGGTGGCGGTGCGGGGGACCGACTTCGAGATGGCGGTCTGGCAGTCGCTGCGGCACATTCCGGTGGGCCACACCTGGAGCTATGCGGCCTTGGCGGCGAGCCTCGGCCGGCCCAAGGCGGTCCGGGCCGTCGGCCGGGCCAATGGGAAGAATCCGGTCGGGCTGGTGCTGCCGTGCCATCGGGTGATCGGCGCCGACGGGCGGCTCGTCGGCTATGGTGGCGGGCTCGAGCGCAAGGCCTGGCTGTTGCGTCACGAAGGGGCGCTGGTCGTCTGAACCGCCGCCGGCCGGGCCAGCCAGACGCCGAGGAGCGACAAAGCCAGCATGGCCGCCATGGCGGGCCTGGGCGTGCCGTCGCCGAGGAAAGCGACGAGCGTGGCGATCGCGGCCGGGATCAGGCTCTGCAGGACACCCAAGACCGAGGCCGCGGCCCCGGCGATCTCCTTGTGCGGACGCATGGCGAGCGTCGTGGCGTTGGCCACGATGATGTTGAAGCAGAAGAAAAAGGCGCCGAAGGGCAGGATCAGCGCCCAGGGCATGGCGCGGTCGAGGGCGACGAGCAGGAGGCCGCCGGCCATGGCCATGGCGGCTGCGGCGAAGGCGGCGAAGGTGATCGATTCCATGGCGAAGCGGCGCACCAGCCGGGTGTTGACGAGGCTGCCCAGGGCCGAGCAGACGGCGATCAGCGCGAAGACCAGGCCGAAGGCGGTGGGCGAGAGGCCGTAGGCGACCATGAAGATCGGCGCGGCACTCACGAGATAGATCAAGAGCATGGCGAGGCCGACGACGACGATGGCACCGAAGCGGCGCGAGATCGGCTCGCCCAGCACGCTTCGATAGGCGCCGACCAGACGGCTCGGATCGAGGGCCCGCGGGTCGGGGCGGGCGAGGCTTTCCTCGAGATAGGCCACGACCAGGGCCAAGAGGACCGCCCCGTAGACGGCGAGAAACCAGAAGATCCAGCGCCAGGAACCCAAGGTCAGGATCAAGGCGCCGATCGAGGGGGCGACCAGGGGGGCTGTGATGAACGCCGCGAGCACGAGCGACATGACCCGAGCCATTTCCGCCCCCTCGAAGCGGTCGCGGATGATGGCTCGGCCGAGGATCGGCCCGCTCGCCGCGGCAAGGCCCTGGGCGAGACGGGCGGCCAGGAGGCCGTCGATCGTGGGGGCCACGGCACAGGCGACAGTGGCCAGAAGATAGCCGACGATGCCGCCCAA
The DNA here is from genome assembly GCA_011390475.1 of Geminicoccaceae bacterium. Taxonomy (GTDB): domain Bacteria; phylum Pseudomonadota; class Alphaproteobacteria; order Geminicoccales; family Geminicoccaceae; genus SLRI01. Next base: position 7,604 of record JAABSG010000049.1, on the reverse strand, counting down.
AAGCACCGGCCGCCGCCCGAAGCGGTCGGCCAAAGGGCCGAAAAAGGCCTGGCCCAGGGCGAAGCCCACGAAGAAGAGCGAGACCGAGAGCTGCGCCTTGGTCGCCGAGCTGCCGAGGGCCTCGGCTGTCGCCGGGATGGCCGGAAGATTGATGTCGATCGTCATCGCCGACATGGTAAGGACCGCGGCGATCAGGACGACGAAGGCGGCTGAGCCCGGAACGGGCCCGTGGGCAGGCATCACGAGGGGCCCCGGCGGATAGAGGACAAAAGGCGATGGACGACTCGGCTCTAGGCGGCATCTACCCCATCGTCTACGCTTTCTTCCGGGCGGATGGCGCGATCGACGAGGCGCTGATGCGCCGGCAGGTCCAAGCCTGTCTCGCCGGCGGGGCGCACGGGGTGGCCTGTCTCGGGCTCGCGACGGAGGTCGGCAAGTTGAGCTCGGCCGAACGTCAGCGGGTGCTCGAGCTGGTGGCAGCGGAAGTCGGTGGGCGGGTGCCGCTCGCGGTCACGGTCTTCGGGGCCACGGTCGAGGCGCAGCTCGACTTCATCGGCGCCGCGGCGGACCAGGGCGCGGCCTGGGTGATTCTCCAGCCGCCCGCCATCCCGGATCTGGACGAGCTGGCGCTCTTGCGGTTCTTCGGCCGGGTCGCCGACGCCTCGCCACTGCCCGTGGCGATCCAGAACGCGCCCCAATATCTGGGCGTGGGGCTCGGCCCCGAGCGCGTCGTCGAGCTGGCGATGCGGCATCCCAATGTCCGGCTCTTGAAGGGCGAGGGTTCGGCGGTCGAGATCCAGGGCGTGATCGAGGCCACCGGTGGCAAGCTCGCCGTCTTCAACGGCCGGGGCGGACTCGAGCTCACCGACAATCTGCGGGCGGGGTGCGCCGGGCTGATCCCCGCACCCGACTGCTTCGATTACCAGGTGCGCATTGTCGAGGCTTTCCGAGGCGGGCGAATCGACGAGGCGGAGGGGCTCTATCGCGAGATCCTGCCGGCCATCACCTTCGTCATGCAGTCGATCCCGGCGCTGTTGTGCTACGGCAAGCGGCTCACCGCCCGGCGCCTCGGCCTCGACGTCGCCCTGGTGCACGACCGCGCCCCGGCGCTGGCCCCGACATCGTTCGGGCTCGAGGTGACCGAGCGGCTCGCGGCCGAGCTCGGCCCGTATCCCGGCATTTGACGTTTGCGGTCGCTCTTTTGTTGGTAAAGCCGGCTACCGCTGGTAGAAGCCCGGTCATGCAAGGTCGCAGCCGCGCGACTTCCGCCCGCAACTGCCTGCCAAAACCGGAGACCCTGTTCGATGTTCCGTAAAAAAGACGAGCCTACGCCGGCCACGCCGGCCGCCTCGAGCCCCGCCCCACTGCCGAACCGCGCCCCGGCTCCGTCTGCACCGGCCGCTTCTGCCGCCGCCTCATCAGCGCCGGCGCCGAGTGCGCGGGCCGCCGAACCCGCCACCGGCAAGCGCTTGATCGTCGGCGAAGGGCTCAGCCTTTCCGGTGACATCACGGCTTGCGATCTGCTCGTCGTCGAGGGCAGCGTGCAGGTGACCTTGAACGACACCCGGGCCATCGAGATCTCCGAGAGCGGCCGCTTCACCAACGGCAAGGCCGCGGTCGAGGAAGCCACGATCAGCGGCGTCTACGAGGGCGAGCTCACCGTGCGCGGCAGGCTCTTGGTGCGCGGCACCGGCCGGGTCGACGGGAAGATCCGCTACGGCGAGCTCGAGGTCGAGCGCGGCGGCCGGCTCTCGGGCACGATCGAGATCCTGAGCGAGACGGGTGCCGCCAGCCCGTCACCGGCAGCCCCCAAGCCCGCCGAAACACCCTCGCCCGCCTTCGCCGGTGCCGCCGGCAGCTGAGCCGAACGCTCGCTCGAGGCGACCGGCCCGCTAGAGAAAGGTCGCCTCGAGATCGGTCGAGCTCTCGACCCCGATCTTGTCGAGATGGGCGTCGAGAAAGCGACCGCAGCGCTCGCGGCCGAGCTCGAAGAGCCAGGCCAGGAAGGCCGGATCGGCGTTGATCTTCGAGGAGACGCCGAGCTGGCGCAGCGCGTCCTCGGCGTCGATGGTGTGGATGTTCAGCCGCTTGTAGCGGTCGCGCTCGAGCTTTTCCTCGTCGATCAGCCGGCTGACGAAGTCGATCGCCCGCATCTCGCGCATCAGTGACGAATTGAACGAGAGCGTGTTCATCCGATCGAGGATGGCGCGCGCGGTCTTGGGCACGCCTTCGATATTGATCGGGTTGATTTGGACGATCAGCACGTCCGCGCAATCGGTGCCGTAGATCAGCGGGAAGATCGGCGGATTGCCGGAAAAGCCGCCGTCCCAATAGTGCGATCCGTCGATTTCCACGGCTTGGAAGAGATAGGGCAGGCAGGCCGAGGCCATGACCGCGTCGATGCCGATCTCGTCCCCCTCGAAAACCTTGATCCGCCCGGTCTCGACATTGGTGGCGCAGAGAAAGAGCGTCACCAACCGGCGCCGGCACTTCTCGCGCAGGCCGTCGAAATCGACGACGTCCTCCAGCACCTCGCGCAACGGATTACCGTTCGCGGGATTGAGCTCGTAGGGTGAGAAGAGCCGCGAGAGGTTGTCGTAGAACAGCCAGCCGGGCGAAGTCTCCATATTGCCGAGACCGAGCCAGCGATCGACCAGCGAGGGCTGCAGCGGCGAGAACCGTGCGGCCGAGCCGATCCGCTGCCAGAACTCGCCGAGTTTGGCTTTGGCTCCCGCCTTGCCGCCGGTGGCGAGGCCATAGGCCATGACGGCCGCGTTCATGGCGCCCGCACTGGTCCCCGAGGTGCCGACGATCTCGATCTCGTCCACCTCGAACAGCCGATCGAGCACGCCCCAGGTGAAGGCACCGTGCGAGCCGCCGCCCTGCAGGCCGAGATTGAGGCGCTTCTTGCCATTTGCCGCTTGACCAGTGGTATTGGCAGGGGCAGGGGCCGGGGCCGGCGGTGTGGCCACTACTGGGCGGTCCAGCCGCCGTCCATGGCGATGGCCTGGCCGCGGATCTGTGCCGCGGCTTCCGAGCTCAAGAAGAGGGCCAAGTCGCCGAGCTGCTCGACCGTGACGAACTCGCCCGATGGCTGCTTCTCGAGCAAGAGCTTCTCCTTCTCCTCGGCGACCGTCGTGCCGTTCTCTTCGGCCCGCTTCTCGATCTGCTGCATGACCAGCGGCGTGAGCACCCAGCCCGGGCAGATGGCGTTGCAGGTGACCCCGGTCTTCGCGGTCTCGAGCGCCACCACCTTGGTCAGGCCCACCACGCCGTGCTTGGCCGCGACATAGGCCGCCTTTTCGACCGAGGCCACCAGCCCGTGCGCCGAGGCCGTGTTGATGATCCGCCCCCAGTTGCGCTCGAGCATCTGCGGCAGGACGAGGCGGGTGGCGTGGAAGGCGGCGGAGAGATTGGTCGCGATCACCAGGTCCCACTTCTCGGGTGGGAAGTCCTGGATCTTGGCGGTGTGCTGCACGCCGGCGTTGTTGACCAGGATATCGACGCCACCGTGGTCGCGGTTCGCGGCCTGGAGCATCGTCTCGATCTCGTCGGGCTTGGTGACGTCGGCCGCTGAATAGGCGACATCGACGCCGAACTCCTCGGCCATCTCGTAGCGGATGGTCTCGATCTCGTGCGCGTCGCCGAAGCCGTTGAGCATCACCTTGGCCCCGGCGGCGGCGAACTTGCGCGCCATGCCCAGACCGATGCCGCTGGTCGAGCCCGTGATGACGACCGACTTGCCTTTGATCATATGTGTTGTCCCTTGCTGGTGCAGCGCACAACGTAGGCGTTCGCTGGCGCGCTGTCAGGGCCGCTCACCGACCTTTGAGCAGGCTGCCCAGAACGCCGCGGACTAGCGTCCGGCCGAGCTGCGTGCCGACCGTGCGGGCCATCGAGGTCGCCATCGCCTCGGCCGCCCCCTGCCGCCGGCCCCCGGCACCGGTGAGGATCGAGCCCAGGATTCCGGGGGAGCCGCCGGACGACGTCTGGGGGCCCGGCTGGCCGCGGCTGCCGATCCGGCGCGACGAGCCGAGATTGTCCTCGAGGGTCTGGTGCCTGGCCAAGGCTGCCTCGAGCTCGGCCGCGGCCGCCGTGCGCGCCTCCTCGGCGGCGCGCTGCTCGAGCATTTCGTGGGCCGACTCCCGATCGATCATGTCCTCGTAGCGCCCGAAGAGCGGGCTGCGGTCGAGGAGATCCCGGCGCTCGGCGGGCTCGAGCGGGCCCATGCGCGAGCGCGGCGGGATGATCTTCGCCCGGTCCACGATCGACGGCACGCCGCCCTTCTCCAGCGTCGAGACCAGGGCCTCGCCGACACCGAGGTGGGTGATCACGTCCGCGGTCGCGAAGGCCGGGTTGGGCCGGAAGGTCTCGGCCGCGACCTTGACCGCCTTCTGGTCCCTGGGCGTGAACGCCCTGAGCGCGTGCTGCACCCGGTTGCCGAGCTGGCTCAGCACCGTGGGCGGCACGTCGGCCGGGTTCTGCGTCACGAAATAGACCCCGACGCCTTTCGAGCGGATCAGCCGGACCACCTGCTCGACCTTCTCGATCAGGGCGCGGGGTGCCGTATCGAAGAGGAGATGCGCCTCGTCGAAGAAGAACACCAGCTTGGGCTTCTCGGGATCGCCGACCTCGGGCAGCTCCTCGAAGAGCTCGGACAAGAGCCAGAGCAGAAAGGTCCCATAGAGCCGTGGCGAGCGCATCAGCCGATCGGCCATCAGCACGTTGACATGGCCCTGGCCAGCGTCGTCGGTGCGCATCAGGTCCACGAGATCGAGGGCAGGCTCGCCGAAGAAATGCGCCGCCCCCTCCTCCTCGAGCACCAGGAGCCGGCGCTGGATGGCGCCGATCGAGGCCCGGCTGACATTGCCATAAGCCTTCTGCACCGCGTCCGTGTTGTCGGCGAGAAAGCCGAGCATGGCCCTCAGATCCTTCAGATCGAGCAGCAGCAGCCCCTCGTCGTCGGCGAGCCGGAAGGCGATGGTGAGCACGCCCTCCTGGACCTCGTTGAGCTCCATCAGCCGGGCGAGGAGCACCGGACCCATCTCGCTGATGGTGGCGCGCACCGGATGGCCCTGCTCGCCGAACAGGTCCCAAAAGACGGTGGGCGAGGCCTCGTAGTCGTAGAACTCGTCACCGAGCTCGGCAGCCCTGGCTTCCAGCTTCGGATTGGGCTTGCCGGGCTTGGCCAGGCCCGAGAGATCGCCCTTCACATCGGCACAGAAGACCGGCACGCCGGCGCGACTGAAGGCCTCGGCCATGATCTGCAGGGTGATCGTCTTGCCGGTGCCGGTCGCACCGGTCACCAGCCCGTGCCGGTTGGCGAGGTCGAGGCGCAGATATTGCGGGGTCGCACCCTTGCCGAGCAGCACCGTTGTCGCGTTTTCCATGACCCGCTTCCTCCCTACCCCTTGCAAACCGCTCCCCGGTAAGCCTTCTTAACGATCGAGGCTGTGGCGGCCAAGCGGGCTGCCGGCCGCGACGGGGACGGGATCGGTGGGGTTGAAGGCGACAGTGGCGGAGCGGTTTTTCAAGCGAGGGCGGCCGGCCGACCGGGTCTTTCCGTTTCGCGGCACTGCCGAGTATGTCAGCAGTGCCGTGGCCTTGCCGGACGGCCGCAAGATGGGTGTCGCGCGGACGATGGAGCCGGCCCGCCAGCCGGTCATCTATTTTCACGGGATCCTCGGCAGCCGGCTCGAGGCCTTCATCGGCGGTGCGACCCAGCACGAGGTGATCGCCTTCGACCGGCCGGGCTACGGCATGAGCGATCCCTTGCCTCGGCCGTCCTTCCTTGCTTTCGCCAAGGATGTCGAGGCGGTGCTCGACCAGCTCGGCATCGATCGCTGCGTCGTCTTCGGCGGCTCGGCCGGCGCCCCCTATGCCCTGGCCGCCGCCCTGCAGCTCGGCCCCCGGGTCGCCGAGCTCTTCCTCGCGGGCGGCGTCGCGCACGCCTCGATGGTCCGCTCGGCCGGCGTGCCGATGCGCTGGCTGGTCGATTTCGCCGAGAACGAGCTGCTGCGCGAGCGGATCGTGCCACGCCTGCAGGAACTCTTGAAGAACCCGGTGATCACCAAGGCATGGCTGCAGATGTCGGTGAGCTCGGAGGGCCAGGTGATGCCGTCGGCCGCGGCAACGCAGCTGCTCGCCAACCGCCTGTCGGAATCGTGGCTCGCCGGCATCTCGGCCGGCGACGACGGGGTGCAGACCGATCTCGAGCTGCTGACTACGCCCTGGGACTTCGACCACACCGCACTGCGCTGCCCGGTGCGCATCGTCCACGGCGGCAAGGACGGCGTCGTGCCGCTCGATCACGCGCGCTGGTACGTCCGCCATTTGCCGGGCGCCCGGCTCAAGATCATGCCCCGCCACCACCACGTCACCGCCATCCTGGTGACCGCGCACAAGGTGATGGCCCTGGCCCACTGGCTCGAGCACCGCAGGCCGGGACAAAAGCCGCCGGTGAGCGCCGGCTAGCAGGCAGCGGGCTGCTCGACGGGCTCGCAGATCGAGAAATCGAAGGCGGCGAAGCTGTCGTCGCGGCTGGCATCGAAGGTGCGGCCGTCGCTGCAGTGCACCTTGGCGAGAATGACCTCGCGGCCGTCGACCGTCCGCTCGATCACCTGGGTGAGAAAGCTGACCTCGCAGTCCTCCATGATCAAGATCTCGTCGGCGAGCTCGGCCTGCCAATCGGCCTGGGCCCAGCCGGCAACCGCCACGAGGAGGCCGAGAGCAGCGAGTGTGGGAACGGCAAGAACGCGGGGCATGGAATCGGCTCCTCGAAGGCACTGGTCATGCCCGATGCATAGCATTGCCCGGCCACCCGCCAAAAGCCTTCATGCAGCCCTTGCCGGCGCTCCGGGCTTGCCCGGATGGCCGGGCTGTGCTGGCTTGGCGGTAATCCGGGGCCCCATGCGGCCAAATGATCCATCAGGAGGACGATCCCATGCACAAGACCATGCTGCCGCTGTTGGGCCTGCTCGGCGGGCTGACGCTCGTGGGCCAGGCGCCCCAAGCACTCGCGGCCGAGCCCGAAAGCTGCCATTCGGTCCGCTTCTCCGACGTCGGCTGGACCGACATCACCGCCACCACCGCCCTGACCTCGGTCGTGCTGGAAGGCCTCGGCTACCAGACCCGCGCCGACCTCCTTTCGGTGCCCGTCACCTATGCCAGCCTCGCCAACGGCGACATCGACGTCTTCCTCGGCAACTGGATGCCGACCATGGAAGCCGACATCGCCCCCTATCTCGAGGCCGGCACGGTCGACAGCCTCGGCGTCAATCTGGAGGGTGCGAAATACACCCTGGCCGTCCCCGCCTACCTCGCCGAAGAGGGCCTTACCGACTTCGCCGACATCGCCACGTTCAGCGACCAACTGGGTGGGCGCATCTACGGCATCGAGCCCGGTAATGACGGCAACCGGCTGATCCAGGACATGATCGACGCGGACGCCTTCGGGCTCGGCGCCTTCACCATCGTCGAAAGCTCCGAACAAGGCATGCTGGCCCAGGTCTCCCGCATGGGCCGGACCGAACAACCGGTGGTCTTTCTCGGCTGGGAGCCGCATCCGATGAACGCCAATTTCGACCTGGTCTACCTCTCGGGCG
>JAABSG010000048.1 GCA_011390475.1 Geminicoccaceae bacterium | reverse complement strand
GACGAGAGCGAATTCCTAGTTTTGGGCAAGCGGTCCACCGAGATGGGATCAGAAAAACCAGTGGTTGGGGACAGGTGCCTCAGAGCGCGTGGCGGTGAAGTGGACCCGATCCGGCGGATCTCCACAACCGCCCGCGGCATGTCGAACGCCGCAACCAGAGACCGGACACATGCCAGCACCCGACCAGAAGCCCAGCCGAATGAAGAGTTCCCGCTTGCGTCTGACGGGGCGTCCACACAGGGCGCCCGTGAGCGTTCCTCACTTCAGCGAAACGGCGATTTGCGCTATGCCGAAAGCCTCTGGGGAGGGGAGGTTTGGAGCATGGCGAAGCTCGTCTTTGGCTTGAACCAGTCCATGGACGGCTAGGTCGACCACTTGGCATTTCGGCCAGGGCCGGTGCTCTTTCGTCACTTCATAGAGTTCGTGCGTGACCTGACCGGCAGCGTCTTCGGTCGGCGAACCCACGAGGTCATGCGCTAGTGGGATGAGGACGATCCTGAGTGGGATGCGGAGCGGCGCGCGTTCGCGGCGGCTTGGCGGCGTCAACCGAAGTGGGTCGTGTCGCGCTCGTTGACGTCCGCCGGCCCCCGGCCGCCGCTCCGCCTCGTGGCCAGCGATCAGTTCGACGAGCACACGATTCGGTTGACGTATGTTCCTGCTTGATCGCGCCACCTGCCCGACGGCCTGCGCCGACGCGCCAGCCTATCCGCCCTCGGCACGCCAGAAGTAACGGAGAGGCATGGGGAGGCTAGCCTCCCCACATTGCTTTCTTCTTTTCGTCCTACTCCGCCGGTCTCTCGACCGCTGTTACCTGTGGCCCGCGGATCTTTTCGCGGATCGTCTGGACGAAAACGTAGAGCGGCGGGATGACGATGATGCCGAGGAAGGTGGCAGCGAGCATGCCGCCCAGCACCACGATGCCGAGGGAGACTTGGCTGGCGGCGCCGGCGCCGCTGGCGAGGACGAGGGGCATGATGCCGAGGATGAAGCTGACGGCGGTCATCAGGACGGCGCGGAAGCGGAGCTTGGCGGCGTCGGCGGCGGCTTCCTGGATCGGCTTGCCTTCCTCGCGGAGTTGTTTGGCGAATTCGACGATCAGGATGGCGTTCTTGCTGGCGAGGCCGATCAGCATGACGAGGCCGATCTGCGTATAGACGTTGTTGTCGAGGCCGACGAGCCAGGTAAGGCCGAGCCCGCCGGCACCGGCGATGACGACGGAGAGGATGACCGAGAGCGGGATCGACCAGCTTTCGTATTGCGCCACGAGGAAGAGGTAGACGAAGACCAGGGCCAAGAGCAGGACGATCGCGGCCTCGCCGCCGGCCTGGACCTCCTGGAAGGTGGTGCCGGACCATTCGACGGCGAAGCCCGGCGGCAGGGTCGAGGCCTCGAGCTCGCGCAGTGCCCCGATGCCGTCGCCGGTGGCGCCCACGGGCGTGACGTTGACGCTGGCCGAGCGGAAGAGGTTGAAGCGGCGCGTGCTGTCGGGGCCGAGGATCGGGCGGACGGTCAAGAGCGACTGCATGGGCACCATCTCGCCCATGGTGTTCCTGACATGCAGCGTATTGATGTCCGAAGGCTCCATGCGGAAGGGGGCGTCGGCCTGGAGGAAGACGTTGTAGGTGCGGCCGAAGAGGTTGAAGTCGTTGACGTAGAACGAGCCGAGATTGGCCTGCAGCGTGGTGAAGAGGTCGGAGAGGCGCACGCCCAGGGTCTCGGCCTTCTCGCGGTCGATCTCCAGGAAGAGCTGCGGTGTCCTGGCGCTGAAGGTCGAGAAGGCGCGGCCGATTTCCGGGTGCTGGTTGGCGTTGATGAGGAAGCCCTGGAGTGCCTGGGCCAGCTCGTCGGGAGGCCGGCCGCCGAGATCGGTCAGTTCCATCTCGATGCCGCCGGCGGTGCCCAGGCCCTGAATCGGCGGGGCGGGGAAGGCGAAGACGGTGGCCTGCGGGATGGCCAGGAGCTGCGGCTGGAGGCGGCGCAGCACGCCGCCGACGCTTTGTTCGCGGCCCGGCCGGTCGTCCCAGTGCTCGAGGATGCCGATGGCGAGCCCGCCCGAGGAGCGGATGCCGGCCAAGAGGCTGAAGCCCGAGACGGTGAGCACGTGCGCCACGTCCGGGTCGGCCTCGAGCAGTTCCTGGACCTGTTCGAGCACGGCGCCGGTGCGGGCGACCGAGGCGGCATCGGGCAGGGCCACGTCGACGAAGAAGTAGCCGTTGTCCTCGAACGGGATGAAGCCCGTGGGCACGGTGCGAAACAGCCAGCCGGCGCCGGCCCCGGCGACCACGATGATCAGGACGGCGACGATCGAGACGCGGCCGAGCCTGGTGACGACGCTCGTGTAGCCGTTGCGGGTGACGTCGAGGAAGTTGAAGAACCAGCGGAGCGGGCCGCGCGGGCTCCTGGACGGGCGCATGAGGAGGCCGCAGAGGGCCGGGCTCAAGGTCAGCGCGATGATCGAGGAGAGGGTGACGGCGACCGAGATGGTGACCGCGAACTGGAGGTAGAGCTGGCCGGTGATGCCGGGCAAAAACGCGGTCGGCACGAAGACGGCGTAGAGCACCAGCGTGGTGGCGATGATCGGGCCCGTCACCTGCTCCATGGCCTTCTTCGCCGCTTCCTTGGCGGAGAGCTTTTCCTCGTCGATCAGGCGTTGCGTGTTCTCGACCACGACGATGGCATCGTCGACGACGACGCCGATGGCGAGGATGACGGCGAAGAGCGAGACGGTGTTGATGGTGAGGCCAGCGGCGAGCAGCACGGCGAAGGTGCCGATGATCGAGCCCGGGATGGCCAGCACCGGCACCATGGTGGAGCGCCAGTCGCCGAGAAAGGCGTAAGTGACGGCGATGACCAGCGCCAAGGCCTGCAACAGCGTGATCACCACGTTCTGCATGCTGATCCGCACGAAATCCGTGGTGTCATAGTAGATATCGTATTCGAGATCTTCGGGGAACCGCTCGGCCAGCCGATCCAGGGCGGCGTAGACCAGATCGGCTGTCTCCAGTGCGTTGGCGCCGGGCGAGAGGTAGATGGCGAGCATCGCGGTTGGCGAGCCGTCGACCCAGGCATTGGCGTCGTAGGTCTGGGCACCCAGCTCGATCCGCGCGAGATCGCCCAGGCGGATCTGCGAGCCGTCCGGGTTGGTGCGGACCAGGATGCGCTCGAATTGGCCGGGCTCGGTGAGCCGACCCTGCGCCTGCAGCGTGTAGGTGAAGGCGCGGCCCTCGTTGTCGGGGGGTGCTCCCAGCCGGCCGGCCGCGGCCTGCAGGTTCTGCCGACGGATGGCGTCGACCACCTCGGCCTCGCTGATTTCGAGTGCGGTCATCACCTGCGGGTCGAGCCAGATCCGCATGGCGTAGTCGAGCAGGCCGAGCTGGCTGGCCTCGCCGACGCCGGGCAGCCGGGCCACGACGTCGCGGATGTTGATCTCCATGTAGTTGGAGAGGAACAGCCGGTCGAAGGTGCTCTCGGGCGAGAGCAGGTTGACGACCAGGAGCATGTTGGTCGACTGCTTTCGGGTCGAGACGCCCTGTTGGGTTACCTCGGCCGGCAGGCTGGGCAGAGCGAGCGCCACCCGGTTCTGGACGTTGACGGCGGCGATGTCCGGGTCCGTGCCGACCGCGAAGGTGACGGTCAGCTCGTAGCGGCCGGCATTGTTGCTGGTCGAGGTCATGTAGAGCATGTTGTCGACGCCGTTGACCTCGGCCTCGATCGGGGCTGCCACCGTCTCGGCGATGATCTCGGCACTCGCACCCGGGTAGAACGCCTCGACCTGGACCTGCGGCGGCACGATGTCGGGGAACTGGGCCACCGGCAGGACGCGGATAGCGATGGCGCCGGCGATGATGATGATCACCGAGATCACCATCGCAAAGCGGGTGCGGTTGATGAAGAAGGCGGAGAACACGGGCGGTCAGCTCCCGGCGTAGTCGGTGACGGCGACCGGTTGCACGGTCATGCCGGGGCGGGCCTTCTGCAGGCCGTCGACGATCACCGTCTGGCCGAGCGTGAGGCCACCCTCGACTACCCAGTCGGTGTCGACCCGCTCGCCCATGGTGACCCGCGTGATCTGCACGACGTTGTTCTCGTCCAGCGTCAGGACCATGCGGCCGGCCTGGTCCTGCTGGACGGCGATCTGCGGGATGACCAGCGCGGTCTCGGGCTCGACGGCACGGATGGTGACCGTGACGAACTGGCCGGGCAGCAGAAGCTCCGCGTCGTTCTCGAACTCGGCGCGGACTCGGACGGTGTCGGTGGTCGTGTCGACCTGCGGGTCGATGAAGGCGAAGCGGCCGGGCTCGTCGAACGTCGTGCCGTCACCGAGGCGGAGATAGGGGCGGAACTGGCTGGCCGGGTCCTCCGTCCGGCGGACGGCGATCATCGCCCGGTCGGTGACCGGGATGGTGACGAAGATGGGATCGAGGCGGACGAGGCGGGCCAAGGGGCCGCTGCCGGGGCCGACGACAGCCCCCTCGGCGAAGGCGGCGCGGCCGATCCGGCCGGTAAAGGGTGCGGTGATCTCGGTGTAGCCGAGGTCGATCAGCGCCCGGTCGAGGGCCGCCCTGGCGCCGTCGCGATTGGCGGTGGCCTCGCCCTCGGCGGCGATCAGCTCGTCGAGCCGGGCCTGGGGCTGCGCCTCGCGGCGGACCAGGGGCTCCATGCGCTCGCGCTGCTGGGTGGCGTTGACCAGCGTCGCCTCGGTGCGGGCGAGTTCGGCCTGCCTGGCGGCGACGGCGGCCTCGTAAGGGCCGGGCTCGATGCGAAAGAGGAGGTCGCCCTGCTGAACGGTCGCGCCCTCTTCGAAGTTGCGCCCGACGAGAAAGCCGGTGACCCGGGCCTCGAGGTCGACGCTGTCGATCGCCTCGACGCGGGCGACGAAATCGAAAGAGGGCGTCACCTCGCGGTTCATGGCGGGTGCCACGCCCACTGCGGGAAGCGGTGCCGCCGCGGCCGTCGCGCTGTCTTCGACCTGATCGCAGGCCGCCAGACCAAAAGCGAGTCCTGCCACACAAATAACGAGCAAGTGCCGCATAATAACTCCTGACAACAACGGCCTTCGCGGTACATCTAGCTGGCCGTGCGTTCTCGCGAAAGCGTCATCTCTGCGACGCAATGGCCGCTCGGTGCCAGGGCGAGCAGCTGCCGGTGGAGCTGCCGCCACTATCGGCGACATCATGGGGCATGGCGGGCGAGATCCGCGACCTCGCCGTCCCGCCGGTGACGTGGCTGCCGAGCGAGCGGACGTCGTTTGGGCGTTACCCCGTTGCAACGATGCCGGCTCGCGTCAGCCCGCCCCCAGCCCTCGAAAGGGACTGGCGGATTATTCTTTCTTGCCCGTGACGGCGCGTGGCCGGCTGGCGAGGTCTCGAACCACGGCGACCTCGCGAAAGCCGGCTCGCTCCAAGAGGGCGCGCACCGCGCTGCCTTGGCCGGCGCCGATCTCGAAGACGGCGAGCCCTCCCGGAGCGAGCGCCAGCGAGGCTGGTCCGGCGATCGCGCGGTAGGCGTCGAGCCCGTCCTGGCCGGCGATCAGCGCCGCTTCGGGCTCGTGCGACGTTTCGGGATCGCGAGCTTCGCCCGGTGCGATATAGGGCGGGTTGGCGACGACGAGGTCGAACGGGCCCGTGACCGCGGCGAGCCAGTCGCCCTGGACGAGCAGTGCGCGGTGCTCGAGGCCATGCGCCCGGCGATTGCGGGTGGCATAGGCGAGTGCCGCCGCCGAGCGGTCGATGCCGATCCCGACGGCGTTCGCATAGAGGGAGAGCAGCGTGAGCAGCAGGCAGCCGGTGCCGGTGCCGAGATCGAGCAGACGCAAGGGTGCGTTGCGATCCGGTAGCTCGGCGAGCACCACTTCGATCAGCGTCTCGGTCTCGGGGCGCGGCACCAGCACGCCCGGTCCGACCAGGAACTCGAGGCCCCAGAATTCGCGGCGGCCGACGAGATAGGCCATGGGCTCGCGGGCCGCCCGGCGGCGGGCGAGGGCGAGGGCGGCCTGGGGGTCGACCTCGTGGCTCGGGTCGCTGAGCTGGCGGCCCCGATCCAGGCCCGTGGCTGCCGCCACGATCAGCCGGGCTTCGGCACGGGCGCCGTCGATGCCGGCCTGCCGCAGTACGGCCGCGATCTGGTCGATCAGTGCTGCGACCGTCGACCGCTCAGGCAAGCTCGGTGAGCCTGGCCGCCTGGTCTTCGGCGATCAGCGCATCGACCAGCTCGCCCAACGCTTCGCCGGCCAGCACCTGGTCGAGCTTGTATAGTGTCAGGTTGATGCGGTGGTCGGTGACCCGGCCCTGCGGGAAGTTGTAGGTCCTGATCCGCTCCGAGCGATCGCCGGAGCCGACCTGGCCCTTGCGTTCGGCCGAGCGTTCGGCGGCGGCCCGCTCCCGCTCGATCTCGAAGAGCCGGGCCTTGAGGATCTTCAGGGCCTTGGCCCGGTTCTTGTGCTGCGATTTCTCGTCCTGCATGGCGATCGCGATGCCGGTCGGCACATGGGTGATCCTGACCGCGCTCTCGGTCTTGTTGACGTGCTGCCCGCCGGCCCCCGACGCGCGGTAGACGTCGACCCTGAGCTCCGTCTCGTCCAGTTCGAAATCGACCTCCTCGGCCTCGGGCAGGACGGCCACGGTGGCGGCCGAGGTATGGATCCGCCCGCCGCCCTCGGTCACCGGCACCCGTTGCACCCGGTGCACACCCGCCTCGAACTTCAGCTTGGCGAAGACGCCGCGCCCCTGCACTTCGGCGACCAGTTCCTTGACCCCGCCGATCTCGGTCTCGTTCAAAGACAGGATCTCGGTGCGCCAGCCCTGGCCCTGCGCGTAGCGTTCGTACATCCGCCAGAGATCGCCCGCGAAAAGCGCAGCTTCGTCACCACCGGTGCCGGCCCTGATTTCGAGGATCGCACTGCCCTCGTCGGCGGCGTCCTTCGGCAGCAAGAGGAGTTGCAGCTCACGCTCGAGCTCGGGCAGGCGGGCTTCGAGGGATGCTATCTCCTCGTGTGCCATGCCCCGCATCTCGGGGTCGGTGGATGGATCGGCAAGAAGGTCGTTCAGTCCCCTCAGCTCGACTTGCAGCGCCCGATAGCGCTCGATGCCGGCGGTGATGGGCTCCAGCTCGGCGAACTCGCGACCGAGCCCGGCATAATCGCCGCCGCCCTCGGCCATCAAGGCCGCGAGTTCGTCGCGCCGAGCCATGATGGCGTCGAGCTTCGGATCGAGGCCGGTGCTGGACCGTGAGGTGTTCATCGATTGCCCGCTTCGGGGGTTGTCGCAAGAAGTCCGTGTTTTCGGCAGAAACGAGCGTTCGTCAATGCTGGGACGCGGGCTGAGACGCGGGCTGGGCCTCGGGCTGGGACGGGGGCCGGGGCTCGGACTGGGTGGCAGCGGGCTCGTCCGACGCGTTTTTGCCGCCCTCGGCCTTGGCCGGCTTCTTCAACCGACTCTTGTGCAGTTCGCCGGCACGTTCGAGAATCGGGTAGGCCGTGGCCGCGATGTGCGAGTGGATGCGCTTCAAGTCCCGGATGACATCGAGATGCAGGGACGATGTCTCCAGGGTCTCGGGCAGCCGCTTGCCGACACGCGCCAAGTGGCTCTCGACGGCCAGGGCCTCCATGTCGCGGACGGTCGTCTTGTCGGCGATGAGCTGGCGGGCCATGGCGATGTCGCCACGCATGAAGACGGTGAGCGCCAGCTGCAGGCTCTGCACGATTCGGCCGTGAAAGGCCTCGATCTCGGCGAAGCCCTCGGCCGAAAAGCGCAAGCTGCCCTTCATCTTCTTGGCCGCGAGCTCCATCAGGTTGCGGTCGATGATGTCGCCGATATGCTCGAAATTGGTGGTGAAGGTGAGGATCTCGACGCAGCGCTGGCTCTCGTCGGGCTCGAGCTCCTCCTGGTTGAGCCGGGTGAGGTAGAGCTTGATCGCCTCGTGCAGCGCGTCGACCACATCGTCCTCGGCCTCGATCGACTTCACCAGGAGAGGGTCCTGGACGGTAAAGGCCTCGAGCGACCGACCGAGCATGGCCTCCACCGCGTCGCCCAGGCGCAACGCCTCGCGCGAGGCGTTGGCCAAAGCCACCGGCGGGCTGACGATGGCCTCGGGGTCGAGGTAGCGGGGCCTGAGCCGGTCGTCGCCGAGCGCCGGCTTTTCCGGCATCAGCCACTCGACCAGCTTCGCCATGGGGCCCACCAGCGGCAACATCGCGAGCGCCAGAGCGAGGTTGAAGGCGAGGTGCAGGTTCAAGACGAGGGCGGTGCCGGCGCCCAGATCGCTCAGGAGAAGCGGGGCGATCCAGGGCAGGGCCGCGAGCGCTGCGAGCGCGCCTGTGCAGCGCATCAAGAGATTGCCCAGCGCCGGCCGGCGGCCAGCGGGGCTGCTGGTCGAGGTCGCCACGAAAGGTGCGATGGCCGCGCCCGCATTGGCGCCCAGAACGAACGGGATCGCCATGGTGGCCGGGATGACGCCGGCACCGACGAGCCCGGCCACCGTCAGGATGATGGCGATCGACGAATGCGCGAGCCAGGTGAGCACGGCAGCGACGGCGGCGGTGAAGACGATGTCGTTCTCGAGGGCCGCGAGCACGGCCGCGAGCGCCGGCGACTCGCGCAGCGGTTCGGAGGAGGCCACGATCAGCCGCAGCGCCAGCATGATCAGGCCAACGCCGATCAACGCCCGGCCGATCTGTCGGCGCTTGGCGGTCTGGCTCGCAGTGAAGAGCGCAAAGCCGATGATGATCGCCGCGGGCGACAGCCAGCGCAGATCGACGGCCAAGAGCTGCGCCGCCACGGCCGTGCCGATGTCGGCACCCAGCATCACCGCCAAGGCGGCGGCCAGCCCGATCATCCGCCGCTCGGCAAAAGCCCCGGTGATGATCGCGGTCGCGGTCGAGCTCTGCAGCGGCACGGTGATGAACAGGCCGGCCAAAGCCGCGCTGAAGCGGTTGCCGGCAGCCCGCCTGAGCACGTCGCGCAAGGACGAGCCCAAGGCACGGCTCACCCCTGTGCGCACCATGCGCACCCCCCAAAGCAGCAAGGCGATGCCGCCCACCAGCTCGATCAGGATGGCTGTGGCGTTCAATAGGCGAAACTCCGACGGCGGGAATAGCGGAAACCGCGCAATCTAGCGCCGACGCACGCCGGTCGTCAAAGTCGTGTCATCGAACTGTCACATGCAGCGTCGACGGGGAAGCATCAGCGGTCTGGCAAGGCCTCTTGTCGAGACGGTGTCGTTGCGGCTGCGCGCCGGGCGTGCGCCGTCGATCAGAGGAGGAAACGATGACGATACGCTGTTTGACAGCCACTACGGTTGCCGTGCTGCTTGCCGCACCTGCTTTCGCCGACTGCGAAGCGGAGGTCGCCGAGCCGCACTGGCTAGGTGCGACGGGCACTCGACCTGGAGTGCGCGCCGAGCCCAAGCCTTGCGTTCGGTTGGCGGAACGGCAGGCCGTGGAAGATCGATCAGCTTGCTGGCGTTCATCGGCATCGTGCAAGGTATGCTCATGGTTGGGCGCCTCTCGCATTCATTGCATACGGGCAAGGCGATCCGTCGCTTGCGCGGCAAGTCAGCCTCGGTGGCCGACCTCGCTGCGAGGGACGCACCGGAAGCGTTTCGTGGAGGCGCAACCCAGTCGTCATTCTCTACGCATCGTCCCCTGCTAAGCGACGCTGTAGCAGCCTTCACTCGGGGGAACCCATGCACCGCACGATGCTCGTCATTGTCGCCACGCTGATCTTGCCGACTACCGCCGTGGCCGAGCCCATCCAGATCACCGCCACGCTCGCCGGCCATGCGATCCTGCCGGCCCAGAGCTTCGTCAACCCGCCACCCGACGCGCCTGTCGGCCTCTTCCGCTCGGGTCGCTTCAGCGGCAACGAACGACTGGAGCAGGATTATGGGCGGCTCGAGCGCACCGGGCTCGCCCGCCCCTTTCCCGGCCAACCGCTGCAAGGTTTCTCCGGCATCAAGACCCTCGACGACGGCCGCTATTTGCTCCTGACCGACAACGGCTTCGGCAGCCGGACGAACTCGGCCGATGCCGCGTTGATGTTCCACATCGCGGCGCCCGACTGGGCCAGCGGCCGGCTGGCCGTGGAGCGGACGATCTTCATGGCCGACCCCGATCGGGTGATACCCTACCCGATCACCACCGAATTCACGGCAACCCGCTACCTCACGGGCGCCGATCTCGACGTCGAAGGCATCCAGCCCGTGGGCGACGGCTACTGGATCGGCGACGAGTTCGGCCCCTATTTGATCCAACTCGACGCCGATGGACGGGTCGTCGCGTTCCACGAGACGGAGATCGACGGCCTCTCGATCCAATCACCGGACCACCACAGGCTCGAGCTCCAGGCCGATCCTGCGGGATCGGCCCCACCCTTCAACCTCCGCCGCAGCCGCGGCTTCGAGGGCCTGGCACTCGCCGCCGACGGCACGACCCTCTTGCCCATGCTCGAGGGCCAGATCTTCGCTCCCGAAACCGGGACGTTCGAGACCCGAAGCGGCCGGCCTGCCGTCCGCATCCTCGAGTTCGATACCACCGGCGGCGGCTGGTCGGACCGGGTCCGCTACTACCCCCTCGAGGACGCGAGCCATGCCATCGGCGACTTCAACCTGATCGACGAGAGCCGGGCTCTGGTGATCGAGCGGGATTGGCTCGAGGGCGATGCCAGGCTCGACATGGAAGAGCCCGCCCTGTTCAAGCGCGTCTACCTGATCGACCTCGCGCAGACGGACGAAGCCGGCGTGGTCGAAAAGCTCGGCTTCATCGACCTCTTGGCGATCGCCGATCCCGATGGCTCGGCGCTGCAAGGGACGATCGACGGCGTCTTCAGCTTCCCCTTCGTCACGATCGAGAACGTCGACCGCGTGGACGACCGGCACATCATCGTCGGCAACGACAACAACTACCCCTTCTCGATCGGCCGCGCGCCGGGCACGGCCGACGCCAACGAGCTCGTCCTCCTCGAAGTGGAAGACCTCCTCGCCCTTCGCTGAGCCGCGCGAGGCGCGGTCTAGGCCAGGAGGTGGTCGATGACCGTGCCCCGACCGACCGTCGTCTCCTCGCCACTGTCGAGATCGCGGAGCTTGAGGGTGCCGGCTGCGAGCTCGTCGTCGCCCATCGAGATGGCAAAACGGGCATTCGCGCGGTCGGCGCGCTTCATCCGCTGGCCGGGCTTGCCCTTGAAGGCGAGCTCGACCGCGATGCCGGCGTGGCGGAGCTCGGCTGCGAGCTTTCTGGCTTCGGTCTCGGCGGCGGGGCCGATCGGCACGATGGCGACGGGCCTGGGCGCGGCGGGCTCGTTGGTGGCGAGGAGGGCCAGGCGCTCGACCCCGGCGGCCCAGCCGACGCCGGGCGTGGGCGGGCCGCCGATCTCCTCGACGAGACCGTCGTAGCGGCCGCCGGCGATGACGGCACCCTGAGCGCCGAGGGCAGTGGTGGTGAACTCGAAGGCGGTGTGGGTGTAGTAGTCGAGGCCACGCACGAGGTGCTGGTTGAGGGTGTAGGCGATGCCGAGTTCGGCCAGGCCGTCCTTGACCGCCGCGAAGAAATCGAGGCTCGCCTGGTTGAGGGAATCCTCGAGCCTGGGCGCCTCACGGACGATCGCCCGGTCGTCTTCGTTCTTGCTGTCGAGGATGCGCATCGGATTGCGCTCGAGCCTAAGTCGGCTGTCCTCGGATAGCCGGTCGCGGTAGCCGTCGAGATAGGCCACGAGCTGCTGGCGGTAAGCCATCCGGCTCTCGGGATCGCCCAGCGTGTTGAGCTCGAGGGTGACCTGATCGGCGATGCCGAGGCGCTCCAGGATCTGCGCCCCGATCGCGATCACCTCGACGTCGCCCGAGGGCTCGGGCGCCCCGATCAGCTCGACACCGATCTGGTGAAACTGGCGAAGCCGGCCTTTTTGCGGGCGCTCGTAGCGGAACATCGGCCCGGCATAGAAGAGCTTGAGCGGCAAAGCCTGCAGCATGCCGCCCGAGATGACCGCACGCGCCACCGAGGCCGTGTTCTCGGGCCTGAGCGTCAGGCTGTCGCCGCCCCGGTCCTCGAAGGTGTACATCTCCTTGGTGACGACGTCGGAGGTGTCGCCGAGGCTCCGCTCGAAGACCTCGGTGAACTCGAAGACCGGGGTCTGGATCTCCTCGTAGCCGTAAAGCTCGGCCGTCCGGCGCCCGGTCTCGATGACGTGGCGGTGGCGACGGATGGTCTCGCCGAAGAGGTCGTGCGTGCCGCGCACTGGCCGGATGTTGGCCATCACAGAGGTCTCCGGAAGGGAAGCAGGAAGCATCCGGGGAAATGATTTCCCCCGCGCCCCTCTAAATTTGGTGGGTCGCGGGGAGGATCATCCTCCCCGCATGCTTGTCAAGCGCCGGGCTTGCCGAAGCGCCTTTCGACGTAGTGCTCGACCATTGCCTGGAATTCCTGGGCGATGCCGTCGCCGCGGAGCGTCATGGCCTTCTCGCCGTCGATGAAGACGGGGGCCACGGGGCTTTCGCCGGTGCCGGGCAGGCTGATGCCGATATCGGCGTGCTTGCTCTCGCCGGGGCCGTTGACGATGCAGCCCATGACCGCGACCTTGAGCGTCTCGACGCCGGTGTAGCGCTGTTTCCAGACCGGCATCTGTTGGGCGAGATAGCCCTCGATCTGCTGGGCGAGTTCCTGAAAGAAGGTGCTGGTGGTCCGGCCGCAGCCAGGACAGGCCGCGACCTCGGGGGCGAAGGTGCGCAAGCCCAACGACTGCAGAATCTCCTGGCAGACCTTGACCTCGGTGGTCCGGGTTTCGCCGGGCTTGGGGGTCAAGGAGCAGCGGATGGTGTCGCCGATGCCGTCCATCAGGAGGACCGAGAGCGCGGCAGCGCTGGCGGCGACGCCCTTGGTGCCCATGCCGGCCTCGGTGAGGCCGAGATGCAGGGCATAGGTGCTGCGCCGGGCGAGTTCGCGGTAGACGGCGATGAGGTCGGGCACGCGGCTGACCTTGGCCGAGATGACGATCCGATCGGCACCCAGGCCCATCCGCTCGGCATGCGCCGCGCTTTCCAGGGCGGAGCGGACGAGGGCCTCGCGGAGGACGAAATCCGCGCTTTCAGGCCTCGGCTTCGCCGCGTTCTCGTCCATCAACTTGGCGGCCAGGACCTGATCGAGCGAGCCCCAATTGACCCCGATCCGCACCGGGCGATCGCAGGCCAAGGCCGCCTCGATCATCGCCTCGAACTGTCGGTCGCGCTTGTCCCCGAAGCCGACATTGCCGGGGTTGATCCGCAGCTTGGCGAGGCTTTTGCCCAACTCCGGCACGGCGGCCAACAGCCGGTGACCGTTATAGTGGAAATCGCCGACCAGCGGGACCTTGTGCCCCAGTAGATCGAGCCGTTCGCGCAGCCGCGGCACGGCCCGGGCGGCGGGCTCGTCGTTGACCGTGACCCGGACGATCTCGGAGCCCGCCTGGGCCAGCTCGATCACCTGCCGGCAAGTGCTCTCGAGATCGGACGTGTCGGTGTTCGTCATCGACTGGACGACCACCGGGGCACCGCCGCCGATGGTCGTATCGCCGACCGTGACGGCCGTGGTCTGGTGACGGCGGGACTCGGCCAAGGCGACCATCTTATCGGCTCTTTCGTCAGCGGCGGGCGAGAAGGGCTTCGGGCGTCAGCGAGACGTCACGCATTACCGCGCCGCTCTGCCCGAGGACACCGACATTCTGACCGTCGACCCAGATTTCCAGGCCGCCGGCATTGCCGGTCCAGAGGGCGAGGTCGGTGCGATCGGGGATGTCGAAGCGCTGCCCGGGCTCGAGCGTGGTGCTGCGCAGATAGTCCCGCGCGGGGCTCTGCACCTGGATCCAGGCGGCCTCGCGGGCGAGCAGGGTAACGCGGCCGGTATCCGAGGTCACCGGTGCCGGCCCGACCCCGCCAGCCGATCCGCCAGCCACCGCGCCAACCGACCCGTCCGCCGCCTCGCCGGGGGTCGCCTGAAGAGCGGCCAAGAGTTCGCCCACCGTGCCACCGTCGGGGCGTTCCTCGTCGAGGCGTCGGAGGGCCGCCTCGCGCTCGGCCTCGGCATCGAGCACGAGTGACGCAAAAGTGTCTTCGGTGTCGGCCGCGTCCTGCTGCGCCGAGGACGGCCGGCCTGCGATCGCCGACGTGATGTCGATGCTGCCGGCGGGTGGGGTTGCCGACGGCACCTCGCCCGCCTGCACGCCAGCGATCGGACCCGAGTTGCCGGGATTGACGCTCGACCCCGTGGGCGACCCCGTGGACGCGGATGCGGCGCTCGGCAGGCGATCCGTCGGGCGCGCCGTCGCCCTGGCGTCGTCGCTCGCCAGCAGCGCTTCGACCGGTGCCGTCGTGCCATTGTCGGTCGGAGCGTTGATCGCGGCCGTCACCGGGCCCGTCGGCTCCTCCTCGAACATGGTCGCAGCGTATTGGCCGATATCGCCGGGCAGCGCCTTGATGCGGGCGAGCACGTCGTCGCCCGACTGCGCCGCGAACCAGCCGCCGTAGGCGACGCCGGCGAGCAGCAACGCCATGACGACGACCCCGAGGCTGGGCAGCCGATTCTCGGCCACGGGTTGGCGGACCTGCAGGCTCGCCTCGGCCTCGGGCTCGCCCGTCGTCTTGAGCTGGCGGACCACCTCGGCACCGTCATAGCCCAGATGATCGGCATAGGTGCGCAAGAAACCCATCGCATAGGTGCGGCCGGGCATCCCCGCGAGGTCGCCTTCCTCCAGCGCGAAGAGATAGGACGGCTTGATGCGCAAATAGTCGGCGACGTCGTAGAGATCCTCGCCGCGTTGCTGGCGCGCCTCGCGCAGATGCCGACCGATGTCGACGAGGCGCTCGGCGATGGGATCGAAGGCAGGCTGGTGATCAGACGGTCGACGTGACACAGTCGGGATATCGCCCCAAGGCAGAAGGTAGCAGGATCAGTGGCTGTCGCAGGTGGCCCGGGCCACGCCTCGGCTGGAGATTAAACACCGCGGTGGTTAACCATTCATATCAAACCGGTGCGCTGTCGCCAAACATGGATCGCCGAATCGGCTACTCTCACACTCGAGTATGCACATAACCACCGGTAGCGCGTCAAGTTGATCGAAAGCTACTTTCCGGCAGGTTGATATCGTGGTCATGGGCATAGGCGAGCAAGTGACGCCTGAGGCTGTGGTCGGGCAGGTCCAACAACCGAGTGAGGTAGGCAGCCATGGCACCGGCATCAAGGGAGCGTAGCATCGCCTTGACCGGTCCGATCTGCGCCGGCGACAGCGAGAGGCGGCGAACGCCGAGCCCGGTGAGCGCCATCGCCTCGACCGGCCGGCTCGCCATCTCGCCGCAAACAGCGAGCGTCACCCCGGCCTCGCGGCACCGCTCGACCAGGGCGCGGATGAACGAGAGGGCCGGCGGTGACAGCACGTCGTAGCGATCACCGATCAACGGCGAGCCGCGATCGCACGCGAAGAAGAATTGCAGGAGGTCGTTGGAGCCGACCGAGAGAAAATCGACCTCCTTCAGCAGCGCCGGCAATTGCCAGTAGAGCGAGGGCACTTCGAGCATCGCGCCCACTTCCAGCCGCTCGGGCAGGGCCTGGCCGCCCGCCAGCGCCCGGCGGCGCTCGAGCTCCAAGAGCCGCCGGGCGGCGCGGAACTCGGCCACCTCGGCGACCATCGGGAACATCACCTTCAACAGCGGCCGGCCGGCCGCCGCTCGCAGCAAGGCCCGCAGCTGGTGACGAAGAATCGCCGGGCGGTCGAGTGTGAGCCGGATCGCCCGCCAGCCCATCGCCGGATTCTCCTCCGCCGGCATGCGCCAATAGGGCAGCTGCTTGTCGCTGCCGATATCGAGCGTGCGAAAGCAGACGGGCTTGGCGCCGGCGCGCTCGAGCACGGCGGCATAGTAGCCCGTCTGCACCTCGGGATCGCGAAAATCGGGCCTGGACATGAAGGCGAGCTCGGTGCGGTAGAGGCCGACGCCAGCGGCACCGGTGGCCTCGAGCTCGCCCATGTCGATGAGAAAGCCGGCATTGATCGAAAGCTCGAGGTCGATACCGTCACGGGTGACCGCCGGCTGGTCCTTCAGGCTGTCGAAGATGCGGCGGCGTTCCTGACGCGCGCGCATCGCGCCCTGAAAGGCGTCGACCATGTCGTCGGCCGGGCGGATCAGCACCTGACCGTGCTCGCTGTCGAGGGCCAGCATGTCGCCGCCCTCGATCTGCGCCATCGCCCGCTCGACCCTGCCGAGCATCGGCAGGTCGAAGGCCCTAGCTACGATGGTGACGTGCGCGGTCGGCGAGCCCTCCTCGAGGACGATCCCGCGGATCTTGGTGTGGTCGTAGTCGATGAGGTCGGCCGCCGAGAGATTGCGCGCGACGATGATCGAGCCTTGCGGCATCAGCTTGGCATCGCCGTGGCTGTCGCGGCCGGCCAAAAGCCGGAGCAGCCGTTCGGCCAGATCCTCGAGGTCCAAGAGCCGTTCGCGCAGGTATGGGTCGTTGGCGTGGCCGATCCGCACCCTGGTCTCTTCCTGCACGCGACGGACCGCCGCTTCGGCCGAGAGCCCGGTGTCGATGGCTTCGCGCATCCGCCGCCGCCAGCCACCGTCATGGGCGAACATTCGGTAGGTCTCGAGCACGTCGAGATGTTCGCCGGCGCCGAGATCGGCGCGCGCCAGCATGCTGTCCAGCGACTCCCGCAGCCCCTCGATCGCCGCCTCCAGCCGTGCTGCCTCGATGGCCGGATCGTCGGCGAGCAACCGCGTGATCTCGATCTTGGCATCGTGCAGCCAGGCCCGGCCCACGGCCACCCCTTCGACCAGCAGCTGGCCCTCGAGCCGGCGCTGCTCGCGCTCGAGCCCGGTGAGGTCGGTGTAGCGCTCGCGATCGACCAGATCGCCCGCGGCCAGCATCTCGGCCAGGACCGAGGCGATGATCTGCAGCGCCTCGACCTCGTCCTCGCCGTAGCGCTTCTTGGCGGTGTTCTGGACGACCAGCACGCCCACCACACGGCCGCCCCGAAGGACCGGCACGCCGAGGAACGAGTGGTAGAGATCCTCGCCGGTCTCCGGGAAATAGGCGAAGTTGGGGTGCGCCTGCGCGTTGTCGGTATTGATGATGGTGCCCGAGGCCGCAATCGTGCCCACCAGCCCCTGACCCACGCCCATGCGGGTGCGGTGAACCGATTCGCGCATCAAGCCTTCGGTCGCAAAGAGCTCGAGCACTTCGCCCGCCCTGAGCGCGTAGATCGAGCAGACCTCGGCTACGAGGTTGGCGGCGATGAGCTGCACGATGCGGTCGAGGCGGGCCTGGCGGTCGACCGGCAGCGCCACCACCTCGACCATCCGCCGCAACAGCTGACGCGCACCGGTGAGCTCGACACTACGCCGCTCGCCCGAAGTCTCCTCGCCGCGCCGCGAGGCCGGCATCGTCAGCCCCCGGTAGCGGCGGGCTGAGGGCGGGCGTCTCGTCGACCCTTCGACTGGGCAGCGGAGCGGCCGAGTGGGCGGGCGAGGGCGGCTTCGGCCTCCGCCACCAGCTCGGCGATGATCGTCGCCACCGGCTGGACCGCCTTGACGAAGCCCACCGATTGGCCGGCCATCAGCGAGCCTTCCGCGACATCGCCGTCGATCACCGCCCGCCTGAGCGCACCAGCCCAGAAATGCTCGATCGCGAGCGAGGCTTCTTCCTGACTGAGCTCGCCACGGCGAAACCGCCCGATCACCTCGAGCTGGGTCTCGGTGAAGCGGCGGGTGCCGTCATTGGCCAGCGCCCTGACCGGGATCACCTTGAAGGCCGGATCGATCTGCACCGAGGGCTGCGCATCCCGGGCCGAGGCCCGGATGAACGCCTGCTTGAATCGGGGATGCGCGATCGACTCCTCGGCACAGACGAAGCGCGTGCCCATCTGCACGCCCGAAGCGCCCATGCGCAGGAACGCCGCAATGCCCTCGCCGTGACCGATGCCGCCGGCGATGAAGATCGGCACGTCCGGCATGAAGGGCAGGATCTCTTGGGCGAGAACAGCCGTCGAAATGGCGCCGATATGGCCACCCGCCTCCATCCCCTCGATGATCAGCCCGTCCGCCCCCGAGCGCGCCAGCCTCTTGGCCAAAGCCAAGGACGGCGCGAAGCACAGCAGCTTCCTCTCGGCGCCTTTGATTTTGGCAATGGCCGTGCCGGGCGGCAACCCGCCGGCGAGGACGATGTGGCCGACCCGAAGATCGAGGCAGACCTCGATCAACGCGTCGAGGGCCGGGTGCATGACGATAAGGTTGACACCGAACGGTCGGTCGGTCAGCGCCCGGGTGGCGGTGATCTCGGCCGCCAGCAGCTCCGGGGTCATCGAGCCGCAGGCGATCACGCCGAAGCCACCCGCCTCGGCGATGGCCGCGACCAGATTGCGCTCGGAGACCCAGGTCATGGCCCCACCCATGATCGCCGTCTCGGTGCCCAAGAGCTCGGTGCCCGAGCGCCAGAGCTCGGCGAGCAACGGATGCGGTGGCAAGGCCGACACGCCGGTCAGCCCTCGCTCGCGGGGTGAGCGGCGTCCAGCCCATAAGCCGTGTGCAGGGTGCGCAGCGCCAATTCGGTGTAGGCTTCGGAAATCAGCACCGAGACCTTGATCTCGGAGGTCGAGATCGCCTGAATGTTGATGCCCTTGTCGGCCAGGCTCTGAAACATGGTGTGCGCGATCCCGGCGTGGCTGCGCATGCCGACGCCGATCACCGAGATCTTGCTGACATCGTCGTCCGCCACGACTTCCTCGAATTCGATGGTGCGTTTGTGCTCCGCCAGCACAACTCGTGCCCGGGCCAGATCGTTCCGGGCCACGGTGAAGGTCATGTTGGCGACGACACCGTCGCGGCTCACCGACTGGACGATCATGTCCACATTGATGTTGGCGGCGGCCAACGGGCCGAAAACGGCGGCGGCCACACCCGGCCGGTCGCGCACGCCCAAGACGGTCATCCGCGCCTCGTCGCGACTGTAGGTGATGCCACTCACGATCTGCTGTTCCACGATCTCGTCCTCGTCGACGACGAGCGTGCCCGGCTCGTCGGTAAAGCTGGAGAGCACCTGTACGCGGACCTTGTGCGCCATGGCGAGCGCCACCGAGCGGGTCTGCAACACCTTGGCTCCCTGGGATGCCATCTCGAGCATCTCTTCGTAGGTGATGCGGTCGAGCTTCTTGGCCTTGCTCACGATCCTCGGATCGGAGGTGTAGACACCGTCGACGTCGGTGAAGATGTCGCAGCGCTCGGCACCCAGGGCAGCCGCCACGGCGACGGCCGACGTGTCCGACCCACCGCGGCCCAAGGTGGCGATCCGGCCGCCTGGGGCCAGGCCCTGGAAACCCGCGACCACGGCGACCTGGCCCGCATCGAGGGCCGCCGTCACCGGCCCCTGGTCGATCTCGACGATCCGCGCCTTGCTGTGCGCGGCATCGGTCTTCACCCCGGCCTGCCAGCCGGTGAAGGA
>JAABSG010000047.1 GCA_011390475.1 Geminicoccaceae bacterium | reverse complement strand
TCCCCCGGATTCTTCACTGCCTTCTGCCCTTTTTTGACCGCTACCAGAACCAGAAGAGCAGGAAGGCGCCGAGGATCAGGCGGTAGATGACGAAGGGGGTGAAGCTAGAGTTTTTCAGCCAGGCCATGAGGCCCCAGATGGCGAGCAGGGCTGCGACGAAGGCGAGGGCTGCGGCGTAGAGGGCGTCGGCTTGGAGGGCCGTGTCGCCGCTTTTGTAGAGCTCGTAGCCGCCGAGCAGGCCGGCTGCCAGGGTGGTCGGGACGGCGAGGAGGAGGGAGAAGCGGGCGGCTTCGGTGCGGCTGAAGGACAAGAACAGGCCGGCGGTCATGGTGATGCCCGATCGGCTGACGCCCGGCACCAGGGCCAGCGCCTGAAAGAGGCCGATCAGGAGGGCATCGCGGTAGGTCATGCCGGCGAGCGCCCGTTCGGCGGTCGCCCCCTTGCGGTCGGCCAGATAGAGCAGGATGCCGAAGCCGATCGTGGTGCTGGCGATCAGGAACGGGCTGCGCCAGTCGGTCGCGACCAGGTCCTTGAGCAGGAACCCGGCGACGACCACGGGCACGGTGGCCAGTGCCAGTTGCAGGAGGAGGCGGGTGTCGCCGTCGGGTCGGCCGCGCAGCAGGTTGATGCCGCCTGTGACCAAGCGGCGCATCTCGGCGTGGAAGAAGACCATGACGGCGAGCAGTGTGCCGATATGCATGGCGACGTCGATGGCGAGGCCCTGGTCCTGCCAAGACATGAGCTGTGGGACGAGGATGAGGTGGGCCGACGAACTGATCGGCAAGAATTCGGTGATGCCCTGCACCGTGGCGAGGACGATCAGATTGAGCCAGTCCATCGAAGGCCTTTCGTGCGAGGATCACCCGCCGGCAGCGTCGGCGAGCGCGGCTCCGCGCCGCAGCCCTCGCTTGCTAGCCGGGACGCGGTTTGCCATACCCGTTGATGAAGCAACGCCGCAACCGGACTCGCTTGCGGCGTTGCGTGGCACCCTATCCGACAACAGTTGAGGTTCCGTTAACAATGGACGCTGCCGCAGGCAGTCGCCCGCGATCCGCTGACTTGGTCGCCATCACTGGCGACGCTGGCGACGGCGGGTCGCCAACCGAAACCGAGCCGTCGAGGCGCACAGCCGGCGGCTCGAGCATGCTGGACGAGCGGTCCGCCGCGTTGTCCGGGAGGCATCGGGCCTGATCGGCCCATCGTCCCTCCCGGCTGCGCGCCGCCTGGAGGAGATGGACGATGGTCGACGAGGCTCGGGAGAAGGAGCGGCCGCGAGAGGCCGTGTTCGACGCGTCGCAGCATCCGGCGGACCTCGCCGAGCTGCTGGAGGAGATGAACCTCGACCAGGCGCGCGCGTCGCTCCTGTCGCTGCCATTGTCGCTCGGCGCCGACACCTTCGCTTATCTCGATCCCGAGACCCAGGTCGGCCTCGCCAAGGTCCTGACGCGCGGTGAGCTCGCCGCCATCGTCACCGAGATGAACGGCGACGACCGGGCCGACCTCTTCAACCGCCTCACGCCCAAGCAGCAGAACGCGCTCTTGCCTGGCCTGGCGCAGGCCGAGCGCGAGGATATTCGCCGGCTCGCGGCGCACGAGGAGGGCACGGCCGGGGCCATCATGACCTCGGACTATGCCACGCTGACGGTCAACCTCACGGTCAAGGATGCGCTGGGCAAGCTCCGCCGCGAGGCCCCGGACAAGGAGACCATCTATCGGACCTACGTGCTCGATGCCGACCGCCGCCTGATCGGCTCGGTACGGCTGCAGACGCTGATCCTGGCGAGCCCGAAGCAGAAGATCGCCGAGGTGATGGAGCGGGAGACGCGGGCGGTTTCGGTCAGTGACGACCAGGAGGAAGTGGCCCAGGCGATCGCCAAATACGACGTCATTGCGCTCCCGGTGGTCGACGAGGACGGCCGGCTGGTCGGGATCGTGACGCACGACGATGCCATCGACGTGCTTCAGGCCGAGGCCACCGAGGATTTCCAGAAGGCCGCCATGATGACCAGCATGGTGGAGAACATCGGCACGGCGAGCATCAAGCTGCTCTATCGAAAGCGGGTCTACTGGCTGGTGCTGCTGGTCTTCGGCAACCTGCTTTCGGGCGCCGGGCTCGCGCTCTACGAGGAGACCATCGCCGCCTATGTGGTGCTGGTCTTCTTTTTGCCGGTGCTGATCGCCTCGGGCGGCAATGCCGGCTCGCAGAGCTCGACCTTGACGATCCGGGCGATGGCGACCGGCGATGTCGAGATGAAGGACTGGGGGCGGATGCTGCTGCGCGAGCTTTCGGTGGCGCTGGCGCTCGGGCTCACCATGGCGTTCGCCGTCTCCGCGATCGGGCTTTTCAGGGGCGGACTCGAGCTCGCCTTCGTGGTGGCGATCTCGATGTTGATCATCGTGGTCGCCGGCAGCCTGGTCGGCATGTCGATGCCGTTCCTGCTCAGCCGCCTGGGCCTCGACCCGGCGACCGCGAGCGGCCCGCTGATCACCTCCCTCGCCGACATCATGGGCGTGCTGGTCTATTTCTCGATCGCCACGGCGTTCTTGATCGGCTGATCGATCCCTGCCGACTCAATCCATGCCGATCGCGGCCTTGTAGAGCTCGAGGAGCTCCTCCTCCTCCTGTCGCTCTTCCTTGGCCTTCTTGCGCAGGCGGATGATGGTGCGGATGATCTTGGGATCGAAGCCCGTGGCCTTGGCTTCCCCCATCACGTCCTTGATGTCGTCGGCGAGGCCCTTTTTCTCTTCCTCGAGCCGCTCGACCTTCTCGATGATCTGTTGCAGGCGCTCGCCGGCGATGCCGCCGACATTGCTGGTCCCGGTCGTCTCGCTCATCTCGTCTCGCTGCAATGGTTGGCTGGTCGCTGCAAGGTCGGCTGGCTCGGTCCGAGTGGCGATCGGGTTCGGCGCAGCGAGCGAGGGGCCTGCCCGAACGGCTTGCCCCTCGCTCCCCTCCCGCGCAGGCGGATGTCCTCCGCCGACGGGGCGCCTCCCTTGTCCTACTCGGCCGGAGCGGGGATCGGCATCGGCCTGTTCTCGACCAGCTGCCCCTGCTCCCGCCCGGCAACCCTGAGACGGCCCGCCGGACGCAGGGTCAATAGCAGATCGACGGCCGAGGTCCAGCCGATTGCGACGACCGGCAGGTGCTGGCCTTACCACGCAACAGCCGCCGCCGGCGCCTCGCGGTTTGCCACCGCGGGTGCTGGATGAAGCGATCGTTGCCGTCGATGCCGATCACCCGCGGCCCGGGCAGCCTACCGGCCTCGCGCGGGCCTTCCAGCCGGCGACACCCCGAATCCGGTCCATCGAGCCCGAGCCGCCTCATTCGACGCAGCCCGCCGAGGCCAATCGGGAACCAATATGACACTGGCAGGTTGGTGATGGCAGCGGCGAGCGCTGGCGGCGTGTCTTGCAGCGGCCGCGCGACCAATCTTCGGAGACAGAAGTTCATGGCGTCCACCCGGATCGCTGCTCTCGATCGACGCTCGATGCTGTGGATGACGGCAGGCGGCTGCGCCCTGGCCGCGAGCGGCGCCGTCGCCGAGGTGCTCGTCGGTGAAGCCGAGCCGGCACCCGGCGAGAGCCCTGCCGCATTCTCGTTCGACACGGTCATCGAGCTGGCCCGCGAGGCGGCGGCCGGAGCGTTCGAGGAACAGCGGTTGGCGCTTCGCGCACCATTCGCCGATCTCGACTACGACCGCTATCGGGCAATCCGCCCGCGCCCCGAGCAACGGCTATGGCACGGCGAGCAACGGGGCTTCGAGGTCGATCTCTTGCCGCCCGGCATGCTCTACCACGATCGGGTCGACATCTCGGTGGTGACCGACGGCACGGCCACGGCAGTCGCTTTCGATCCGGACATCTTTCACTATCATCCCGACCACTTTCCCTATGCCGACGGCGCCGCACCCGCCGATGCGCCGCGCGATCTCGGCTATTCCGGATTTCGCGTTCGTTTTCCGATCAACCAGCCCGACGTCCTGGACGAGTTCCTGGTGTTTCAGGGGGCGAGCTATTTTCGCGCGGTCGCCCGCGACCAGCTCTACGGCCTTTCGGCGCGCGGCCTGGCCCTCGGCGCCGGCTCGTCGGAGGGTGAGGAATTTCCCGTCTTCCGCCGGTTCTGGATCTACCGACCCGAACCCGACGCCACGACCATCCGCATCCAGGCACTCCTCGACAGCCCATCGGTCGCCGGTGCCTTCGAGTTCGAGGTCCAGCCCGGCGCCGAGACGACCATGGACGTCCGCTCGGTGCTGTTCCCGCGCACCGACCTGCCGAGTGCCGGCATTGCGCCCTTGACCTCGATGTACTTCTTCGACCCCAAGTCGAGGGCCGGCATCGACGACTACCGCAACGCAGTGCACGACAGCGCCGGGCTACAGATGATCACCGGCGCCGGCGAGCGGCTCTGGCGGCCCCTCGACAACCCGGCGACGCTGCAGTTCTCGGCATTCGTCGACCGCGACCCGCAGGGCTTCGGCCTGGTCCAGCGCGGGCGGGACTTCGCCCGCTACGAGGACGCCGAGGCCCGCTACGAGCGTCGGCCGAGCGCCTGGGTGACGCCGCAGGGCGATTGGGGCGAGGGCGCCGTGACCCTCGTCGAGATCCCTACCGCCAACGAATTCCACGACAATATCGTCGCCTTCTGGCGGCCGGCCCACGCCTTGGCGGCCGGCGCCGAGCACCGCTTCGACTACCGTCTCCATTGGAGCGACCAGCCGCCCGACAGCCCGCCGCTGGCCCGGGTCGCGGCGACGCGCGGCGGCGCCTCGGTCAACGACCCGGCCAGGCGCAGCCTGATCATCGACTTCGAGCTCGGCGACTTGGCCTTCGACGGCCTCGAGCCGCGGGCGAGCGCCAGTGCCGGAACGATCACGAGCCTCACGCTGACCCGCCTGCCGACGACCGGGCGGGCGCGCGCCGCGCTCGGCTTCGATCCGGAGGAGGCCGAGCTCGCCGAATTGCGCCTCGTGCTGGTCGATGCCGAGGGGCGGCGGGCGTCCGAGACCTGGCTGGCGCGGTGGACACGGCGATGAGCGGCTCCT
Source organism: Geminicoccaceae bacterium (assembly GCA_011390475.1). Classification (GTDB taxonomy): domain Bacteria; phylum Pseudomonadota; class Alphaproteobacteria; order Geminicoccales; family Geminicoccaceae; genus SLRI01. The sequence goes on along the minus strand of JAABSG010000047.1, from coordinate 14,613 downwards.
CCCTTGGCGACGAGCCTGTAACGCTCAGCGGGCCGGTCCCGCCACGGGCCCCCTTGCCGATGCCGGCACAAGACCTGCGGCAGCCACCCGCGGCAACGTTCACCCGGCAAGCCTGGCGCGTCCACTTGGCGCGGCTGGTGGCGTTCGGCGGTGCCGCGTCGCTGACGACGTTCGGTGCGCTGCAAATGGGCAAGGTGTTCGATCCGTCGAGCGACGGGGCGATGCAGACCACGCTCGTCGTGCTGGTCACGTTGACCTTCGGCTGGATCGCCTTTGCCGCGGCAGCTGCCCTCGCCGGCCTCTTGTTCGCGCCGCGACGCCGCCCGGGGCTCGCGGAAGCACCGCTCGGCCGCACCGCCATCGTGATGCCCGTCTACAACGAGGAGCCGGCGGCGACGGCTGGGGCACTGGCCGCCATGGGCGACGCGCTCGCCGAGCTGGGCCACGGCCGGGCGTTCGAGATCTTCATCCTCTCGGACACGCGGGACGCCCTGGCCTGGGCGCGCGAGACCGCGGTCTTCGCCGCCCTGCGCGAGCGGCTGGCCGGGCGAATGGCCGTCTGGTATCGGCGTCGCCCGCACAACAAGGCCAAGAAGGCCGGCAACCTCCAGGACTTCGTCGAACGCTGGGGGGGCCGCTACGACTACCTGCTCTCGCTCGACGCCGACAGCCTGATGGCGCCGGCCACCATCGTCGAGATGACCCGGCGCATGGCGGCCGAGCCGACGCTCGGGCTGTTGCAGACCCTGCCCACACTCTCGGGCGGCCACACGCTCTATGCCCGGCTGCAGCAATTCGCCGGCCGTCTCTACGGGCCGGTGGTGGCGCGGGGCACCGCGGCCTGGCAGGGTGACGACGGCAATTACTGGGGCCACAACGCGCTGATCCGAACGGCCGCCTTCGCGGCGAGCGCCGGCTTGCCGGAACTCCGCGGCCGCGCGCCTTTCGGCGGGCACGTGCTGAGCCACGACTTCGTCGAGGCGGCGCTGCTGCGTCGCGCTGGCTGGATCGTCCGCATGGATCCCGATCTCGACGGCAGCTGGGAGGGGGCGCCGCCGTCGCTGCAGGCGGCCGCGGTACGCGATCGGCGTTGGGCACAGGGCAATCTGCAGCATCTCAACGTCATCGCCTCGGCCGGGCTGCGCTGGCCGAGCCGGGCGCACTTCCTGATCGGCGTCGGCAGCTACCTCGCCTCGCCACTCTGGCTCCTGATGATCGCGGTCGGGCTGGTGATGACCGGCCAGGCCATCTTCATTCAGCCCGAGTATTTTCCGAACGCCTACCAGCTCTTTCCCGACTGGCCGCGCTTCGATGCCGTCCGCATGCGCTGGCTGTTCGTCGGTTCGATGTTTCTTTTGCTCCTGCCCAAGCTCATCGGCCTCGTCTCGGCCCTGGCCGACGCGCCGACGCGACAGCGCTTCGGCGGTGCGCAACGCCTGATCCCGGGCGCCTTCGCGGAAATCGTCCTTTCGGCCCTCTACGCGCCCATCATGATGCTGATCCAGACGCGCCAGCTGATCGAGATCCTGGCCGGTCGCGATAGTGGCTGGGCGGCGCAGTCACGCAGTGGCAGCAAACTGGCCTGGCCGGCAGCACTCCGCCGGCACTGGCGGCACCTGCTCACCGGCATCGTCGTCACGCTCGGGCTGCTTTATGCAGCACCGCAGGTGCTGCCCTGGCTGGCGCCGGTGCTGGCGGGGCTGCTGCTGGCACCGTGGCTGGCCCGCATCAGCGGTGATCCGGCACTGGGTGCGACCCTGAGGCACTGGGGTCTCTTGACGACACCAGAGGAAACGGTGCCCCACCCCGTGCTCACCGTAGCCGAGGCCGAGGCCCGGCTGCTGCGGCCGCTGGCCGAGCTCTCGCTGCACGATCTGGCCCGGCTCGAGGCCGCCCGCTCCAGGCACGCGGCCTCGCTGACCCCGAGCGATGCCGAAGGCGTCGACATGCTCGCTTCGATCACCGCGCGCGCCAAGATCGCGGCTGCATCCAGCACTGAGGAAGCGCTCGACTGGCTGACCGAGACAGAGCGATGCGCCGTCCTGGCGGTGCCCGACCTGCTCGACAGCCTGGCCGAGGGGCGGCAGCGCGCCGTCGCCTGAGCTCGGGTGTTGCAACAGCTGCTGACGACTGGCTGAAGAGCAGGAAAATCAGCGCCTCATGGATCGTTCGAGGTTCCTCGGGCGGCACCGTTCGGGTAGGAGCGGTCATGCTCGACGAGACCCAGACCCTGCCCGACGACTCGGCCGAGTTCGCGTCGCGCCGCCGATGACGGAACGGATCAGCCCGGCTCTGGCACGGCGGATCGCGCTCGCCGCGCAAGGGTTCGGGGTGGCGCGTCCCAGCCATGTCGATCGAGGCCATCTGCGCGGTGTGGTGAAGCGGCTGGGGCTGCACCAGATCGACAGTGTCAACGTCCTCGTCCGGGCCCACTATTTGCCGGCCTTCTCGCGGCTCGGCGCTTACGATCCCGGGCTCCTCGACCGCGCCGCCTGGGCCGGCCGGCGTGAGCGGCGGCTCTTCGAATACTGGGCGCACGAGGCGTCGCTCTTGCCTTTGGCGACACATCCGCTCCTGCGCTGGCGCATGGCGCGGGCCGATCGGGGGGAGGCCGGCTATGCGGGGATGCGGGTGTTCGCGCGGGAGCGGCGGGCCGAGGCGATGGCCGTGCTGGCACGCATTCGGCAGGAAGGGCCGCTCGCCGCCTCCGACTTCGAAGCGAGCCGCACCGGCTGGTGGGAATGGAGCCTGTCCAAGCGCATGCTCGAATGGCTCTTCTATGCGGGCCACATCACGACGGCGACGCGGCGGCGCAGCTTCGAGCGCGTCTACGACCTCACCGAGCGGGTGATTCCGCCCGCCATCCTGGCCTTGCCGACGCCACCGGAAGCCCTGGCCCACCGCTTGCTGATCGACCAATCCGCGCGGGCGCTGGGCATCGCCACCGCGGGCGAGCTGCGGGACTATTTCCGCCTCGGACCCGAGGAGGCGACGGCCGCCATCGAGATCCTGGTCGAGGAGGGTGTCCTGGTTCCGGCAACGGTGCCCGGCTGGCCGCCGGCCTTCCTGCATCGTGAGGCCCGCCGCCCGCGCCGGATCGAGGCTCGAGCGCTGCTGGCACCCTTCGACCCGCTGATCTGGGAGCGGGCCCGCACCGAGCGGCTGTTCGGCTTTCGCTACCGGATCGAGATCTATGTGCCGCAGGACAAGCGCCAGCACGGTTACTACGTCCTGCCCTTCCTCTTCGGCGACAGGCTGGTCGCCCGGGTCGATCTCAAGGCCGACCGGCAGGCGTCACGGCTGCTCGTCCATGCCGTGCATCTCGAACCGGCGGCACCAGCAGAGACGAAGGCAGCCCTCGGCGTCGAGCTCGAGGCTCTCGCCAGCTGGCTGGGGTTGTCGGCTGTCGACAGTGCCGATGAAAACAGGGGGGGAAGGTAGGACCGAGATCGCTCGCCAGACGGCGCGCAGCTCGCCGGACACTGACGACGAGCCGCCGCCTCGCGCGCACGGCCAGCTGGTTCAACAGCCAGGGGCGACGATCGCCGGCCGACCTCTGTGCCGAGTTCACGCCATGTCGACCCACCCGCCCCCCGAGGGGGTCAGACCCCTCTGGAAAATGGCCGATCGCCAATAGCTTGGCGCTTTTCAGGGCCATCGCCGAGTTCACACCGGCCCGGCTCGGATTCGGTTCTGTCGCCGTCGATCACGTGGATGCGGGAATCGTTCAGGCGCTCTATAGTGCTCGCGAGCAGAGCGGCATCAACGGCGAGCATGGCCGCGCCGGGCTGCCCGACGACCGTCAACACGAGCAGGTGCGCCGCTGGCCGGGGGCACCGAGGATCGAATCATGAGCCAAAGAGAGCTGTCGCCCCAGGATCGAGCCAAGCGCGCCGCGGGCGCCGCCGCCATCGACCTCTACGTCGAGCCCGGCATGAAGCTCGGCCTCGGTTCCGGCACCACCTCGCACTGGATGGTCCGGACTCTCGGCGAGCGGGTGCGGGACGGGCTCGACGTGGTGGGCGTGCCCACCTCGACCGGCACGGCCGCGCTGGCGCGCGAGGTCGGCGTGCCGCTGGCTGATCTGAACGACGTGGGCGAGCTCGATCTGACATTCGACGGTGCCGACGAGATCGACCGGCAGCTCCGGATGATCAAGGGCGGCGGTGCCTGCCTGCTCTGGGAGAAGATCGTGGCGGCGGCCTCCAGGCGCATGATCGCACTGGTCGACGACCAGAAAGTGGTGGAGACGCTCGGTGCCTTTCCGCTGCCCTTGGAAGTGCTCCGCTTCGGCTGGAAATCGACCGAGCGGCTGATCGGCCGATGCCTCGTCGAGCAGGGGCTCGCCGGGCGCCGGATCACCCTCCGTGGTGGCGAGGCCGATCCGCTCCTCACCGATAGCGGCAATGTCATCATCGATTGCCACCTGGGTGCCATCCCCGACCCCGACGCGCTGGAGATCGCCCTGAACCGCATCCCGGGCGTGATCGAGAACGGCCTTTTCTGCTCGATGGCCGCAGCCATGGTCGTGGGCTATCCGGACGGCACGGCGAAGGAGACGGGGCCTGCCTAGCAGGCTGCTAGTAGGGCAGGATGATGTCGAGGATCTGCGCACCGTAGCGGGGTTGCTGGACGTCGGTGATCTGGCCGCGGCCGCCATAGGCGACGCGGAGTTCGGCGATCTTCTCGTGGCTGATCGTGTTGCCCGGCGTGATGTCCTCGGGCCGCACGATGCCGGCAATGCCGATCTCGCGAACCTCGAAATTGACCCGGATCTCCTGCCGGCCGTCGATCACCATGTTGCCGTTGGGCAGCACCTGGACGATGGTCGCAGCCAGGTTGAAGGCGATACTCTCCTGGCGGCGAACATTGCCGCGGCCCTGGTTGGCCATGTCGCTGGACGCGCCGATCAGGGAGCCCGGATTGACGGCACTCGGCAAGATCTTGTCGAGCTTGGTCTCGAGACCGAGGAAGCTCGGAATGCCCAGATCCTCGGTATTGCTCCTGGATCTGGCACTCTCGTTGGAGAGGGTCGCCCGGTCGTCGACGGTGACGCTGACTGTCAGGAGATCGCCCACGCGGCGCGCCCGCTGGTCGCGAAAGAAGCCCCTGGCCCCCTCGCGCCAGAGCGAATTGGCGCCAGCGCTCCGCGGCTCCTCGGGTGGCGGCATCGGGATCGAGACGGGCTGGTAGCCGTGGCGCTCGACCGGATTCTCGATCGGCCGCAGGGGCGGCGGCTTGCCCACGTTCTCCAGCCTTTCCAGAGTGTTGCAGGCACCGAGCAGGAGCAGGGAGAGGACGGCCGCGAGCCGAATGTGCCGCCTCATCGGACCACCCGCCGCGGCCCGCCCACGGTGACGCGGCCCGGCCCCGTGACCAGGCCCGCGAGACGCTGGCCGCTGTCGAGATTGCTGACGTCGACCCGGCTGCCGCGACTGCCGTCCTCGAGCGCCCGGGCCATGGTGACGAGCTCGATCCCCGGTGCCCGATAGACCACCTCCACCGTCTCGCCACGGCGCACCAGCCGCGGCGCCTGCACGTCGCCCTGGCGCACCGGCCGGCCGGCCAAGAGCCGGCGTCGCGCCTCGACGTCGGTGAGCAGGGCCGGATCGGTGAGCGTGTCGGCCCGAAGTTGCCGCTCGGCCACGACCAGGGGCTCGAGCAGGTCTGAGGTCAGCCTCTCGCCGGCCGAGATCGACCGCACCGGCACCAGGATCTCGACCAGCGCCCGGGCCTGGCCGGCGAGCCCGAGGACCCGCTCCTCGCCCGTCTCGAGGCGGACCAGAAAGGCGCCCGAGAAGCGGTCGGTGCGTGGCTCGTGACGGAACTCCAAGAGCTGCACGAAGGCCTCGCTGGCGGCCGGGTTGTGCAGCGGCAAGGCGGGCTGGCTGAAGCTGACCTCGAAGCGCTCGCCCGGCGGCAAGGCGGGCAGGGCCAGGGCCAGGAGATGCCCCTCGGCCAGCGCCTCGCCAGGGGCGAGCCAGAGGCTGGCTCGGGCCTGCCCGGGCAGACCGACGAGGACCGAGAGCAGCAGCCCGCAAACGAGGTGGAAAAACTGTCGAATCATACCGGTCACCGGAGCTGCGTTACGGTCATCATCATCTCGTCGGAGGCGGAGATGACCTTGGAGTTCATGTCGTAGGCGCGTTGCGCCGTGATCAGGCTGGTGATCTCCTGCACCGGGTTGACATTCGAGCTTTCGAGAAAACCCTGCAGCACGCCGCCGTAGCCGGCACTGCCGGGGGTGCCGAGATTGGCCGGGCCCGAGGCCTCGGTCTCGAGCAGGAGATTGTCGCCGAGCGCCTCGAGGCCCACGGGATTGACGAAGGTGGCGAGCTCGAGCTGGCCGAGGACGCGCATCTCGACCTCGCCCTGGATCTTGGCGGCAACCATGCCCTCGGGATTGATCGCGATCTCGATCGCATCCTCGGGCACGGCGATGCCGGGCGAGATCAGATAGCCGTCGGCGGTGACGATCTCGCCGTCCGGGCTGAGCTGGAAATTGCCCGAGCGCGTGTAGCCGAGTTCGCCCGTCGGCAATTCGACGACGAAATAGCCCGAGCCCTGGACCGCGAGGTCGAGCCGGTTCTCGGTGTTGACGAGGTTGCCCTGCTCGAGGACGCGGTAGACCGAGGCGGTCTTGACGCCGAGGCCGAGCTGGACGCCGGCCGGGATGATCGTGCCGTCCGCGGACGAGGCGGCACCGATCCGCCGCTGGCTCTGGTAGAGCAGGTCCTGGAACTCCGGGCGCATCCGCTTGAAGCCCGTCGTCGTCATGTTGGCGATGTTGTTGGAGATCACCTCGACATGCAGCTGCTGGGCCATCATGCCGGTGGCGGCGACGCTCATCGAGCGCATGGGCGGCTCCTCGAGGTGCTGAAAAGGAAGAAGTCGGCGGGACGGGCAAGCATCAGCCGCTCGCCGCCTGCTCGATGACGCGGCGCACCATCTCGTGATGCGTTTCGAGCAGGCGCTGGGTGTTCTGAAATGCCCTGACCGTCTCCATCATCCGGGTCATCTCGAGAATCGGCTGGACATTGGAGCGCTCGAGCCTGCCCTGGGCGATGTCCGGGGCGTCCACCGGCTCGGGCACCTGGTCGGTCACGAGGAGGCTGTCGCCCTCGCGGCCGAGGCGGGTGTCGTCGGCGAAGCGCACGAGGCCGATCCGGGCCACGATGCCGTCATTGGTCGAGATCGTACCGTCCCGGGCGATGCTGATGCCGCCGACCTCGGGCGGCAGCTGGATGGCCGCGCCACCGGCATCGAGGAGCGGGTGGCCGCCACTGGTGACGATGGCACCCTCGCCGTTCAGGCTGAAATGGCCAGAGCGGGTGTAGCGGGGGCCGTTTTCGGTCTCGACCGTGAAGTAGCCCTCGCCGTTGATCGCGAGATCGAGCGGATTGCCGGTGGTCTCGAGGGCACCCGGGCCCAGATCGCGGATCAGGCCCACGTCCTGCACGAAGGCGACGCGACCGGGTTTGCCGGCGCGCTCGAGCACCTGCTCGAACAAGAGATGCTCGGTCTTGTAGCCCGCCGTGTTCATGTTCGCGATGTTGCCGGCCACGACCGACATCTGTCGCTCGAGGGTCATCTGCCGGCTCAAGGCGACGTAGCTGGTATTGTCCATGGGCTCCGTTCAGCGCAGTCGAGAAGTTCCGACGCCACCTCTGCACATCACGTGCCAACCCGAAAATGCCCTGGATTCAGGGTTGATCAGACATCATCACCTGCCGCCCGGCAGATTCGACCCGGCAATTCCTGCCGAGTGTCCGAGAACCTGCCGGCGGTGAAACGGTTCGTTAACCAAGCATCGGTAGAACGGGCCCAGGTGATCGACCGGATGGCGATCGACCGAGCCCCATCGCTCGAGCACAGGTGCGCGCATGGCCGAAATGAAGACGGAAGAGGACGAGGCTGCGAAGCCCAAGGGCGGCAAGAAGAAGCTGATCCTGATCGGTGCCCTGGGCATCGTTCTGCTGCTGGGCGGTGGCGGTGCCGCCGCCTGGTTTCTCGGGGTCTTCGGTGCCGCCGAGGAGGCCGAGGTCTCGGCCGAGGCGGCAGCAGAAGCAGCCGCGGCGGAGCGGGCACAGCGCCGGGCCGAGATGGTCTTCGTCGATATGCCGGACGTCCTGGTCAACCTGCACTCGATCGGCCAGCGCAACCGCTTCTTGAAGCTCAAGGTGGCGCTCGAGGTTGCGGGCGAGGCTTCGGCCACTCGAGTCAAGTCGTTGATGCCGCGGGTGATGGACAGTTTTCAGGCCTATCTCCGGGCGCTGACGGTCGACGAGGTGAGTGGCCCAGGCGGCTTGCATCGGCTGAAGGAGGAGCTCACCGCCAGGGTCAATCTGGCGCTCGAGCCGGTCCGGGTGGAGGACGTGCTGATCAAGGAGATGCTGGTCCAGTAGCCGGCAGGATGCCTGCCGCGCGGCCCCAGCCGAAAGCGAGGATGATGTGATGGCCGATCCCGACGAGACCGGTGTCGATCAGGACGCCATGGCCGACGATTGGGCGGCCATGGCGGAAAAGGACAGCGAGGCCGACCTCGCCTCCGACTGGGCCGACATGAGCGGTGACGACGATCTCGCGGGCCAACCCAAGGCGGCTGGCGGCAAGACCAGCCGGGTGCTCAATCAGGACGAGATCGACAGCCTGCTCGGGGTCGGCGACGAGAAGTCGGGCGACGAGCGCGTCGGCATCATGGCGATCGTCAACTCGAACGACGTCACCTACGAGCGCCTGCCGATGCTGGAGGTGGTGTTCGATCGCCTCGAGCGCATGCTGACCACGAGCGTGCGCAACTTCACCTCCGAGAATGTCGACGTCAATCTCGACAACATCACCGCCCAGCGCTTCGGCGACTATCTCAACTCCGTGCCCCTGCCGGCGATGATCGCCGTGTTCAAGGCGGTCGAATGGGACAATTTCGGCCTCGTGACCATCGACAGCCCGATGATCTACTCGATCGTCGACGTGCTCCTCGGCGGCCGGCGGGGCACCGTGCCGATGCGGATCGAGGGTCGACCCTACACCACTATCGAGACCTCCCTGGTCGAGCGACTGATCCGCCTGCTGCTGCAGGACCTCAGCAACGCCTTTCAGCCGATCACCGATGTGCTGTTCCGCTTCGAGCGGATGGAGACCAACCCGCGCTTTGCCGCGATCGCCCGGCCCGGCAATGCCTGCATCGTCTTCAAGATGCGGATCGACATGGAGGATCGTGGCGGCACCATCGAGTTCTTGATCCCCTACGCGACGCTCGAGCCCGCCCGGGACCTGTTGCTGCAGATGTTCATGGGCGAGAAGTTCGGCCGCGATTCGATCTGGGAGAACCATCTGGCCCGGGAGATCTGGGTGACCGACGTCGATCTGGAGGCGGTGTTGGAGGAGCAGACGGTAAGCCTCAATTTCGTCTCGAAGCTGAAGGTCGGCTCGGTCCTGAAACTACGATCCCGGCCGGATTCGACCGTCACGCTACGCTGCGGCACGGTTGCGATGCTGCGCGGCAAGGTCTGCCAGCGCGGCGACAATATCTGCATCGAGGTCGAGGAGAAGCTGGAGCGGCCGGGGGTTACGAGCAATGGTTGAGCTCGCTTTGCAGGGCCTGCTCGTCGTCTTGCTCCTCTTGACCATCACCTGGTGTGTCATCGTCCATTACCGCCTGCGCCGCTTGCGCACCGATCGGGGCGAGCTCGAGGCCTTCATCGCCGCGCTGAGCGAGGCGACCGGGCGGGCCGAGGATGCGGTGCGGCACATGCGCGAGGCCAACCAGGCGGCCCTGAGCACCGCCCATGAGCAGGAACGCCGGGCCCGCCAGCAGAGCACCGAGCTCGCTCGGCTGATGGACAACGCCGTTCGGGTGGTCAAACGCCTGGATGCCGCCGTCGAGCAGGGGGCGACCCGGGTAGCCGAGCTGCGCACGTCCCCGGCAGCGCCCGACTCCAGCCGTTCGTTGCGGCCCGCGCCCGGTCCGGCTCGATCGGCAAGAGCGGTCGGGCAACCGCCGGCCGCCACGGCCGCGCCGAAGCCGACGACCAAGCCTGCGGGCGACAGCGCGCCCCGCCGGGCGCGGCCGATCCGACCGGTCCGCCGCGAGGGCCAACTCGATGGCCTGTTGCACGGCGAGCTGCTCGAAGCCTTGGAGGGCTTGCGATGAGCGCAGCCGGCGGCGCTCCAGAGCGACCGCACAGGCCGGCTCGAGCGTTGGCCACTCGGCTTGCGGCGACACGCTGGTACCGACAGTCGGTCGACCGGCTCCTGGCCGTTTTCGGTCGAGTGAACGCGCTGACGGCCGAGCCGGGATCGGCATGGGCATGGAGAGGACGGCGCCAATGGCTCTCGCTGCCTCTGGCGACAGCCGTTGTTGCCGGGATTGCCGCAGCCCTGCTGCTCGTCGATGCACTTCCGGACGAGATACGACAGGGCGCTCTGCTGTCGGGCAAGACCCTGGAGAACGATGCGCTGGAAGGCGGCGAGGTGCGCGCCCGGCCGGCTGCCGCCGCTCTGTCGGCCGACCCGCCGAGGCTTGCCGCAGCACCGCCGCTCGATCTCGCCGAGCCGATTCCAGAGCCGGCCGCCGGGCCGGACATGCCCGACACCGGCGCCCCCGAGACCGGCGCTGAACAGCGGCGCCCGGCTGGCCGGCGAGCGCTGCCCGAGGTACCCGATGTCCCGGCGGAGCTCGACGACATCGCCCGCGAGCTGCAGCGCCGTCGGGCCGAGGTCCTGGAGCTCGAGGCCGGGCTCGCCTTGCGGGAGGCGGCGGTCCGGGCGGCCGAGACCGATCTGAAGGCACAGGTCGACCGGCTCGAGGCCTTCAAACGCGACCTCGAGGCACTGGTCGGCGAGGCCGAGGCGGAGGAGGAGGAGCGGCTGCAACAGCTGGTTCGGATGTATGAGAGTATGCGGGCGAAATCGGCCGCCGCCATTTTCGACCGGCTCGAGCTGCCGGTCATCCTGGCCGTCGCCAAGCGGATGCGCGAGGCCCGAATGGCGGCGATCCTGGCCGCCATGGACCCGGCACGGGCCCGGGTCGTGACGAGCGAGCTCGCCCAGGAGCGCAGTCTGCCCAGACTCGAATAGCCGTCGAGCCGGCGCCTCGCGCTTGTCATCCAATTGTCACGGCTCCGGCGCTAAACGACCGGTTGGTCGAATGCGGGTGGAGCGAACATGACGGGTGCGGCGTCCCTGGACGAGCTGGCGGCGACCTTGGCCGAGTTGCGCGCGACCGTGACGGCCGCGGCCGATTCGGCGATGACCGGCTGGGCGTCGCTGATCGAGCGACCCGACTTCACCGCCAGCGCCCACAATCTCGCCGCCTATCTGGCCCTGCGCCGGCGGGATCTTCGCCCGCTGCAGGTCGAGCTCATGGGCCTCGGGCTCTCCTCGCTCGGCCGGCTCGAGGGCCGCGTGATGGCCAATCTCGATGCCGTGGCCTGGGCCCTGGACCATTTGCGGCGTCAGGGCGGTGGGTCGAGGGTCCCGCCCGAGCGCTTCTGGCAGGGCCAGGCCACGCTCGGCCGCAACACCGATCGCGTCTTCGGCCCCCGCTCGGCCCCGCGCCGGGTGCGGATCATCGTCACCCTGCCGAGCGAGGCCGCCGACGACCCGGCCCTGACCCTGGCGCTGCTCGCGGCCGGCGCCGACGTCTGCCGCATCAATTGTGCCCACGACGATCCGGCGGCCTGGGCCCGGATGGCTGCCAATGTCCGTGCCGCCGCGGCTCAGACGAACCGGCCGGCCCGTATCCTGATGGATCTCGCCGGGCCTAAGGTGCGCACCGGTGCCGTGCGCCGGCCGGCCGAGCATGGCCGGCTGGGACTAGGCGACACCCTGCTCTTGCACCGCCCGGGGGACGCTCCCGGCGATGGCTTTGCCGCGGCTTGCCAGGTGCCGGCGGCCCTCGACCAGCTGGTTGTGGGTCATCGGGTCTTCATCGACGACGGCAAGCTCGGCACGGTGGTCGAGGCCGTCGGCCCGGAAGGCGCGCTGCTCAGGATCACCCGGGTCGGCCCCAAGGGCTTCAAGGCCAAGCCCGAGAAGGGGCTCAACTTTCCCGACACCGCGCTCGCCATTCCGGCCTTGACCGAGAAGGATCTGGCCGATTTGCCGCATGTCCTGGCGCTGACGGATCTGATCGGCTTCAGCTTCGTGCAGACCGCCGCCGACATTCAGGCCCTGCAGGCAGCCATGGCAGCACTCCGGCCAAGCGACTGGCAGACGCTGCCCCTGGTCGCCAAGATCGAGACGCCGCGGGCGATTGCCCAGCTGCCGGCGATCATCGTCGCGGCCGCCGGCCGCCAGCCCATGGCGGTGATGATCGCGCGCGGCGACCTCGCCGTCGAGATCGGCTTCGAGCGGCTGGCCGAGATGCAGGAAGAGCTGATGTGGCTCGCCGAGGCCGCGCACGTCCCGGTGATCTGGGCGACGCAAGTGCTCGAGCAACTGATCAAGAAGGGGTTGCCGTCCAGGGGCGAGATGACCGATGCCGCGATGGCAGTGCGCGCCGAGGCGGTGATGTTGAACAAGGGCCCGCATGTGGTCGACGGGGTCGGTGCCCTCGATCGGCTGCTCACCCGGATGGCCGATCACCAGGACAAGAAGACGCCGAAGCTCCGGGCACTGGCGGCCTGGCCAGCGGCAGTGCCGGCCGGCTGAGACCGCTCAGTTGCGGTGGATGCCGCATTCCAGCTTGTCGAGGCCGCGCCAGCGGCCGGCGCGGGGTGGCTCGCCGGGCCGGGTCGGACTGGTGCAGGGCCGGCAGCCGACCGAAGCGAAGCCCTTGGCCACCAGGGGGTGCAGCGGCAATTGGCGCAGGCGGCGATAGTGGCGGATATCCTCGAGGTCCCAGTGCGCCAGCGGGTTGATCTTGAGCCGCCCGGTCGTGGGCTCGGCCTCGACGAGCGGCAGGTCGGCCCGTGCCCCGCCCTGAAAGCGCTTGCGCCCGGTGATCCAGCCAACAAAGCCGTCGAGCGCCTGATCGAGCGGCTCGGTCTTGCGCAGGTGGCAGCAGAAATCGGGATCCCGCCGATAAAGGTCGCCGGTGCCGTCGTAATGCGCGAGGCCGAGTGGCTCGGGCCGCACGTGACGGACGTCGCTGAGGCCCAAAAGGGCGCAGAGCTGGCGCTGATGCGCCAAGGTTTCCGGGAAGAGCTTGCCGGTATCGAGGAAGATCACCGGCGTGCTGGGCTCGACGGTCGCCACCATGTCGAGCAACACGGCACTCTCGGCGCCGAACGACGAAACCAGCGCGATGTGCCTGCCCACGGGCGAGGTCAGCACCGCACGGACGAGCGCCAGCCCATCCGTCTCCGCTGCGGCCTCGCGCAGTTTCTCGAGCGCCGCGGCACCATCGAGGGTCATTGTCGTCCTCCAGCTCGGCCGGAAAAGACGGTCGTTCATTGTTCTTTTAAATGCAACACGAATATGAAGTGTAATTAACGGCCGGTTCCAGCTTGCCTGCAGCTACTCGTCCGACGCTAGGCTTCGACGTTGGAGGTCGGCGCCGACGATCTCGCCGCGCGCTGGCTCGCCGCCTGCTCGGCGCGCAGCCGGCGGCGGTGCGGGGCACGGGCGCGGCGTTTCTCGAGCAGGGCCTCGACCCGGTTGCCGAGATAGATCCCGACGGGCAGGCCGATGAGCATGAAGGGCAGGCTGCCGATGATGATGGGCAAAGCGATGCCCCAGCCGAGCTGGGTCACGTTACCCAAGGAGAGGAAGAACTCCTCGCTCACGCCGCGGCCCCGGCAGGTGATCACCTGGCAGCCGATCTGGTAGTAGAGGACGTAGGTCGGCGCCATGGTCAGAGGATTGACCACGAGGCTGCCGACCAGCATCGCCGGCAGGTTCAGCTTGATCTCGTGAAATCGGTTCCAGGTCAGGGCGAGGCCGATGCAAAACAGCATCTGCAGGCCGATCGTCGGCGAGAAACCGATCAACATGCCGAGGCCGACCGACCAGCCCAGCATGCCCGAGCGATAGGACTTGGATCGCCACACACGCATCATCGGGCGCAGTATCTTGAACTTCATCCGCCCATCCCGGTCGGTCCAAAACAGTTGGCGCCGTCACCGGCACCACCCCATGCGACTCTGCGCTGATAAGCAGGTTTGCGCGACACCGGTGTGATTAAATTTCTACCATCTGAGGGTTAACGACCGGTTGACGGCGGAACGGTTCCGCATCCTTTTTCGACCGCCCTGTCGAAAAAGATAAGCACTCACCCCCGGTTGGCAACCATGTCGCGGAGGCTCACCGAGCGCAGGAAGCCCAGGGTGTAGTCGATGCCGGACCAGGCGGTAACGACCGTCGCGATCAGCAGCAGCGAGAAGACGAGGGTGCCGTAGATGCCGAAGAGGGCGCCGCCGGCGGCGATCACCAATGCCACTGTGCCGATCTGTACGACCCCCTGGAAGACCGCCTTGATCTTGCCGCTCTGCCGGGCCCCCATGGTGATGCCGTGCTGCTCGGAGAAGATGCGCAGATACGAGACGAGGATGTCGCGGCAGATGATCACCGCGACCATCCAGACCGGCATCCAGCCGGCATCCATGAAGGCGAGAAAGACCAGTGCCCGGTAGAGGCTGTCGGCCAGGGGATCGACGATCTTGCCGAAGG
>JAABSG010000458.1 GCA_011390475.1 Geminicoccaceae bacterium | reverse complement strand
AGGGCCAAGCCCAGAATGAGGGCGATTGTCCCGTCAGGAGCCCTCATTCTGCAAACACTTCCAGCCAATCATCGGCCATGGAAACCACCACCCAGCCCCGAGCCTCGGCTTCGTCGAGGCCGCGGTCGAGCTTGCCGATGTGGCTGTCTCGGTCGTAGGCCCATTCGCGCTCGGCGTCGTCGTGGTGGACGAGGAGGCCGAGGCGTGGCCCGTCGCCGGCGGTGGTCCATTCCAGCATCTCGAAATCACCGTCCGAGTTGCCGAAGGCGAGGATCGGCCGCTGGCCGATGTGGCGCATGATGCCGACGGGCTTGCCCGCCTTGTCGTCGACGAAGCTGACGCCGCCCTCCTTCAGCAGCATCGGCGTGCCGTCGATGACCGCGTAGCTGGTATTGCCCTGGCTGCCGACCACTTGCGCGGCCGGGATGCCGTAGGCCTCCTCGGCGATGGCGCGGACGAAGTCGATGCCGCCGCCCGAGACGATGTAGGTCGTGAAGTCCTCGTCGCGCAGGTAGCGGAGCAGCTCCAGCATCGGCTGGTAGACCATGCCGGCATAGGTGAGGCCGGTGGCCGGATGGGTCGCGGTGGTCTGCCACTCGTGGGCATCGGCCTGGAAATCCTCGACCGTGATGCCCGAATGCGAGACGTTGATGATCTCGACGAGGCCGTCGACGCCGTTCGCCATCATCCCCGCCATGTCGCCCTCGACGGCGGCGGTGAGGACATCGGAAATCAGGATCGACGGGTCGGCCGCCGCCTTCTCGCGCAGCACGTCGAGGGCGTAGAGCACCTGGAAGTAGAGCGGCTGCTCCGCCCAGAGCGTGCCGTCATTGTCGAAGACGGCGATCCGATCGTCCTCGGGCACGTAGGTTCCGGCATCCGGGTCGGTGACGCCGTCGACGAAGGCGATGATCCTGGCCTTGGCCGCCGTGTCGTTCCAGGACGGCAGCGGGTCGGCAAGCGCCGCGAGCGGCAAGGCGGCCGCGACGATTGCGAGGCCCAACACTCGACTGCTGTGCACGTCGCTTCTCCCGATCGAAAAAAATGGGGAGCGGCCTTGCCGAGCCGCTCCCCCCATTCGCAGGTCGCTACTGCGCGCCGCCGGGCCGCGACAGTTTCTCCATCACCTGGTCGAGCGAGAAGCTCGCCGCCTCCTGGCGCGGCGGGAAGTCCTGGAAGGTCGCGAGGAACTGCCCGACATAGGCCTGCGCCGGGACCATCAGGTAGGCATGGTCGATCATCCAGTCGTAGTAGGTGTTCGACGTCAGTTGCGAGCGCTCGTAGGGATCGCGGCGCAGGTTGAACATCAAGGGCACGCGGAGCGGCGTGAACGGGTTCGCCCAGGCCGCCAGCGTCGTGTAGATGCGCTGCTCGAGGAAGACGATCTTCCAGTCGGCGTAGCGGAGTGCTGCAAGGTCGCCGTCGTCGGAGAAGTAGAAGACCTCCTTGCGCGGGCCTTCCTCGGCCTCGCCGGTCAGGTACGGCAGGAAGTTGTAGCCGTCGAGATGCACGCGGTACTCGCGGCCGATGGCCTCGACGCCGCCGGTCAGGAGGTCGTCCTTGATGGTCGGCGCCCCGGCGGCGGCGAGGAAGGTCGGCAGCCAGTCCATGTGGTGCATGATCTCGTTGGAGACCGACCCCGCCTCGATCTCGCCGGGCCAGCGGACCATTGCCGGCACCCGCCAGCCGCCCTCCCAGTTGGTGTTCTTCTCGCCGCGGAAGGGCGTCATCCCCGCGTCCGGCCAGGTGTTCATGTGCGGGCCGTTGTCGGTCGAATAGAAGACGATGGTGTTGTCGGCGATGCCGAGCTCGTCGATCAGCTCGAGGAACTTGCCGATATGCATGTCGTGCTCGACCATGCCGTCGGCGTACTCGTCCTGCCCGGAGATGCCGCGCAGCTCCTCCTTGACATGGGTGCGAAAATGCATCCGCGTGCCCGACCACCACATGAACCAGGGCGTGCCGGCGGCGTGCTGCTCGCGGATCCAGGCGATGGCGCCATCAAAGGTCTC
>JAABSG010000457.1 GCA_011390475.1 Geminicoccaceae bacterium | reverse complement strand
TCGATGGCCTTGTCGCACGAACTGGCAGGTGCCGGGCTGAACCCCGAGCGTGTGGCGACCAAGGCCACGGTGACGCTCGATCAGGTCGAGGGCGGCTTCGCCATCAGCAAGATCCATCTCGATGTCGAGGCCAAGGTGCCGGGTGCCGATCAGGCAAAATTCGACGAGATCGCCAATGCCGCCAAGGCCGGCTGCCCGGTTTCGAAGGTCTTGAACGCCGAGATCACGATGAAGGCCGTGCTCGAGAGCTGAGGGCGGTTTCCCCGCGCCTCCTCACCGGCTAGCTTCCGCCGACAACAGCAGCCGGGGAGGTCGGGGAGCATGGTCGATAAAGCGAGCGGTGCGGGTGACCCGCTGGAGCGGTTTCGCTTGGACGACAAAGTCGTCTGCATCACCGGCGGGGCCGCCGGAATCGGGGCGGCCACCGCCGGGCTGATGACCGCGGCCGGGGCCACGGTGGTCGTGCTCGATCGTGACGGCGCAACGGCGGAGGCGACGGCGGCCGCGATCGGCGGCGCTTGCGCGGCCCGGGCGATGGACGTGGCAAACGAGACCGACGTGACGGAGGGTTTCGCCGCGATCGCCGAGCGATACGGGCGGATCGACGTGCTGGTCGCCAATGCCGGGATCAACATCCGCCGCACGGCCATGGAGTGCTCGCTCGACGACTGGAACGCGGTACTCCAGGTCAACCTGACTGGCGTTTTCCTGACCGCACGCACGGCCGCCCGGCACATGCCCGAGCGTGGCGGGGCGGTGGTGACGACCGCCTCGATCATGAGTTTTTCGGGCGGCGGGCTCTATCCGAACATCGCCTACATGACGACCAAGGGGGCCTTGGTGAACCTGACGCGTGCGCTGGCGGTCGAGTGGGCCGAGCGCGGCATTCGGGTGAATGCGGTGGCCCCCACCTGGACCCGGACGGCCTTCATCCAGCCGCTGCTCGACAACACCGAGTTGATGGGCAGGCTCGAGGCGATGACGCCGATGCGGCGCCTGGCCGAGCCCGAGGAGGTGGCGCATGCGATGCTGTTCTTGGCCAGCGACGCTGCCTCGATGGTGACCGGCCACACACTGGCGGTGGACGGCGGCTTCCTGGCGCAATAGCCCCCCGCCGCGAAGCTTCCAGCGGTCGATCAGCCGCGGCGACGGCGCCGGCGCGCCGTCTCGATCGACCGGTGGAGGGTGGCGGCGGAGTTGCTGCCGGCATCGGCGCCGACAGTGCTCCAGGCATCGCTGTCCTCGCTGAACAGGCGGCCGCCGACGCTGACCAAGAGCCCCGGATTGCGCGATGCGGCCCGGACACCGGCGATGGTTCGGGCGAGCCGGGCCTGCCAGTGGTCGCGCCTGAAAACGCAGCTCTGGGCGATGTGCAGGACGTCCAGCCATGCGCCCGCGACCAGACGCTCGAGGGCTGTGTCACTGGCTGGTGCGGCGGTGGTGACCCGCCATCCCGAATCCGCCAGGCAATGCCGGGCGAGGACGGCGCCCAGAACGTGGCTTTCGCCCGGCAGGGTGAGGACCAGGACGGCCGGCGCGTCCTCCGGGTGGCTCGCCCCGGGCGCGGCCATGCCGTCCAGGGCGGCCTGCAGGGCGGCGAGGGCGGTGGTGATCGCGAGATCGTCGCAGATATCGCCTGCCCAGCGATCACCGAGAGTCCGCGCGGCCTGCTCGATCAGCGGCGCACGGGCAAAGGCGGTCCAGCCGAAGGGCCGGATGACGGGCTCGATCGCGGCGAGTGTGGCGTCGATGCCGGGGCTCGGGGCCAAAAGACCGTCGGCCAGCCGGTCCGCCGCCATCGCGAGCGGCGGCGGGTCCGTGCGATGCCGCGCGCGCAAGGCCGGCAGCACGGCCTGGCGAATCACCGCTTCGAGCACGCGATGGACGGTAGCGCGCGACGGGGTCGGCTCGTGCCGCGCGCGGCAGCGCCAGCAGGGGCTTGCCACGGTTGCCGCTTCGGGCGTCGACGGCGGCCGACGAGTGGCGATGGACCGCGCGCCCCCTCGGCCCTGCAGCGACGGCGATTGCGGCAGGTGCGTGAAACCATTGCGATGCTCGTTCGGGTCGACACGCCCCAGCACCATGTCCACGCGCT
>JAABSG010000456.1 GCA_011390475.1 Geminicoccaceae bacterium | reverse complement strand
CGCCACCGCCACCGAGGCAGCGCGGCAGCAAGCCCGGCAAATGGTAGCGGCAGGTGATGTCGAGCACCTGATCGATGGTCTGCAGGACGAGGAAAGGCCAGTAGATCCAGGGGTGGCCGGCGAAGTCGTGATAGCCGATGCGAATCCCCTTTTCCTCGACCTTGTAGTTGTGGCCGGTGAGGCGGGTGAGGGCCAAGAATGGCTTGGAGAGATAGTTGCGAAAGCGGCTCCAGACGTGGCGGGACGGGATCCCGGCCTTGGCGTAGCGCTCGCGCAGATGCGCCAGAAGGAAGCTCTTGCCGGTACCGTCGACACCGCAAAGCGCCACCAGACGCTGGCGCAAGGGCGGGGCTTCGGGCTCGGTGAGCATGGCCTCGACACTCCCGGCCCAGCAGGTCCAGCGCTTCTGGTCGATCGGAACGTCGCGTCGCTGGCGCAGTGCCCGGATCAGGGCATGCGGCAATTGCTCCGCCGACTTGGCGACCATGCCGCCCATGGCCCGCACGCATTCGGTGACGCCCGGCGCGTCGAGCGCGATCACCGGCCGACCGGTCAGCCCGGCCTCGATGACGACGAGCGGCACCTCGGAGACCGGTGCCCGGAAGGGCAAGAGGAAGGCGTCGACCCGGGCCAGTAGCCGGGCGATCTCGGCGGCACTCAACATGGCCGTGGAGACCTCGATCCGGGCTGCGGCCGGGCTGCGGTGGATTTCGGCGAGAAAGCGCCGCATCGCCTCCGGCGCCACATCGGGGCGGAGCAGCATCAAGAGCCTGGCATCGAGCCCGCGGGCCACCGCGGCCTCGAAGGCGGCCAATGCCAGATGGGCACCCCGCAGCGCCAAGGGTGGGCCGAGATAGGCCACCGTCGGGGGACCACTGCCGGCCGTCTTGAAAACCGGATGCGCGAAGCTCGCCTGCGGGTCGACCTGGGGACGCAGCAACGGACCCGAGGGTAGGCCCAGGGCCCGGTAGCGCTCGCGGCCGGCCTCGCTCAAATAGATCGGCCGGGCGGCCCCGGACCGGTGAAAGCCGCGGCTGATCGACCGCCCGGGCAATAGCGCGTTGATCAGCGGCAGCAGCATCAACCGCCGCTCGCGCCAGAGTTCGGCGAGGCCGACGCCCAGAATCTCGCCGAGCGACAACCGCGGGCTGGCGATCACGAGGTCGACCGGCGCACCCAGACCGAGGCGGGTCATTCGGGCAACGGCGAAGGCGCCGGTGACGAGATAGATGCGCTCGGGCGCGAGTTCGCGACACAGCGCCTGGAGCGCCGGGCTCGGCCTGCCGCGGCGGAGCAGGGAGGCGATGGCCCGGATGGCATAAGGCTGGAGCGGATCGGCGCCAGCAGGGGCGGGATCGGCGACGTCGGTGACCACCGTCACCTCGCGGCCCCTCGCGGCGAGGCCGGAGGCCAGGCCGTGCGCCATGTGCCAGGGCTGGCGGCGGCGGCGCTCTTCGGCAAAGCCGAAGCAGACCACGAGATCGCGCGGCCGTTCGATCTCGACCGGCAACGCCCGGTTCATCGTGGCTGCCCGGCGGTCATGCGGCTTGCCTCGCGAGGCTGCGGTAGAGCCCGGCGGTACGCCCCGCGACCCGATCCCAGGCGAAGCGATCGACCACCAGCCGACGGGCGGCGCGCGCCCTGGCGGCAGCGGCTTCGGGCTCGTCCAGGACGGCGCCGATCGCGGCAGCGATTGCCGCCGGCTCGGGCCCGGCGACCAGCAGCGGTGCCGGTGCCGGCAGGTCACCGACGAGCCCCGTCGGCGTCGTGACCACCGGCGTGCCGGACGCCATGGCCTCGAGCAGTGTCAAAGGCCCGCTTTCGTAGTCCGCCGGATTGATCAGTACCGAGGCAGCGCGCAAGGCGTCACGCAGCGCCTCGCGGTCGAGAAAGCCCAGAAAGTCGACCCGATCCGCGATGCCCTGAAGATGCGCCTGCGCCTCGAGCTTGCCCAGAAGCGGCCCTTCGCCGGCCAGGGTCAAGCGGCAGTTCGGGCGATCGGCGGCCAGGAGCGCCATGGCGTCGAGCAGGCGGCTCAGGCCCTTGCGGTAGCCGAGCCGGCCGACATAGAGGATGGTTCGAGGCTGCTCGAGACCGGCGCGCACAGCCTTC
>JAABSG010000455.1 GCA_011390475.1 Geminicoccaceae bacterium | reverse complement strand
ATCGGCATGTTGGCGCTGCGGCCCTCGGCATGCATCGCCACCTTGGGCGTCACCAGGAAGAGATCACCGCCGCCCGGATGCTGCGGCTCCTCCCAATGCGGGAACATCAGCTTGGCCGGATCACGCCCGGTTTTCTCCGCGATCCAGTCGGCGTATTCCTCGAGCGCGCCGGAGCGGATCTCGAACTTGCCCGACGGCGTCCGCAGCAAATTCGCCTTGACGTCCTCGTCGCTCATCGGCGTCGCGTAGGCGTTGCCGTCCCACTCGAAGAACTCGCCCCGGACCTGCCGGTAGATGTAGGGCTTCTTGTACCAGCAGCCCTTCTCGACCCAGCTGTCGAAGCCGTCGACCCCGTTGTCGCCCGGATCGTCGGCAAAGCCCGCCGCCAGATGGCGGATGACGTTCTCCGCACTGTCGAGCTGGCGATAATAGTCGCCCATCGGCCCGTTGATCCGCTTGCCGATCTCGATCAGCGTGTCACCGTAATACTTGGTGTCGTAGAGCGGCTCGATCGCCGGCACCCGGAGCTGCGCCAGCGGATAGCCCTCGAACGGGTATGTGGGCGCGTCCTGCAGCCGCTCGAGATAGGTGTGGTCGGGCAAGACGATGTCGGCATACATCGCGGTCTCGCTCGGAAACGGCGAGGTCTCGATGATGAAGACGTCCTTCAGGGCCTCCTCCCACTCCTGGCCGTTGGGCGCGGTCCAGATCGGATTGGTGAGGTAGAACATCATCGTGTCGAGCTTGTAGGGCTCGCCTCGGAGATGGTTGGGGCCGACCTCCTGCATCATGTTGTTGGCCAGGAGATAGCCGTCGGCATGACCCTTGAGGTCGATCCTGGGCTGCTCCTTCCAGCTGCCGTTTTGCGCCCACTCGTCCTTGTAGTCGTCGGCGCTGACCGGCATGGCCCCGTAGGACGGGCCCATCTGGTACATCAGCCCGCCCTCGGCGAAGAGCGAGCCGACGAGCGCGTTGAGCGTGTGGATCGCCATGCCGTTGTAGACACCGTTCGAATGCGCGTGCGCCCCGCGCTCGAAAAGGGCGATCGCCGGCCGGGTCGAGCCGAACTCGCGCGCCACCGTGCGGATCGTCCGCGCCGGGATGTCGGTGATCCCGGCCGCCCATTCGGGGGTGCGGTCCTTGAGCTCGATGTTCCACCACTCGACCAGCCCCTTGACCCACTTCTCCTCGAACAGGGCCGGGCTGACCGTGCTGCCGGCAGCGAAGCGGTTGCGGCCGTCGCGGAAGTCGCCGACGAACGGCCGGTCCCACAAGCCCTCGGTCAGGATCACATGCGCGATCGCCAAGGCCAGCGCCCCGTCCGTGCCGGGCTTGATGAACAGCCCGCGGTCGGCGGCCGCGGTCGTGACGTTGGCGTGCACGTCGACCACCGTCACCCGCGTCTTCGGCGTCTTCTCGCCGCGGATATAGCCCCAGACCTGCATGTTGTTGTTGTAGGGGCGGAACGCCTCGAGGAAGCCGGCACCGAACATCAAGAGGTAGTTGCAGTGCTTGTAGTCGTAGGCATTGTAGGAGGCGTTGCCGTCGGTGAACTGCTTGGCCTTGATGCTGCCGTCCGAGCACATCGAGCTGTGGCCGATGGCGACGTTGGGCGAACCGTAGAGCTGGCCGAACGTGCCCTGCAGCCCGGCGCAGGACGCCCCCCAGCCGCGGCCGTAGAGCAGCGCGAAGCGGTGCGACTCGCCGCGATCGCGCAGGTTGTTGAGCCGGGCGGCCACGGTGTCCAGCGCCTCGTCCCAGGTGATCGGCACGAAGCCCGGGTCCTCGTTGCGACCCTTGTTGGGGTTGGTCCGCTTCATCGGCCCCTTGAACCGGTCGGGGTCGTAGAGGACGTAGGCGCCCAAGGGGCCCTTGGGGCAGAGCTTGCCGTTGGCGATCGGGTGGTCGGAGTTGCCGTGGATGGCGTGCACCCGGCCGTTGGTCACGTAGACGTCGATGCCGCAGCGCGCCGGGCACTGGTGGCAGATGTTCTTGACGATCCGCGTCTCGCCCGCGACGGCCTGCGCCTTCGCCTCGGGTGCGGCACCGATGCTCGTGCCGAGCCCGACGCCCAGGGCAGAGGTCGCAGCCCCACCCGCGGCGGAGGCCGCAAGGAAGCGTCTGCGGGTGGTATCCAAAATCGTGCTTTGCATCGC
>JAABSG010000454.1 GCA_011390475.1 Geminicoccaceae bacterium | reverse complement strand
CGAGGCGGCGGCGACGAAGGGATCATTCTCGACCGCGAGGAAGGCAGCGACCAGGGCCGAGCCGGCGCAGCCCATGGCGGTGACGCGATCCATGAGCGGGCTGCCACCCGTGATGTCGACCGTTCGGCCGCGCCAGGCGATCCGATCGACATCCCCGGTTACGATCACGACGGTGCGCTCGCTCGCTTCGAGGAACGGCCGTTCGGCCCGGTTGCAGCGCAGGACGATGGGCCCGAGATCGAGCAGCGATTGCGCGAAGGCTCGGCGCTCGGGGCTACGATCGACCTTGACCGGATCGAGCACCCAGGGCCGGCCGAGACTCTGGGCCGTGCGGATCGCCTCTGGTGCAGCCTCCCGCCGCCAGGGATCGAGCATGCCGAGATTGATCAGCAGGCCCCGGCTCGAGTCGACGAAATCCGGCATCGCGGCCGGCTCCATGGTCATCGACGGCACCGCCCCCGCCGCCAGCAGGAGGTTCGCCGAGAGCTGCATGGCGACGAAATTGGTGAGGCAGTGGACGCGCGGCCGCTCGCCACGCAAGCGGTCGAATCCGGCCGCTGCCCGGTCCACGATCTCGGCATGTGAGGTGAAGGACACGTCTGCTCCCCGCATCATTGCCGGTGAAAAGCCGGTGGCGGGGGGTGAATGACGGTCGAAACAGCCGCTCAATCCCTACGCCGGCATCATCCGGATCAGGTTCGACGGGTTTCGCGATTGCCCTCGCGCTCTCAGTCCCGGATCAGGGACACCCCGTTGAGTCGACACACGACGTAGACAGCCACGGGGTCCGTGACAAGGGCCGGTGTCGATTTTCGTAGTGTTAACCGTCCGGTAAGGCAGCGCGATTAATCCTGCCGCCGTGATCAATGACGGAGGATCGACGATGCGGCAGGCGCCCCATGACACCGTCCGGCAGTTCGCGCGTGAGCCCGACTGGGAGATCGATGCGGAGCTGTTCGATGAGACCTTCGATACCCAGTTGCTGGCGGGCCTCGAGACCGATCTCGAGGACGTCGAGCCCTGGCAGCGGCTCGGTGACGTGCTCGGCCGGATCACCGGCGAGGCCGATACCGACTGATCAGCCGCGGCTTTCGGCGGCGAGGCGCAGATTGGCGATCTTGCGGTCGGTCAAATGCACGCGGATGCGCAGGATGGTAACCCAGACGAGATAGAGCTTGAACACCAGGATCATGGTCAAGAGCGGGTAGAGCATGGCCGGGTCCATGGCCGGCCCATCACGCCGGAGGATGGTCGCCGGCTGGTGCAGGGTGTTCCACCAGTCGACCGAAAAGCGAATGATCGGCAGGTTGATGGCCCCGACCAGCGCCAGGATCGAGGCGGCGCGGGCACCCCTGGCCGGGTCTTCGAACGCGTCGTAGAGCGCCATGTAGCCGAGATAGAGGAAGAAGAGGATCAGCACCGAGGTGAGTCTGGCGTCCCAGACCCACCAGGTGCCCCACATGGGCTTGCCCCAAACGGCGCCGGTAACCAGGGCAATGGCGGTGAAGACGGCGCCCACCGGTGCCATGGCCCGGGCCGCGACCTCGGCCATCGGATGGCGCCACACCAAAGCCACGAAGCTGGCGACGGCGATGCCGAGATAGGCGAAGCTCGCCATCCAGGCGGCCGGCACGTGGACGAAGATGATGCGGTAGGCGTCGCCTTGCTGGTAGTCGGCCGGCGCCACGAAAAGCGCCCAGTAGAGCGCAATGGGTGCCAGAACCGCCGCCGGCCAAGCCACGAAGGGCAAGACGGCGTCGGTGATCTTCTGGAAACGGAGCGGATTGGCGAGCGCGTGCATGACGGGAAGCTAGCGCCGGTGGACCGGGGTTTCCAGGTGAATCACGCGCGAGTCGTCAGCTCTGGCAGGGGCAGCGGTTCGCCCCCGATCGGGGCGATCGTTCGCGCCCCGAGGCAGCGGCAGAGCCAGCCAGTCGGCCGATGGCGCGAGCTCGGCTCTCGCTCGGGACCGCAATCGCCGACGACTTCGCCTGGATCGACGGGTCGGGAACAAGGCAACGCGACCGAGAGCATAATCGCACCCGCTCGAAAACGACCCACGCCGTTCTGCGACCGGGCCGCCGTGACCATGCCAACCACCAGGCGCAACGCATCAGGCACTAGGCGCTACCAGCCAGGCGCAGCCCCCCCGTACGATGAAGCTTCGCCGAGATCGGA
>JAABSG010000453.1 GCA_011390475.1 Geminicoccaceae bacterium | reverse complement strand
ATGGATACCTTCGAGAACGTCCCGTTCGACGAGATCGAAGAGGGGATGAGCGCCGAGCTCGTGCGCCGACTGTCGGCGCACGAAATCCAGTGCTTCGCGGCGTTGTCGGGCGACGTGAACCCGTTTCATGTCGATCCGGACTTCGCCCGCGATCAGGGCTTCGAGGAGATCATTGCGCACGGCATCTGGGGCGCCTCACTGATTTCCGCGGCGATCGGCACCAGACTGCCCGGACCCGGCACCATTCTGGTCTCGCAGCAGCTCGATTTTCTCCAGCCGATCGAAGCCGGCGACAGGATCCGAACGATCGTCCGGGTCGCCCGCAAGGCGGCGGAGGGGCGCAGCCTGACGCTGGACTGCCGCTGCGAGCGCGACGAAGGCGAGGTCGTGCTGAAGAGCACGGCCGAGGTGATTGCACCGGAGCAGAAACTGCGTCATCGCCGTTCGAAAGGCATGGGCGGCAATCGCTTCGACCGACTGATCGCCGAGACCAGGGACACCATCGGCGAACCGATTCGCTGCGCCGTGGTCAACCCGATCGATGAAGCCTCGCTCCGCGGCGCCGTGCAAGCCGCCGAGGCGGGCTTGATCGAGCCCGTGTTGATCGGCGCCGAAGAGGCCGTCCGACCAGCGGCGGAGAGTGCGGACCTCGAGATCGAGCGTTTCGACTTGGTCGAGGTGCGCGATGCCGCTGCCGCGGCCGAGCGCGCGAGCGAACTCGCCGCGCAAGACGAGGTGCAGATGCTGATGAAGGGCAAGCTGCAGACCACGATGCTGATGACGGCGCTGGTCCGGGAGAAAGGCCTGCGCACCGACCGCATCGCCAGCCACGTCTTCGTAATGGACGTGCCGCGCGCCGACCGGCTGTTGCTGATCACCGATGCGGCGATCAATATCGCGCCCGATCTCGACGAGCTTCGCGACATCGTCCAGAACGCCATCGATCTCGCCGTCACGCTCGGCATCGAGCAGCCGCATGTCGCGTTGTTGTCGGCCACGGAAGCCGTGCGCAAGCGGATCGCTTCGACTCTCGATGCCGCGGCCCTCTGCAAGATGGCAGATCGCGGCCAGATCACGGGCGGGGTGGTCGATGGGCCGCTCGCCTTCGACAACGCGATCTCGGAGCGGGCGGCAGCGATCAAGGAAATCAGCTCGCCGGTCGCCGGCCGCGCCGACATTCTCGTGGTCCCCGGGCTGGTCGCCGGCAACATGCTGGCCAAGCAGCTCGACTACCTAAGCGGTGCCACAGCGGCGGGCATCGTCGTCGGGCTGAAAACCCCCGTGTCGCTGACCAGCCGCGCCGACTCTCCCGCCGAGCGCGTGGCCTCGGCAGCGATCGCTGCCCGGGTGGCGGCAGGAGCTTAGCCGGGCAGGACCTCGGCCGGATCCTGCTCGATCGGCCGGCGGGCCGTGGCACCGCCGGCCGATGCCCGTCTACATGTCCTTCGAGCCACGCGTGAACAGCCTGGTCAGCCAGGTCTCCTCCAGGCGATGCGGCTCGGCTGCGGCGCGCACCGCCGCGACGTCCGCGTCTGGGTCGAGGTCGAGCGACGGCACCGCGAGGGCCATGAGCGAGAACCGATAGCGATCTGGACCATGCCCCGCCGGCGGCTCGGGTCCGTCGTAGCGCGTTTCGCCGAAGTCGTTGCGCGGCCCTGCGGCAGCTTGGTGCCCGCCGGCTCGTCGACCGCCAGAGCCGTCGTGCCGACGGGAATGTCGTAGCTCGCCCAGTGCCGGAAGGTGCCGCCCGGCGCATCGGGGTCCTCGAGCAAGATGGCGAAGCTGTTCGTGCCTTCGGGCGCGTCCGGCCACTCGAGCGGCGGCGAGGCGTTGTCGCCGAGCCGCGTGTATTTCAGGTCGATATGCTCGCCGTCGGCAAAGGCCGGGCTGGTCAGTCACAAAGGCATCGCTTCATCCAAAAGGTTGGTGGACGGCCAGACCTGGAGTGCGAATGGATAGGTCTTCGGCGTTCCTTCGATCTGCTCGACGCTCAACGGTTGGACCACCTGCGGTTCGGCGAGCCAGACCCAGAGGTCGAACGGCTCGGGCAGCGAGGCCTGGAAATAATGGCTGGCGAGCTCGGTCTCGGGCCGATAGATGACCCCGATCTCGCGCTCGAGTTGCGGCAGGAGCAGCGCCTCGCGCAACGGCTCGTGAACCGCTGGACCGAGCTCGAGCAGGTG
>JAABSG010000452.1 GCA_011390475.1 Geminicoccaceae bacterium | reverse complement strand
CAACGTTAAACCCAGTTTTTCACCTGTCAAATCACCAGCTGACCCGCGGGCCGGCCCGGCAGGTGCCCCGAAGAGGCCAGGAGAAAGACGATTCCGGGAAGGCAGCGCCTCCCCGGGCCCCACCGTTCTTTCGGCTATCGTGGCCGTTAGAGTGCGAAAATGACGGCGAGCCCGGCCGGCAGGGCGACGACCCTCGAGACCTCGACCAGCGGCTTCTTCACCCCGCCGATCACCGCGAACGAGATCAGCCACAACCCCGCGGCGATCTTCGCCATGGCGATCAGCGCCGCCAGCGGCGTTGCCGCGAGCTGCAGCAAATCCGGATTGGCGATGAAGGCCAGGGGCACGATGAAGAGCCCGACACCCAGCCGCATCGCATTGCCCGCCACCGGCAGCCAGGGCGTCTTGGCGATCGCCGCCGCGATGAAAACGTTGCCGCAAACCGGCGGCGTGATGGTGCAGAGCAGCGCATACCAGAAAACGAAGAGATGCGCGTAGAGGTCGGGCACACCGAGCCCGACCAGCGCCGGCGCCGCGACCGCAGCGCAAATCACATAGGCCGCCGTCGTCGGCAGCTCCATGCCCAGCACCAGCCCGGCGAGCGCGGTCAAGAGCAGCGCGATCCAGAGCGTGCCCCCCGAGGCCGAGAGGATCACCGAGGTCAGCTTGACCCCCAACCCGGTCATGTTGAAGACCCCGACCACGATCCCGGCGCAAATGATCACCGCCGCGATGATCGCGACCTGCCCCGCCGCCGTCACCAGCGCCAACAGCGTCCGCTCCCACCAGCCGGCGAGCGAGACGCTGCCATCCGCCTCGAAGATCAGCGTCAGCCAGGTGACGAAGGTGGCGAAGACCGCGGCATAGGCCAGCGTGTAGGAGGTGAAGAGCAGCGTGCCGATGAGGATCGAGAACGGCAGCAGGAAGAACGGCAAGGAGCGCGCGACGGCGGCCCACCCCGGCAGCGCCTCCTTCGGCAACGCCGCGAGGTCGTAGCGCACCGCATAGCTGTGAACCCCGAACCAGGCGGTGATGAAGAAGAGCAGCGCCGGCAGGGTCGCCGCCACCATGATCTCGACATAAGGAACCCGCACGAGCTCCGCCATGACGAAGATCCCGGCCCCCATCACCGGCGGCAGGATCTGCCCACCCGTCGACGCCACCGCCTCCACCGAGGCCGCGAGCGAGCGCGGATAACCCAGCTTCTTCATCGCCGGAATCGTGACCATGCCGGTGGTCGCCGTATTGGCCGCGGCCACGCCCGAGATCGAGCCGTAGAACGCCGAGGACAGGATCGCGACCTTGGCCCCGCCCGCCCTGAGCCGTCCCGCGATCTGCGTCGCAAAGGCGATGAACCCGGCCCCCGCCTGCCCCGCCGCGATGAACCCGCCCAGGATCACGAACATCGCGATCGTATCGACCGAGGTCCCGGTCAAGGTCCCCCAGAGCCCGCCCTCGGTGATCGTCAAGGTGCCGAGAAGATAATCGGCCGGCATCCCGCCATGCCCGAAAAACCCCGGAATCCGATCGCCGAAAAAGGCATAGGCCAAGACGATCGCCGCCACCGTCGGCAGCACGATCTTGATCGCGCGTCTCGCCATCTCGAGCACGACGACGATCAACGCCCCCGCCACCACGAATTGCAGCCAGCCGTCGAGCGCCCCGTACTGCCGCACCAAGGCCGGCCGATCGAGCATGATAAAGGCGCAAGCCGCAGCCCCCACCGCCGCCAGCACATAGCCCGAAAGCCGCAACGCCCGGCTCGCCTCCGGGCGATAGCCGACGAGAAAAATATACGGCAAGGCCAAGAGCAGATGCGCCGGCCGGGTGATCAGGTTGGGGATCAGCCCGGCAAACGCATTATAGATGTGAAAGCCCACGGAAAGGGCCGCGAACAGAATCGCGACCCTGCCGTAGACGATACCATCCTGCTCGACCGCGAGCCGAAACCGCGGCTCGCTCAATCGGCCGGCCCGCTCACCCCTTGCGCGTCATAAAACGCGACGACACCCGGATGCAGCGGCGCCCGCAACTGACCTACCAGGTCAGCCGACACCCCGGCCCACCACGGGTTCTCGTCCGCCAGGCTCTCCCGCTGCTGCCAGAACTGCTCCACCACGAAAAGCGCCGTCGCATCATCCATGTTGGTGGCATAGGCACCCACCGGCACCGCCACCGTCGCCAC
>JAABSG010000451.1 GCA_011390475.1 Geminicoccaceae bacterium | reverse complement strand
ACGCTCTTCCGATCTATCCCCAAGGGCATCCTGCTGGTCGGCCCACCCGGCACCGGCAAGACGCTGATCGCCCGGGCGGTGGCGGGCGAGGCCGGCGTGCCCTTCTTCTCGATCTCGGGCTCCGAGTTCGTCGAGATGTTCGTGGGCGTGGGCGCGGCCCGGGTGCGCGACCTCTTCGAGCAGGCGGGCAAGTCCAAGCCCTGCATCATCTTCATCGACGAGCTGGATGCGTTGGGCCGGGCACGCTCGGCCGGACAGTTCGGCGGCGGCGGCCACGACGAGAAGGAGCAGACCCTGAACCAGCTCCTGGCCGAGCTCGACGGCTTCGATCCGTCCGAGGGCATCGTGCTGCTCGGGGCCACCAATCGGCCGGAAATCCTCGACCCGGCGCTCCTGCGCGCCGGACGCTTCGACCGCCAGGTCCTGGTCGACCGCCCCGACAAGGCCGGCCGGCTGCAGATCCTGAAGGTCCACATCAAGAAGATCAGGCATCTCGGCCAGGACGTGAAGCTGGAGCAGGTGGCAGCCCTCACCCCCGGCTTCTCGGGCGCCGATCTCGCCAATCTCGTCAACGAAGCAGCCCTCCTGGCGACCCGCCGCAAGGCGGATTCGGTCACCATGGACGACTTCAACAACGCCATCGAGCGGATCATCGCCGGGCTCGAGAAAAAATCGCGCATCCTCCACCCCAAGGAGCGCAAGGTGGTGGCCTATCACGAGATGGGCCATGCGCTGGTCGCGGCCTCGCTGCCGACCACCGACCCCGTGCACAAGGTCTCGATCATCCCGCGCGGCATCGGTGCTTTGGGCTATACGATCCAGCGACCCGAGGAGGAGCGCTTCTTGATGACCACGCAGGAGCTGAAGGAGAAGATGGCCGTCTTGATGGGCGGACGCGCCGCCGAGCACGTCGTCTTCGGGGAGATCTCGACGGGTGCGGCCGACGATCTCGACAAGATCAGCGACATTGCGCGCCACATGGTGACCCGCTACGGCATGGACGCGGCGACCCACCAGGTAGTCTACGACCCGCAACGCCAGTCGTTCCTCGGGGAGAACGGCATGCCGGTGGCGCGGCCACGCAACTACAGCGAGGAGACCGCCCGCGAGATCGATCTCGCCATCCGCCAACTGGTCGAGGACGCCTTCGAGCGGGCAGCCGCGATCCTCGAAGAGCGGCGCGACGATCTCGACCAGGGTGCCGAGACCCTGCTGGAGCGCGAGACCATCACCAGCGCCGATTTTCCCATGCTGAAGCGACCGAAACGCGCCGCCTGAGAGATTTGATCCCAGAGAGACTCGATCGATGAAAAAACTGCTGTTGGGCCTGCTGCTCCTGGTGATCGTCCTGATCGGCGTCGCCGTGGCCCTGCCCTTTCTCCTGCCGCGCGACACGATCAAGGCCGAACTCGAGCGCCGGCTTTCGGCCGAGTTCGAGCGCGAGGTGCGGATCGAGGGTCCGCTCGAGTTCCGCGCCTGGCGGCCCTTTCAGCTCACCCTGGCCGACCTCCACGTCGCCAATCCGGACTGGGCCACGGCACCCACCCTCGCCCGAATCGAGCGGCTCGAGCTCGAGGTCGACGCCCTGGCCTATCTCGGTGGCACGATCGTCCTCGATCGACTGTCGATCGAGCGGCCGACCCTGGCACTCGAAGTGCACAGCAACGGCACAGGCAGCTGGCAGCTCGAGACGGCGCCGGACACCGACCGCGACGATCACGGCGGCACCAGCGGCGGCGACGACCGCCGTGACGGCTCGCCGACCATTCGCATCGGCGACATCCGCCTTACCGAGGGTACGGTCGACTTTCTCGACCACCGCACCGGCGAGGCGCGCAGCTTCACCGGCCTCGAGCTCTGGGCCAGGGGCGAGCCGGATGGCCAGGCCCTCAATCTCGACGGCAGCGTGACCAGTGCCGGCGAGCGCGCCACCCTCAATGCCGTGATCGGCGACTTGAACGGCCTCCTCGCCGGCGAGCCGAGCTCGCTCACCCTCGATGTCGCGGCCCCGGGCCTCGGCATCGCCGCCAACGGCGAGGCGGCACCCTCCGGCAGCGCGGTCCTGGCGCTGACCGCCGATGCAGCACCTCGCGTCCTCCTCGACTGGCTCGGCCAGCCCGTGGACCTGCCAGCGGGCCGCCTGGAAGCGGTGACCTTCACCGTCGACATGGCCGGCGGCCCCACCGGCTTGGCCCTGCGTGC
>JAABSG010000450.1 GCA_011390475.1 Geminicoccaceae bacterium | reverse complement strand
CGAGATCCTGCGCAAGGCGTCGGCGTATTTCGCTCAGGCGGAGGTCGATGCGTTGCTCGGCCGGACCTGGGAGCACGAGTCCGGTGTACTGCTGCCGCTGATGCGTCTGGCCATCGATACCGGCTACGAGGCGCCGGCAGTCTCTGCCTGTGCCAGGCGGGCCGGTTTCGCCCAGGTCGCCCCGGTCAAGGGGGTGGAGGGCTTCAACCGGGCGAGCCCGGTCTCGGGCCAGACCTATGTCGAGGCCACCGAGGGCGGCAAGCGGCTCAGGAAGGGGGACCGCTCTGGACCATCGACCGCTTCCTTTCGGCTCGAGCGGCCGACCGACGAGGAGCGGGCCGCCGCGTGCGGTTCGCGCCCGGCACGATCCATCTGCATGGCTGGACCGAGAGCGAATGGTACAAGCAGTTCGTGGCCGAGCAGTTCGTGACCACGCGCACGAAGCGCGGCTTTCAGAAGCTCGAATGGCAGAAGCTCAGAGAGCGCAACGAGGCGCTCGACTGCCGGGTCTACGCCCGGGCCGCGGTCTGGATCGCTGGCGCCGATCGATGGCCGGTGCGCAAGTGGGCGGAGGTCGAGCGCAAACTCGGGGTCAAGGCGGCGGCACCGATCAAGACGATGGAAACGTCGCGCCATTACGCTCCCGCCCGCGAGGCTGCCGAGCGTCCAGCGCAGCGGCAGCTCGGCCGCAACGACTGGCTCGGCGGCCGGCAGCGCAACTGGTTCTCACGATGACGAAGTGCCGGGTGCGCAGACCCCAACCTTCTGTTCCTCGCTTCTCTCATGCGCGCGATACGGCGCCGACCAAGCAGACATTGCCGATGCTGATGCCGATGACGAGCATGCCCGAGACGAGCGCTATGGTTTCGATCGTCACACCGACGTCCAGGAGAACGCCCATGAGTCCGGGCGTGATCGCCGAGGCGCAGACCGAGACCGAGTGTACCATGGCGCGGATCGAGCCCACATGCCCGGTGCCGTACATTTCGGCCCAGATGGCGCTCATGACCGTGTGCGACGCACCGGACGAAATGCCGATCAACCCGAAAAAGACGAGTGCCAGCGCCGGATGGTCGACAAGGCCCAAGAGCACGCCGGCAAGGCCCAGCGACAGCAGGTAGAAGGGCAAGAGGGCGACGACGCGAAAGCGATCGATCAGCAGGCCCGCCACCATGCCGCCGGCAACGGCGGCGATGGCGTAGGTCGTCATCGAGACGGCGAGCAGCGAGAGCGGCCAGCCCTTCACCTCGGCGATCAGGCGTTGGTGAAAGATCAACCCGGTATTGACCGCCGAGGATGCGACGACGCTCACCAGCACCCAATAAAAGCGAGAATCACCGAGCACCGCACGCCGATCCAGGCTCGGCTGCACCGTGCCGCCGACCCGTGTCGGGGAGCAGGACTGCTGCAAACGACGGTCGAGGTGACGGCGGCGAATCACCACGAGCACGATGCCGGCGAGCCCGGCAACGACCGCTGCGATCAGCCAGGTGGAGCGCCAGCCGACCAGGGCGATCGCTGTCACCACGAGGGCCGGGAAGATCGCCTGTCCCGCCGGATGGCCGAGTTGGGCGATGCTAAGTGCCTTGCCGCGCACGGTGGCATCGAGCCTGGCCATGGTGGTGGCGGCGGCGTGGCTGAGCATGCCCTGGCCGGTCAGTCGCAGGCAGAAGAGGGCCAGACCGAGGAGCCAGACACTCGGCGCCGACGCGAAGAGCAGTGCCGCCCCGGCGATGCCCAGCATCGCGATCGTGGCATAGGCACCGGCGGGCATGCGATCGATCACCCCACCCAACCAGATCAGGGTGAACCCGGAAGCGAGCGTGGCGACCGAGAAGAGCGTGCCGAAGCCACCATGGGAAAGGCCGAAAGCCTCCCGCACCTCGGAAGCGAAGAGAGCGACGAACCAGGTCTGACCGAAAGCGGCGAGGAACGTCAGGACGAAGCCGAAGGCGAGAACGTCGCCGATCATGCGAAAAAGACGAACGTAGCCGAACACTTGGCCCCCTGCCTCCGAAAAGCCCACGAAATCTGGCGGGCAGAAAGGCCGGCCGCGGTGACCCTAGACCCCGAGTGCGCGGCCGTCGACCGACAGCGGTGGCTCGGGCGCGCGCTTTGGCAGGCATCTCGATGCGCCGCCACCTCGCATCAGTGGTGCGACAATGACCTGGACCGAGACCGAGCTTCTGGCGCTCAGGCGGGCCTACGCCTCGG
>JAABSG010000449.1 GCA_011390475.1 Geminicoccaceae bacterium | reverse complement strand
TGATCTCTGCGGCAATGGCATTGCCCACGTGCACGATAGCCATTCCCAAAGACCGAACAAGAGCCGCGCGGCGTCCGCTAGCATGGCGCAGGCTATAGCACATCGGGCGCTGACCATGGCGCCCGCGACGGTTCCGCGGGCGCGCCCCGGAGTCAGTCGATCTGCTTTAGCTCGCTGTAGTCGCCGCGCAGCTGCAGCGTCACCGTGACGTCGGCATTGTCGCGGTTGCGCCAGAACCAGCCATGCTCGCCGGCGAAGGGGGCCTCGATGCTGCCGTCGCCGGCGCTGGCGCCGCGGCCCCGGTCGTAGTCGATCGACTGGCCGTTGCCATGCGCATGCAGATCGAAGTTGATCCGCCCACCCTCGGCGGTCCAAGCGTACTCGGCGGTGTTTCCCTCGACCATGACGAGCTTGATCTCGGCGGTGTCGCCCGGCGCCAGGGTGAAGGTGACCGCGTCACGCCAGGCCTCCTGCGCCTGCGCAGTGCCGACGAAAAGGCTGAGGAAATCGTCGAGGACGCTCGACTGGTCGTCGCGACCTTCCTCCATCAGGCGATCCATTTCGGCCTCCTCGGCAAGCTGGGTCTTGATCTCGCCCATCTCGGTGAGACCGAGCAAGCGACCGGCACCGGTCGGGTCGATGCCGTACTCTGCCGGGAGCACGACGGTCACCAGGATCGCCAAGGCGCTCGCCGCGGCGATGACGGTGGAACGAAGCAGCTGGGCCGAGCTCGGCAGCTCGTCGAGGCTGGGTTTCTCGCTGTTGAACATCTTTTTCTCCAAAGGGTCAGGCGGCCCGAAGAATCAGGCAGCGACGAAGAAGCCGGTGAGCTGGTAGCCCACGAGCATGAAGCCCAAGGACATCATGACCACGTTCGCGGTGTAGGCCTGCCGGTAGAAGCCGGGGCTTTTGCGCCAGTAGCCCATGACGATCAGGATCACGGCGAGCGCCAGGATCTGGCCGATCTCGACGCCGACGTTGAAGGCCAAAAGATTGGGCAGGAGTCCCTCCGCCGCGATCTCGTAGTCGAGGATCTTGGTGGCGAGGCCGGTGCCATGGAACAGGCCGAAGATCAGCGTCGCGGCCTTGGTGTTCGGCTGGAAGCCGAACCAGCGCTGGTAGGCGCCGAGATTGTCGAGCGCCTTGTAGACCACGCTGAGGCCGATGATGGCATCGATGAGGTAGGCGTTCACGCCCCAGCCGAACCAGACGCCCGCCAGCATGGTGACCGAATGGCCGACGGCAAAGAGGCTCACATAGATGGCGACCTCCTTCATCCGGTAGAGGAAGAAGACGACGCCGAAGAGGAAGAGGATGTGGTCGTAGCCGGTCACCATGTGCTTCGCCCCCAGATAGGCGAAGGGGACGAGATGCACCCCCCAGATTTCCTGGATGTAGCCGGCGTCGCCGGGCGTGACGTTGTGGGCAAAGGTGGTGCCGGTGCCGAAGAGGAGGAAAACAAGGGCAAGACAGGTCAGGAGCGCCGCTCGCCGCATGGCGGGGCGTCTCCATCGCTTTGGAGCGATGGTCATCGGTCGATCTCCGTTGTTCGCTGAATAGACGATCCGGTGCCGCGCAGGTCGGCGGCCCCGATCAGAGACGGCTACTCAAACGCGCGGAGGTCGTTCTATCCCGAAGACGATCCAGGGCTTCTCCAAGGCGGCCAGCAGCCGGGCCGAGTCGCCCGGCAGCGGAAAAACCTGCGCCGATGGCGGGGCGGTCAGTGTCGCGACGCCGTGATCGTGCTCGGCCACGTCGGGACCATGGCCGTGCAGCGCCCAAAAAAGATCCTCCGCGAGCCCATGCGAGTGCCCGTGCTCGGCAATCATGTCTGCGTGCTGCTCGATAATCTCCATGACCGACGGCAGATGCGGCGGCGTCGGCATGACGGCCCACAAGGCAAGCGACAAACACAGCGCCACGGCGCACCAGCGCCGCCATCGACTATCATGCTGACTGGTCACGTTATTCCGCATGCAGGTCGCAGCAGACCTCGGCCTCGAATGCCCTTGCCGTATCCCCCAGGAGAGGATAGCCTCGTTCTATGGCAGAACCCCGCGTCCATGCAAGCCATCCCGCACTCATCGCCCGGTTGAAGCGCGCCGATGGCCATCTGCGGGCGGTGATCGAGATGATCGAGGCCGGCAAGTCCTGCCTCGAGGTGGCGCAGCAGCTGCAGGCGGTGGAGAAGGCCGTGGCCAGCGCCAAGCGGGTGCTGATCCACGACCACATGGATCACTGCCTGGACGCGG
>JAABSG010000046.1 GCA_011390475.1 Geminicoccaceae bacterium | reverse complement strand
CAAAGCCGGCTGGGAGGCTTTCGCCGCCACGGGGGTGGCCGCGCGTGCCGCCTGGGAGCAACGGCTGGCCGCGGCCGAGCCCGAGCGACGGCAGGCCTTCGAGGCAGCCCTCGCCGGTACGTTGCCCGGTGACCTGCCGGCACTCGTGGCCGAGGCCAAGCGGTGGCTGCAGCAGGAGAATCGGGTCGAGGCCACGCGGTTCGCCTCGGGGCACGTGCTCGAGCGCCTGGTGCCGGCGATTCCGGCCATGATCGGTGGCTCGGGTGACCTGACGCCCGCGAACAACACCCAGACGGCCGAGCGCCGGGCGATCGCGGCCGGCGCTCATGGTGGTGGCTATCTGCACTACGGGGCCCGCGAGCATGCCATGGCGGCGGCGATGAACGGGATGGCGCTGCATCGGGGTCTCTTGCCTTACGCTGGGACGTTCATGGCGTTCACCGATTATGCGCGGCCGGCGATTCGTCTCGGCGCCTTGATGCGGCAGCGGACAATCCACGTGATGACGCACGATTCGATCGGGCTCGGCGAGGACGGGCCGACGCATCAGCCGGTCGAGCATCTGGCGGCCTTGCGGGCGATTCCGGGGCTCCGGCTCTTTCGCCCGGCCGATGCCGTGGAGGTTGCCGAGTGCTGGGAGCTGGCGCTTCGCCATGTCGACGGGCCGTCGATCCTCTCCTTGAGCCGACAGCCGGTGGCGCTGGTCCGGCGCGATGCGGACGATACCAATCGGTCGGCCAAAGGTGCTTATGTCCTGGCCGCGGCCGGGCGCCGGCCCTCGGTGACGCTGCTGGCCACGGGTGCCGAGGTGGGTCTGGCGCTCGAGGCCAGAGCCCTGCTCGAGGCGGACGGGATCGGTACCACCGTGGTCTCGATGCCGTGCCTGGACCTCTTCGAGGCGCAAACTCGGGCCTATCAGGACGAGGTTTTGGGGCAGGCGCCGGTGCGGATCGCCGTCGAGGCCGCCTGTCGCCAGGGCTGGGACCGTTATGTCGGCAGGGATGGTGGCTTCATCGGCATGACCGGCTTCGGCGCCTCGGCACCCGCCGACCGGCTCTTCGAGGAATTCGGCATCACGCCTGCCGCCATCGTCGCCGAGGCCATGGCCCAACTCGGCCGCCGCCGCGCCGCCTGAACAACCGGTGGAGCCCGGAGAGGATCATCCTCCCCGGTTTTTTTCCGTCGTCAGACTTCCCGAATCGCCAAGTGGTCGGCCGGCCAGGATGCCGGGCAGACCTCGGCCTCGGCGGCGCCGTTTCTGATGCGACGGCATTGGCCGACCGGCAGGTTCGGGACCACCAGCACGGGATTGCCGTCGGTGGCGGCGTGCGGGGCCAAGGCCGCGAAGACGCCATCGAGCGAAACCGAGACGTCGCAGGGCAGGAAGGCCGCGGCACCGCCGATTCCGGTATCGGTCGCCGGGCGCCCCAGCGGCTCGCCGACCGCGCCCACGACACAGACCGCGGTCTGCAGCTCGATGGCGCGGGTCCGAGCGCAGGCGAAGACGCGGTTGTAGCCGGTGATCAGGTCGGTCTTCGCCGGCACGAGGACCAGGTCGAGATCGAGCTGGCCGAGCCGCGCCCAAAGGGCCGTGTATTCGACATCGAGGCAGACGGCGATGGCGATCCTGAGCCCGTTCCAGGTGATCACGTTCACCCGATCGCCCTGCACCGTCAGCCCGGCCGCCGATTGCTCCTCGAGCGGCGTGAGGCTCAGCTTGTCCTGGTGAAACATCCCGCTTTCGGGCGTCAGCAGCCATGCCCGATTGGTAAAGACCGGCACGCCGTTCCGCTCGCCCATGCCCTGGGGAATCGTGCCGGGCAGCAGGGCCACCCCATAGTGCTCGACCAGTCTCGCCATCGAGCGGAGCGCGCCGCCGCCGATGTCGGCGAGCCAGCCGAGCTGCCCTGCCGGCGGCAGATCGGCTGGGGCAAAGGCGATCCATTGCGCGCAGGCGAACTCGGGCATCGCCAAGAGCTGCGCGCCGCGCGCCGCCGCTTCGGCCAGCCGCCGCTCGACGCCGGTCAACCAGGCCTCGAGGTCGGGCGGCTGGACCTGGAGGTTGGCGGCCCAGAGGTCGAGGGAGATATGGTCCAAGGGTGCCGTGCCTCGCTGACTGACGACAGCCGCGCCGACGGGTGCGGTGATCCAGCTGAAGCCGGCACGGCGCGGCTTGGTTCCACGCTCGCTCGCAAAAGATGGACGACCGGCGGCGAGAGACATGGCACCGGCTGCTCGATCCGTTTCAGCACCGCCCCGTCACCACCTCCTGCGGCAGCGGCCCGTCGTGCAGATTGGCGAGCGGATAGCGGGAAACTTCGTCGAGCAGCGACACCAGCCTGCCGGCCACGTGATCGATGACCTGTCGGCCGCGCTCGGCGTCGGCGGCCGCCGCATTGCCGGCAGCACCGCTGACGTCGATGTCCTGGGCTTGCCAGCCGAAGCCCGCCGCACCCAGGCCCATGAGGATGGGAAAGCGGTTGGCCTCGCGCTTCGAGAGCGGCACGAAGTCGGCGGCGTTTTCCATGCTGACGAGTTCGGGGCGGAGCGCCAGCATCAGCGCGGTCTCGAGCTCGCCTGCATGAATGCCGTGCTGGCGCTCGGCCGGGTCGATGACACCCTCTGGCAGGCCGAGCTGGCCCCATTGCAGGCAGGCCACGAACATGTCGTGGTCGATGCGGAGCTGGCGGGCGACGATCTGCATCACCTGGATCTGGCCGCCGTGGCTGTTGAGGACGAGGAGCTTTTTGACCCCAGCCCGGGCCACGCTGGCGCCGATCTCGTACCACATGCGTCTGAGCGTCTCGGCGGTGTGGGTGAGCGTGCCGGGGAAATCGATATGCTCCTCGCTGCGGCCGACCCAGGTCATCGGCAGCACCGTGACGGGCAGCGTTTCCGGCTTCAGCGCCAGCATGCGGGCGACGATGCCCTGGTTGATGCAGGCGTCGACCATGACCGGCAGATGCGGGCCGTGCTGCTCCACCGCACCGACCGGGAGCAGCGCCACCCAGCTTTCGGGATCGACATGGGCGAAATCGGCGCTACGCATTTCGTGCCAGTAGGGGCGCGGCAGACGGGACAAATCCAGGGCCTCCGAAACGGGAAGGGAACGATTCGATGCGACGCAGGGCGATCACGCCGACGACTATCCACCGTCCGTTCGGCAGCTACAACCACGGGATTCTCGTCGACGGGCCCCCGCCCGTGCTGCACATGGCGGGGCAGGTCGGGATGACGGCGGATGGCCGGGTGCCGGATACGGTCGAGGGACAGACCGAGGTCGTCTTCGCCAATATCCAGGCGATCCTCGACGCGGCGGGCCTCGAGCGCCGGCACATCGTCAAGCTCACGACCTACCTGACGGATCCCGCCTTTCGCGCCCTCTACATGCCGATCCGCAACGCCTGGATCGAGGAGCCGTGGCCGGCCTCGACGCTGGTGGCCGTCAAGGCGCTGGCCGAGCCGCACTTCTTGATCGAGATCGAGGCTTTTGCCGTCGGCGATGCCTGATGCGGGTGCTCTACCTCTATTGTCACCCGCTCGACGAGAGCTTTCACGGTGGGATCAGGGCGGCGGCTCTGGCTGCCCTCGAGCGGGCCGGGCATGCGGTCGATCTCTGCGATCTCTATGCCGAGGGGTTCGATCCGGTGCTCTCGGCCGAGGGCCGGCGGCGCTACCACGACGAGAGCGTGAACCAGCAGGGGCTGGAGACCTATGTCGAGCGGCTCCGGGCGGCCGAGGGGCTGGTGGTGCAATTCCCCACCTGGTCGTTCGGGCCGCCGGCCATGCTCAAGGGCTTCTTCGACCGGCTTTTCATGCCCGGGGTGGGCTTCGACATCTCCGATCCGGCCAGCGTCAAGCCGATGCTGCAGAATATCGGCAAGGTGATCGGTGTTTCGACCTATGGGCGGCCGTGGACCCGGGCCTTTGCGGTGGGTGACCCGCCCAGGAAGATGATCAAGCGTTATCTCCGCTGGTTCGTGGCGAAGGGCGCGCCCGTCCAGTACCTGGCGCTCTATCACCTGAACGTCGCCTCGGAGGCGAAGCGCAAGGGCTTCATCGACAAGGTCGGCCGGGCGATGGAACGGTTCTGATGCGCGCCCTGGTCGTCCATGCGCACCCGGTGGCCGAGAGCTTCAACCGTTCGCTCAACACGCTGGTTTGCACGACACTTCAGGAGTGCGGGCACGAGGTCCGCAATCTAGACCTCTATGCGGAGAACTTCACGGCCGTGATGAGCGAGGCCGAGCGGCTGAGCTATCACGACGTGGGTGCCAATATCGCGCCGGTGCGGGCGCATCTGGAGCAGCTCGCCTGGTGCACTGGCCTGGTTTTCGTCTATCCCACCTGGTGGTACGGCCAGCCGGCGATCCTCAAGGGCTGGCTCGATCGGGTGTTCGTCCCGCACGTCACCTTCGCGATGCCGGTGGGCAACCAGCCGGTCCAGCCGCTGCTGCAACATATCGGCTGCATCGGCGGGGTTTCGACCTATGGGGCACCCTGGCTCTGGACGCGCTGGGTCGGCGATCCCGGGCGGCGGATCGTGATGCGGGGCATCCGAGCACTGGTGCATCCCCGGGCCAAGACCTTCTGGGCCGCGCACTACAAGATGGACAGCTCGACGCCGCAGAGTCGGGCGGCCTTCATGGCGAAAGTCGAGAAGAAGCTCCGGGCCCTGCCGCTCGAGGTGCCGAGCGAGCCATTGCGCATGCGGCTCGACTGAGCCGCGTTTCAGGGCGCATCGCCGCGCCGGCGATTGGGGCAGCCGAGGCAAGCGAGGCCGGGCCCGCCGCAGGAGCCGCGCAGGCAGGGGCGTTTCATGATGACGCCGATCGCCATCAGGGCCACGGCCAGGACGAAGGCCGCGAGTGCCAAGAGAAAGACCGGAACGAGGGTGGTCGGCATGGGCTTGCCGCCGGCTCAGGCCGACGGCTTTGCGGCCACACGGGCGGCGAAGGCGCTGCTGCTCTGGTCCGCGAGTTCTCCGGTGGCGTCTCTGGTAATGAAATGGGCGGCGAGCCCGGCTTCTTCGGCCAAGGCCAGGCCGCGCTCGAGGCCGAGGACGAGCAGTGCGGTGGCGAGCGCATCGGCGCGCATGGCATCGCTCGCGACGACGCTGACCGAGGCGAGCCCATGGCCGATCGGGCGTGCCGTCCCGGGGTCGATCGCATGGCTGTAGCGCGCGCCCGCGTGCAGGGCATAGAGGCGGTAGTCGCCCGAGGTGGCGATCGCCTCGCCGCTCGAGGGAAGGACGAGGCGGGCGCGGCGGGGCCAGGCGTCGGGTTCCTCGATGCCGATCGCCCAGGGGCGCCGGGCGGCGTTCAGCCCCCGGGTGACGATCTCACCGCCGGCCTCGACCATGAAATCCTCGATGCCGGCAGCGGCCAGGACCCGCGCTGCTTCGTCCACACCCTTGCCCTTGGCGATGCCGCCGAGATCGAGGGCGAGGCCGCTGTGCGCCTTGCGGGCGGTGCGGCCGGCGGGATCGAGGGCGAGCCCGGCGTGGCCGATGGTTTTCCGCTGATCGGCCAGTGCGGCCGCCGACGGCAGGCCGTGCGGGCCGCTCGGGCCGAAGCCCCAGGCATCGACCAGGGGAGCCACGGTCGGATCGAAGGCGCCAGCGGACCAGCGCGCGACGTCGCCAGCAGCTTCCAGCACCTCGAAGAGTGCGGCCGAGACCTCCAGCCGGCCGGCAGGGTGAGCATTGAAGCGGCTGAGCTCGGAGGTCGGGCGATAGAGCGACATGCGCTCGTCGACGGCCCTGAACGCGCCATCGACGTCGGCATGGAGCGCTTCGAGCCGGGCGGCCCCGAGGCTGCGGCCGGCGATCTTGACCGTGTAGGTGGTACCCATGGTGGCACCGTCGAGGACATAAGCGGCGGGTGTCGCATCGACTTCTGGGCGAAAGGCCGGGCCGGCGAGGCCGAGGCCGGCGATGGCGCCCAAGCCCCAGAGTACCCGGCGACGGGGCAGGTGTTTGGTGACCGTGGTCAAGAGGGCGTCCATCAGCTCTGCTCCTCCGCAGCGGTTGTCCGTGCCTGCTGGCGCACCTCTGCCTCGAAACGGCCCTCGCCGTGCTGCAGGAGTTGGCCCGCCATGTCACCGATCGAGACGAGGCCCAAAACCCGCGGACCGTCCATGACCAGAAGGTGGCGAAAGCGGTTGACGTGCATCAGCGCCAGGGCCGCCTCGATGGTGGTGCCCGGCGAAACGAAGCGGACGTCGCGGGTCATCACCAGCGAGATCGGCGTGGTGTCGGGATCGCGCCTGCCGTGGACGACGCGGCGCAAGAGGTCGCGCTCGGTGAAGATGCCGTCGATCAGGCCGTCCTCGTTCTCGATCAACACCGCACCCAGCCGCTCGGCGACGAGGGTCTCGACGGCGTCTCGAACGGTGGCCCCGGCGGCGATGGTGACGAGCCGGCCCTGCCCGGTCTTGAGCGCCAGTGCCTCGGCGACGGTCTGGGTCATGATCGCTCCTAAAAGCCGAAATCGTCGAACATGATGTTTTCCCGGTCGACACCGAGATCGAGCAGCATGGCGGTCATGGTGTTGTTCATCACCGCCGGGCCGCAGAGATAGTATTCGATGTCCTCGGGTGCCGGGTGGTGGTCGAGGTAGAGCTTCTTCAGGGCCTGCTGGCGGACCAGGCCGATGGGCCCGGTCCAGTCGTCCTCCGGCCTGGGCTCGGAGAGGACGAGGTGCCAGGTGAAGTTGGGGTGCTCGGCCGCGAGCTGGTCGAACGCCTCGACGTAGAAGGCTTCGGAGAGGTTCCGGGCCGAATACCAGAAGCTCATCTTGCGCGTCGATTTCAGCCTGAGCAGCTGGTCCAGGATGTGCGAGCGCATCGGCGCCATGCCGGCGCCGGCGGCGATGAAGCACATCTCGTTCTCGGTCTCCCTCGCATAGAACTCGCCGAAGGGGCCGGTGGCAGTCACCGGATCGCCCTCCTTCAGGTTGAAGAGCCACGAGCTGACGATACCGGGCGGGATGTCGTCCCGATAGCCGGGTGGGAAGGCGATGCGGATGGTAAAGAGGAGGTGATCCTTTTCGAGCGGATAGCTGGCGAGCGAGTAGGCGCGCTCGACCGGCTCGGGCACGACGGAGCGGAAGCGCCAGAGGTCGAACTTGTCCCAGTCCGGGCGGTGCTCGGGGGCGATGTCGAACTCCTCGAACGAGAGCTCGTGCGCCGGGCAGCGGAGCTGCATGTAGCCGCCGGCGCGAAACGGCACCGTGACGCCCTCGGGCAGGGCCAGCTTCAGCTCCTTGATGAAGCTCGAGACCGTTCGGTTGCTGATGACCGAGCACGCCCATTCCCTGGCGTTGAAGATCTCGGGTGCGAGTTCGATCCGCATGTCGCCCTTGACCTTGACCTGGCAGGCCAGCCGGTGGCCGCGCTTGGCCTTGCCCGGCGGGATGAAAGGGGTTTCGGTCGGCATCAAGGCACCCCCCCCTTCCCTCACCACCACATCGCAGACGCCGCAGGACCCCTTGCCGCCGCAGGCCGAGGGAATGAGGATGCGCGCCTCGGTCAGGGCACCCAGCAGCGTCTGACCGGCGCGGGTCTGCAGTGGCGCCGTCTCGTCCTCGTTGACGACGATGGCGACGTCACCCGTGGCGACCAGCTGGCGGCGGGCGGCCATGAGGACGAGAACCAGGGCCAGCACGACGGCGGTGAAGACCAGGATGGCGAGCAGGATCACGACCATCAGAGCTGGATCCCGGAGAAGACCATGAAGGCCATCGACATCAGGCCCACGACGATGAAGGTGATGCCGAGCCCCTTCAGGCCCTCGGGCACGTTGGAATAGCTCAGCTTTTCGCGGATGGCGGCCAGCGCCACGATGGCGATGGCGAAGCCGAAGCCCGAACCGAAGCCGAAGACGATGCTCTCAGGCAGCGTGTAGTCGCGCTCCTGCATGAAGAGCG
This sequence comes from Geminicoccaceae bacterium, assembly GCA_011390475.1. Classification (GTDB taxonomy): domain Bacteria; phylum Pseudomonadota; class Alphaproteobacteria; order Geminicoccales; family Geminicoccaceae; genus SLRI01. The sequence continues at coordinate 11,754 of JAABSG010000046.1, read as the reverse complement.
AGCCGCCGAGGATCACGCAGTTGACGGCGATCAGCGGCAGGAACACGCCCAAGGAGGTGTAGAGGGCCGGGAGGAAGCGGTCGATCGCCATCTCGACGATCTGCACGGCAGCGGCGATCACGGCGATGAAGAGGATGAAGGAGAGAAAGCGGAGGTCGATCTCGGCGAAGGTCGGGCCGAGCCAGGAAAGCGCCCCCTCGTCGAGCAGGCCGCGCATCAAGATGTTGTTCAGGGGCACGGTCAGCGTCTGGACGAAGACGACGGCGAGGCCGAGGCCGATCGCCGTCTCCATCTTCTTCGAGCAGGCGAGATAGGAGCACATGCCGAGGAAGTAGGCGAGTGCGAGGTTCTCGAGAAAAACGGCGCGGATCAGGAGGTTGATGAAGTGCTCCATCAATCCTTCTCCACCAGAGAAGGCCACCAGGTCCGCATCGCCCAGATCAAGAGGCCGATGACGAAGAGGGCGGAGGGCGGCAGCACCATCAGCCCGTTGGGCTCGTACCAGCCGCCGTCCCGGGTGAGCGGGAGGACCTGAAAGCCGAGCAGCTTGCCGACGCCCAGGAGTTCGCGGGTGGCGGCCACGACGATGAGGATCAGCGCGTAGCCGAGCGCATTGCCCAGGGCGTCGAGGACGGCCGGAAAAGGCGGGTGGCGCATGGCGTAGCCCTCGGCCCGGCCGAGGACCATGCAGTTGGTGATGATCAGGCCGACGAAGACCGAGAGCTCGAGCGAGATTTCGTAGAAGGTGGCCTCGAGGACCTGATCGAAGACGGTCACCAGGGACGCGATGATCGCGAGCTGGACGATGATCCGGATCGCGGTCGGGATGCGCTCACGGATCAGGCTGACCGCGAGGCTGGCGATCATCGCGACCAGGATGACGCCGACGCTCATCACCACCGCGTTGTCGACCCTGGTCGTGATCGCCAGGGCCGAGCAGACGCCCAGCATCTGCACGGTGATCGGGTTGTTGGCGATCAAGGGGTCGGTGAGCGTCGCCCGCTCGTTCGGGCCGAACGTGAACCGCGCCGGGCGTCCGCTGCCGATGACCGTGCTCAAGTGTCTGCCTCCCCGTTGCGGAATCGATCGAGAAAGGGCCCGTAGCCGTGCGGGCCGAGCCAGAACTGCATGAGGTTGGTGACGGCATTGCTGGTGACGGTGGCGCCGGAGAGCCCGTCGACGTGCAAGGGATCGTCCTCGGGGGAGCCTGCGATGCCCTTGATCACGGTGATTCGGGCGCGCCACTGGTCGTCGTAGATCTTCCGGCCCTGCCAGACCCGCTGCCAGACCGGGCTCGCGACCTCCGCACCCAGGCCCGGGGTCTCGCGATGCTCGTAATAGGTCAGGCCGCGGACCGTGTTGGCGTCGGGATCGAGCGAGACGAAGCCGTACATCGTCCCCCACATGCCGAGCCCCTCGACCGCGAGCACCAACTCGTCCACCGCCTCGTCGCGGCGGATGAAATAGACCACGGCCCGTTCCGGCAGACGATGGATGCCGGCCTTGTTGGCCGGCGCCGGCCGGCTGCTCTCCGGATCGGAGCGTGCCGCCCGCTGGTCGAAGGCCCGCGCATCGACGGCGTTCTCGGGCACCAGCTCACCCGTCTCAAGGTCGACGAGGCGGGCCTCGACATAACGGTTGAAGAGCGCATCGACGTCGGCAATCGACAGATCGTCGCCCGGTTCTGCCAGTCCGGCCGCGATCAGCACGTTCTTTTCCATGTAGAGCCGGGCATTGGCGGCCTGGCGCGGCTCGAGCAGGACGGCGGCGGTGGCGACGACGGCGGCGCAGATCAGGCAGACGACCAGCGCGAAACGGATCGTGTAGCCGGGCGCGTTGACGTCGCGGGCGGTGCTCGCCTCAGCCATGGCGGGCCTGCCGGCGCTTGATGTTGGCGCGAACGAAGACCTGGTCGATCAGCGGTGCCATGACGTTCATGAAGAGGATGACCAGCATCACCGATTCCGGGTAGGCCGGGTTGACCACGCGGATCAAGACGATCATCGCGCCGATGATGATGCCGTAGACCCATTTGCCGGCGTCGGTGAAGGGCGAGGTCACGGGATCGGTGACCATGAAGACGGTGGCGAACGCCCAGCTGCCGAGCACCATGTGCCACCAGAAGGGCATGCCGTACCAGTAGTTGGTCTCGGAGCCGATGAGGTTGAACAGGCCGGCCATGCCGATGGTGCCGACGACGACCGCTGCCATGGTCCGCCAGGAGCCGACGCCGGTGACGATGATGATCACCGCCCCGACGAGACAGGCCAGCGCCGAGGTCTCGCCCAGGCTGCCCGGGATGAAGCCCAAGAACGCGTCCCACCAGGAGAGGCCCTGGGTCTCGATCGGCCCGTAGCCCAGCCGCATCTCGGCCAGCGGCGTCGGCGCCGTCCAGCCGTCGATCCTGACGTCGGTGGGGGCTGCCACCCAGACCGGATCGCCCGACATCTGGGCCGGGTAGGCGAAGAAGACGAAGGCGCGGGCGGCCAGGGCCGGGTTGACGAAGTTCATGCCGGTGCCGCCGAACACTTCCTTGGCGATCACCACCCCGAAGCTGATGCCCAAAGCCGCCATCCAGAGCGGCAGATCGGGCGGCAGGATCAGGGGATAGAGCAGGCCGGTGACGAAGAAGCCCTCGTTGACCTCGATCCGGCGGACGACCGCGAAGAGCACCTCCCAGGTGAGCCCGACCACCATGGTGACGATGTAGAGCGGCAGGAAATAGAGCGCACCGTGCGCCATGTTGGCGAAGATGCTCGACGGATCGTAGCCGATGCCCAGGCCCTGCAGGAGGGCGTGGCGCCAGCCCTCGAGGGCATCCGTTCGGGCCGGGTCGATCACCAGATTGGCCTGCAGCCCGGTATTGTAGAGGGCCATCAGCACGCAGGGGACGAGCGAGACGACGACCAGGATCATCATCCGCTTGAGGTCCATGGCGTCGCGCACGTGCGCGCCGGTCTTCGTGGTGTCGCCCGGGGCGTAGAAGAAGCTGTCGACGGCCTCGTAGAGCGGGTGATAGCGCTCGAGCCTGCCGCCTTTTTGGAACGGTTCGCCCGCGCGATCGAGCAGCCGGCGCAACTGCCGCATCAGGCGACCTCCTTCTCGATCCGGGAAAGGGCCTCGCGCAGCAGCGGCCCGTATTCGGCCTTGCCCGGGCAGACGAAGGTGCAGAGTGCGAGGTCCTCTTCGTCGAGTTCGACGCAGCCGAGCTCGAGGGCCCGCTCGATGTCGCCCATCAAGAGCGCGCGGAGGAGAAAGGTGGGCAAGAGGTCGAGAGGCATTACCCGCTCGAAGGCGCCGATCGGCACCATGGCGCGCGGCCCGCCATTGGTCGACGTCGTGAGCCTGAGGGCCGTCGGTTTGCGAAAGGCGCTCTCCACCACCCGCCAGATCGAGAACTTGTCGCCGCCCGGCCTGATCCAGCCGAAGAGCTCGCGCTCGGTGGGCTCGGGCACGACCGAGAGCTGCTGGTGAAAGCGGCCGAGATAGCCGGTGATCGGGCCCATCGCCGTCCGACCGTCGAGCACCGAGCCCGATACCAGGCGATGGGTACCGGGCTCCAGCTCGCCCTCGGCCAGGCCATCGGTGGCGGCCCCCAGCCGGGTCCGCAGCAGCCGCGGCCGCGTGACGCCGGGACCGGCCAAGGCCACGATTCGCTCGGCGTCGAGCGTGCCGGTGGTGAAGAGGCGACCGATGGCCAGCACGTCCTGGTAGCCGATATGCCAGACGGTGCGCTCGAGGTCGGCCGGGTGGAGGATGTGGATGTGCGTGCCGGCATTGCCGGCCGGATGCGGCCCGGCGAACCGGGCGAGGCTGATGCCGGGAAGGTCGACGGCGGCGATGCTGTCCTCGGCGCAGCAGAGATAGGTCGGCCCCGGCGTCAGCCGGGCGAGGCAGGCGAGGCCGGTGGTGAAGTCCGCCAGGCGGCCGGCGAGCACGGTATCGACCGAAGGGGCATGCGGGCGGGTGTCCATGGCGGTGACGAACAGCGCTTCGGGCGCGCTGTCAGGTGGCGGCACGCGCGAGAACGGCCGGGTGCGAAGGGCGGTCCAGAGGCCGGATTCGAGCAAGAGGGCGCGCACTCTTCCAGCATCGAGCCGGTCCGGCGGCAAGCCTTCGAAGTGCGCGAACGGCACGTCCTCGTCGCCTTCGGCGACGGCGATCACCAAGGAGACGAACGCTCGCCTCGCACCGCGATTGATCGCGACGACACGGCCGGTGACAGGGGCGGTGTAGCGCACGCCCGGGGTGGCACGGTCTTCGAAGAGGAGCTGGCCGCGGCGCACCTCGGTGCCTTCCTCGACACGAAAGGCAGGTTTGAGGCCGATCCAGTCGGCCGCGAGCAACGCTACCGCGGCACTCGCCCCGTCCACCGCCTGGATCACCTGCTCGGGACTGCCGGCGAGCGGCAGATCCAGCCCTTTTCTCAGCCGATGAATCGTCAACGCGTCACGTTCTCGTCCTCGGTCCTGCCGATCCGTGAGGGATGTCCGACACTTAGGGCATGGTGACGTAGAGCGTCTTGATCCACATCAAATCGAGGCGGCTCAGAAGATCGAGGCCAGGGCTTCTCGGAGGTCCGTGTGGCGAAATCGAAAGCCGGTCTCGGCGAGACGCTTGGAGAGGACGCGCTGGCCGTCGAGGATGACGGTGGCACCATCGCCGAAGATCTGCTCGATGACGAAGGACGGGACCGGCAGGCTCAGCCGGCCGCCGACCACGGCCCCCAGATGTCGCCCGAAATCGGCCATGCGCACGGGCCGCGGCGCCGTGGCGTTGTAGGGGCCGGTCATCGTCGCGTCGGTCAGCGCCTGGAGGATCAGCCGGGCGGTGTCGTCGAGGTGAATCCAGGAGATCCATTGCCGCCCCGAACCCACCCGGCCACCGGCGAAACGCCGAAAGGTCAAGAGCGTCTGGCGAAAGCGCGGGGTCAACGCCAGCGCGAAGCCGTGGCGGAGGATGACCGTGCGGATGCCGAGTGCGTTGGCCTTCACGGCCTCGCTCTCCCAGACGATGCAGGTATTGCTCAAGAAGTCGTCGCCATCGCCGGGCGGGCTGGTCTCGTCGAAGCTGGCGGTGTCGCTGATGCCGTAGTAGCGGCAGGCGGACGAGCTCACCAGGACGGGCGGGCGGTTCTGCACCTGCGCCAGCGCCTCGATCAGCCGGCGGGTGCCGACCTCGCGGCTCTGGCGAATGGCGTGCTTGAAGTCTGGCGTCCACCGCCCGGCGATGGGGGCGCCGGCCAGATGCACGACGCCGTCGACACCGTCGAGAGCGCTCACCCAGTCACCGAGTTCCAGCGGGTCGTAAGCCACGATCTCCACCGAGGGGTAGCGTGCTTGCGGAAAGACGGTCCTGGCGCGACCGGCACTGCGGCTCAAGACCACGACGTCATGGCCCTCTTCGCCCAACAAGGCGACCAGCCGGCTGCCGATGAAACCCGTGGCCCCGGTGACGGCGATCCTCATGGCATCCCTTCCGCTGCGCCGCCGCTTCGGTTCCGTTCGGCGCGGTTCGGCACGAGGTGACAGCAAGGCAACGGCCGGCTGTCAATCGGCGAGGCGCGTGCCGCGTCCGGCCGGTGGGGTTTCGGCCGCCGAATTTGTGGCTATGCTCGGCCTGTTCCGCCGCAGGATGAAAGCGCCGAAAGCATGCCGACCGATCTTTCCGCCTATCGCAGCTTCACCTTCAAGGCCGGCGGCGCGCACATCACCCGGGCGACGCCCGCCGCGGTCTGGCGGGTGGTGACCGGGATCGGCGGCGACAATCGCTATTATGCGATGAACGCGCTCTGGACGATGCGCGAATGGCTGGATGCGCTGGTCGGCGGGCCCGGCATGCAGCGCGGCCGGACGACGGACGGCGAGCTGCGGCCGGGTGATCGGATCGACAGTTGGGAGGTGCTGGCAGCCGAGCCACACGAGCTCTTGGCCCTCGTCTTCAAGATGAAGGCGCCGGGCGACGGGGTGCTCGAGTTCGCCATCCGCGCCAAGCCACGGGTCACGCGGCTCACCGTGACCGCCTACTGGGAGCCCGACGGGCTGGCCGGCGTGCTCTATTGGCGGGCGATGCAGCCGGCGCATATCCTGCTGTTTCGCCGGCTGACCGCTGAGATCTGCAGGCTCGCCGAAGCCTCTCAGGCCTCCGACAGGACCCAGCCGATGCAGAAGAGGACGGCATAGAGCATCAAGAGTCTGCCGGTATCGGCCAGCGCCCCGTTCAAGGTCGGACCGTCGGTCTTGGTCCAGACGGTATGGTTGACCGGGATGGCGACGACCAGGGTGGCCAGCGGCAGGAGAATGGTCGGCCCGGCAATACCCGCGGCAAGAAAGCTCGCGGGCACGAGGCAGGCCATGACGATGCAGGCGGTGTACTCGATCCGGGTGAAGCGGGCGCCGAGGCGCACCGCCAGCGTCCGCTTGCCGGCCTTGGCATCGGTCTCGCGGTCGCGGAGATTGTTGACCGCCAGGATCGCGGTCGAGATCAGCCCCGGGCCGAGGCCGGCCAGGATCGGCAGCCAACCGAGCTCCAGGGCCTGGACCCAATAGGTGCCGGCCGTGGCCACCGGCCCGAAGAACAGGAGCACGAAGACGTCGCCGAGGCCGCGATAGCCGAGCGGGAACGGGCCGCCGGTATAGAGCACGCCGCAGGCGATGGAGGCCACACCGACAATGACGATCGGCCAGCCGCCGCGCCAGACGAGGTAGAGGCCGACGAGAACGGCGAGGCCGAAGACCAGGATGGTGGCCCGGCGCATCGCCTCGGGCGAGACCAGGCCCGACTGGACGGCACGCCTGGGGCCTTGGCGTTCGGCCGTATCCGCCCCTTTGACGAAGTCGAAATAGTCGTTGGCGTAGTTGGTACCGATCTGGATCAGGATGGCACCGAAGAGCGCCGCGATGGCCGCCGGCGCGTGGCCGAGACCGTCGCTATAGGCGAGAACGACGCCGATCAGGACCGGGGCCACCGAGGCCGGCAGGGTGCGCAGCCGCGCGGCCGAGGCCCAGACGGCGAGTTGCGGTGCCCGTGTCGGTGCAGCCCCGACGGTGGTCGTGCGGTCGTCCATCCTGCTCCCTCGAAGGTCCTGGGCAGCCGGCCATTCGCGCGGCCGGCGCCTCGCCGGGCGAGGCTTCTAACGTGAAGTGGCGCTGCCTGTCGAGGGTCGGGCTCAAAGGACCGGGCGCCCCGGCCTCGCCGGCTGGCGCACCAATTGGAAGAGGAGTAGCGCGCCGCCGACGAAGGCCGCCAGCAGCAAGCCGTCCGGCAGACCTCGATCGAAGCCGGCGAGATTGCCGGCGGCCAGGCCGAGCGCCAGGAGCCGGGTAGGCCAGCCGAACGGGCGGGCGGCGGCGCCGATGGTGGCCGCCGTCGTCAGGGTGATCGCCAGCAGGCAGCGGGCAAAGGCGGTGGCCCAGTGCCAGAGGTCGCCGGTCAAGAGCAGTTCCGGCTGGGTGACGAAGGCGATCGGCACGACGTAGATGGCGGCCGACAGGCGCACCGCCTTGAAGGCCGTCGGCCAGGGCGCGGCCCCGGCGACCGATGCCGCGGCGAAGCTGGCGATCGCGATGGGTGGGGTGATCATCGAGAGCATGCCGAAATAGAGCAGATAGAGGTGCGCCGCGATCGGCTCGGTGCCGAGCGTGATCAGCGCCGGGGCGGCCAGCGTCGAGAGGAGGACATAGACGCCCACGGTCGGCATGCCGAGGCCGAGGACGATGCTGAGCGCGGCCGACAGACCGAGCAGCGGGACGAGCAGGCCACCGCTGAGCGCCAGCATCTGCAGCGTCAAGGCGAAGGCGAGGCCGGTGAGGTTGAGAACCCCGATCACCAGGGCGGCAGCGGCGGCGAGGATCACGATGTCGGCGATGGTCGCGGTGGCGGCCAAGAGTTGCCGGCCAGTGTCGCGGAGGCGGTCCAGGATGCCGGAGAGGGGCCAGGCGAGGTGGCAGACGATCAACGCCAGCGTCGCATAGAGCCCGGCCTGCTGCGGCGAGCGGCCTTCGACGAAGAGCAGGTGGACGAGGACGAGAACGGCGATCAGGTAGCGCCAGGGATGGGCGGGTGCGGCGAGCGTCGGCAGTGTCGGTGGCGGCCCGCTCGAGATCGTGGGTCGGCACCTGGCTTCGAAGTCGATGGCGAGATAGAGGGCGACGTAGAAGAGGAGGCCGGGGGCGATGGCGGCCAGCGCCACCTGACGGTAGGGAATCTCCAGAAACTCGGCCATGAGAAAGGCCACGGCCCCCATCATCGGCGGCAGGAGCTGGCCGCCGGTCGAGGCCACGGCTTCGATCGCCGCCGCATGGTGGCGGGGGTAGCCGGCGCGAACCATCATCGGGATCGAGAGCCCGCCCACGGTGGTCACATTGGCGACCGCACTGCCGGAGACGAGGCCGAAGCCGGCGGATCCGAGGACCGAGGCCTTGGCCGGGCCGCCCGGCGCGTTCTGGACGAGCTGGGCGATCCGCTGGGTCAGCGCGATGCCGGCGCCGAAGCCGTTGAGCAGTGCACCGAAGAGGATGAAGGGTGCGATGGTCACGGCCGCCACGTGCAGCAGCCGGGAGAGCAGCGCGTTGGTGTCGAAGGCGAGATAGACGGTGAGGCGCTCGGGGCTGACCGCCCGGGTGGCGAGCGCGCTCGGCAGCTCCGGGCCGAGAAAGAGGGCGATCACGACCAAGAAAAGCAGCAGCAACGGCAGGAAACGACCGGTGCGCCGGCGGACGGCTTCGAGCACGCCCAGGATCATGACGAGGCCGAGTGCCACGGCGTGCGGCGGGGTCAGCGCCAGGCGGCGCTCGAGGTCGGGGTAGACAATCGATACCCAGAGGAAGGCGGCGAGCACCAGGGCCGCGAAGGCGTGGTTGGCGAGGCGAAAGGCAACCGGGCGGGCCGTCGTCGATCGGTCGAGCAAAGCCAGTGTGACCGCGAGGCCGGCGGCGAAGGCCAGATATTGCTCGGTATAGAGCAAGAGACCGAACCGGCCCGGCAGATCGAGGACCCAGGCCCCGAGGCCGACCAGCATGGCGACCTGCAGGAGGCGGCGGGTGCTCTCGACCCAGGCCTCGAGCCGTTCCGGCACCCGCTGGGCCTTCAGTCGGCGGCCGCTTCGAGGGCCGCCGGGTGAAAGGGGGTACGCAGGCCGGTCTTCGTCAGCCCGTCTGGATCGAGGCCGCGAAACGGGGGGAACGCGGCCATCAGGCTCTCGTGGTTGCGGGCCAGCCCGCCCACGACCGCGGCGACGACCGCGGGGGCTGTGGCCGTGCTGGTCAAGAGCAGGTTGTCGAAGGCGAGCACGGGTGTCGGGCCGGCGAGCCCGACCAGGCCGGGTCCGGCGGCCAGCTCGTCGATATAGGCCTCGGCGACCACGGCCTGGACACGGGCTCGCGCCGCCTCGTCGCCCTCGAGCGGCAAGAGGCGCAAGGGCGTCGTGGCGTCGATCTCGGCCACCTTGGCAGCCCCGATGGCGAAGAAGAAGGCGTCGCTCCGGCCATCGGCGAACTGCTCGGCACCGGCGACGACGTTGGTGACCGGCACCGGCACGATGTCGGCGGTCGCGAGACCACCGCCGGCGAGCGCTGCCTCGAGGAGCGTGGCGATCGCCGTACTCGCCGAGAAGCCGGCGGTCACGCGGCGGCCGGCGAGGTCGGCGATGGTCTGGATGTCACTGTCGGCGCGCACGAACAGGCCGACGCGCAGTGGATAAAGGACAGCGGCGATGCGAAGTTCGTCCAGTGGCCGGCCGGCAAAGCCGCCTTCGCCGGTCGAGGCCTCGGCGGCTTCGAGCGCGTTGGCGACGGCGAAGTCGAGCTCGCCCGCGGCCAGCAGGTCGAGCAGGGTCGACTCGCCCGAATGCGGCTGGACCCGGGTCTCGAGCTCGAGGTCGTCCACCATCATCTCGGCAATCACCGAGCCGGTACCGTAGCTGAGCGAGCCCGCCGCCATGGTGCCGAGCCCGAGCACGCCCGGCTGCGCGGCGACGGTGCCGCCAACGGCAAGGAACAGGGCGAAGAGCCCGGCCGGCAGCCACTTCATGTCACACCCCTCGGCAACAATCGAACCAGGGCGTCCCTGATAGCCCGTCCGCGGCGCGTCGCCTAGCAGGCCGCTGAAAAAGTCGTGACGGCACTGCGCCGCACGCCGTCAGCGCGGCGGGCAGACCGCGCCGATATTTTCGTCTTCGACGAGGTAGCGGCCGGCGACCCAGCCCTCCAGGGCACCACTCCTGATGCGGCACCAGCGATTCGCTTGGGCGGCCTCGCGCTCGGCCTCGGTCATGTCGAGCCAAGTGGCGAAGTCAGGCTCGCCGACGCAGCCGAGATTGACGAGGCAGCGGGCCGTCGGTGCCAGGGAGCCTACCAGCACCGCGTCGGGCGTCGGCGCCTCGCGGACGTTCAACGAGCTCGTCATCTGGACATCGGCGACCCGCCAGTGATCCGGCCCGTCGGCATCGCCCATGGCACCAATCGGGAGCAGCGACAGCAGCAAGAGAGCCAGAGCCGCACCAACGCCGACGCCGGATGATCGGTTGTCCCTGGTCAAACGATCTCGTCCTCCTCGATTTCTTCCCGCTCGATCGGCAAGGTCAGCACATAGGCCTGCCAGTCGGCCCGGGCATCGAAGCTGGGGCATGCCTTGTTGGCGAACTCGTTGTGGCCGTGCACCGTGGCGCCGGAATAGCGATCCCGGAGCTTGGTCGTGAGCTCATGGAGCGCCTTGCGCTGGGCCGCTGTTCGCGTGTCCTTGGGCTTCCGCTTCTTGTCGACCCCGCCGATGTAGCAGATCCCGATGCTGTCGTGATTGTGCCCGGCGACGTGTGCACCGGCACGGGCCAAGGGCCGGCCCGTCTGCACTTTGCCGTCGAGCTCGATCACGTAGTGGTAGCCGATATCGGACCAACCGCGATCGTGGACGTGCCAGCGGCGAATATCGTCGACACTGACCTCTCGCTCCTCGGGCGTCGCCGAACAGTGCCAGATGATGCGATTGATTTGACGCATTTCGATTTTCTCCCCCTCGGCGAACAAAAGGAAGTAGCGTTCTCGGTGTTCGTCGCGCTGTAGCCTACATGAACCGCTGGTTGCGGCAACCACGCTCTCGACCGCGCGCTCTGGGCAACTTGCCTCGGGGCACCCGGGTCTGGCAGGTTCCAGCGGTAAGGGGCCGACCAAGCGAGGAAACGAACGATGCCGGAAAACGCCGCTCTGCCGAGCGACATGATGTTCATCGAGAGCGCCGGTGGTGGCGGGCCCGAGGTGTTGCGGCCGGCGCGGATGGCGGTGCCCGACCCCGGGCCGGGCGAGGTTCTGGTCGAGGTGCATGCGGCCGGGGTCAACCGGCCGGACGTGCTGCAGCGGAGCGGCAACTACCCGCCGCCGCCCGGTGCGTCGAACGTGCTCGGGCTGGAGATCGCCGGGACCATCGTCGAGGTCGGCGACGGGGTCTCGAAGGACCGCCTCGGCGAGCCGGTCTGCGCGCTCGTCCATTCGGGTGGCTATGCCGAGTACTGCGTGGCCGCGGCCCCCCTCTGACTGCCGGTGCCGCAAGGTTTCTCGATGATCGAGGCCGCGGGCATCCCGGAGACCTACTTCACCGTCTGGACCAATGTCTTCGAGCGCGGCGGGCTGGTGGCCGGCGAGACGATCCTCGTCCATGGCGGTTCGAGCGGTATCGGAACGACCGCGATCCAACTCGCCAAGGCCAAAGGGGCGCACGTGATCGTCACCGTGGGCTCGCCCGAGAAGGCGATCGCGTGCAAGG
>JAABSG010000448.1 GCA_011390475.1 Geminicoccaceae bacterium | reverse complement strand
GGTCGGCCCCTCGGGCTCGGGCAAGTCCACACTTCTGCACATCGCCGCCCTGCTCGAGCGCCCGTCCGCGGGCGAGGTCACCATCGACGGGAGGAAGTGCGCCAAGCTCTCCGATACCGAGCGCACCGGGCTCAGACGCAATCGCATCGGCTTCGTCTACCAGTTCCACCACCTCCTGGCCGACTTCACGGCGCTCGAGAACGTCATGCTGCCCCAGCTCCTCGCCGGCAAAGGCAAGGCCGAGGCGAGCGAGCGCGCCGCAATGCTCCTCGATCGCCTGGGCCTGAAGGACCGCCAGGGCCACCGACCCGGCCGCCTCTCCGGCGGCGAGCAGCAGCGCGTCGCCATCGCCCGGGCGCTCGCCAACCGGCCGGGCTTGCTGCTCGCCGACGAGCCCACCGGCAATCTCGACCCGGTGACCTCGGCCCAGGTCCTCGATCTCTTGATCGAGATCGTCCGCGAATCCGACACCGCCGCCTTCATCGCCACCCACAACCCCGACATCGCGGCCTCCATGGACCGCACCCTCGAGCTGCACGACGGCAGGCTCAGGCCCTGGGTGGCGCCGGCCAAGGCCTCGGCCGCGACCCGGCCGTCGCGGGCTCCAGCGGACGAGGAACAGATGCTGGGGAGATGATCTCCCCAGACCCCACGGTCCTTTGCGCCGTCGCTCGGCGATTGCGCTGCCAGGTGAGTTGATCCAGCGCAAGGACGGGTCGATAGTGTTCGGCTATGCGAGCCCGAACCCGAAGGGAGACGCACCCATGGCCACGCCCGAGATCGTCATCTGCCACCCCGTTCGTACCGCCATCGGCACCTATGCCGGCACGCTCAAGGGCACGCCCGCCACCGAGCTCGGGGCCACGGCGGTCAAGGCCGTGCTGGAGCGCTCCGGACTCGATCCCGCCACACTCGGGGCGGTCGTCATGGGCAACGTCATCCAGGCCGGCAACAAGATGAACCCGGCCCGCCAGGCGGCGATCGGTGGTGGTATCCCGGTCGAAGTGCCGGCCCTGACCGTCAACCGGGTCTGCGGCTCGGGTGCCCAGGCCGTCATCTCGGCGGCCCAGGACATCCAGCTCGGCCTCGCCAGCGTCAATCTCGCCGGCGGCATGGAGAACATGGACCAGGCCCCGTACCTGATGACCGGTGGCCGCTGGGGCTATCGCATGGGCCACCAGCAGATCTTCGACGCCATGCTCTACGACGGCCTGAACGACGCCTTCTCGGGCGAGCATGCGGGCTGGCACACCGAGGACCTGGTCGAGGCGTACCAGATCAGCCGCGAGGAGCAGGACGCCTGGGCGCTGCGCTCGCAAGAGCGCTTCGGCAAGGCGCAGGCCGAAGGCAAGTTCGAGGCGGAGATCGTGCCGGTCGAGATCAAGAGCCGGAAGGGCACCGAGCAGTTCGCGAAGGACGAGCACAATCGCCCGGACATCACCGCCGAAAGTCTCGCCAAGATGCGTCCCGCCTTCAGGAAGGACGGCACCATCACCGCCGGCAATGCACCGGGCCTGAACAGCGCCGGTGCCGCCATGCTGGTGGCCGAGCGCTCCTTCGCCGAGCAGCACGGGCTCGAGCCCGCGGCCCGGCTCGTCGCCTACGGCGTCGGCGCGGTCGAGCCCGGCATGTTCGGCATCGGCCCGGTGCCGGCCGTGCGCCAGGCCCTGGAGCGCGCCGGCTGGCAGATCGGCGACGTCGAGCGGGCGGAGATCAACGAGGCCTTCGCCGCCATTGCCCTGGCCGTGCTGCGCGAGCTCGGTCTCCCTGAGGACATCGTCAACGTCGAGGGCAACTCGATCGCCCACGGCCACCCGATCGGCGCCACCGGCGCCCTGCAGACCACCCGCCTCGTCCACTCGATGCGCCGCGACGGCATCCAGCGCGGCATCGTCACCATGTGCATCGGCGGCGGCCAGGGCATCGCCCTGGCGCTCGAGGCCTTGTGAGCGATCGACATAGGAATAATAGCCGATAAACGCGCAACGGTCAAGCCGCTGCTCGGGATCGTTCGGCACCCGACCCGGCTGGCGTCCAGCCGGGTCGGGGCTCGACTGACGTGCGGACCGAGCAGCGCCGCCCAATGGCCTGCAGCAAAACGAGAAAACGGCCGTCCCTGCGTCAACCTGCCCCCTCGGGTTCGTTCGCAAAACCCGGGTTCGTTCGCGTGCCAGCCGGGTTCGTTCGTCGATTCGTCGGGTTCGTTCGTCGATTCCGTGGGTTCGTTCGTGGGTTTTTCGGCCGGAATGAGTCGGTATATGACGCAT
>JAABSG010000447.1 GCA_011390475.1 Geminicoccaceae bacterium | reverse complement strand
GCGGTCGACCCGCAGACCAAGGCCAATGGCTGCATGCAGATGCTGAAGGGCAGCCAGCTCATGGGCCGGATCGAGCATGGTCGGGTGGCCGGGCAGACCGGCGCCGATGTCGGGCGGGTCGAGCAGGCGATGGCGCGGCTCGAGCTCGTCCATTGCGAGATGCAGCCGGGCGACGCGGTCTTTTTTCACGCCAACACCCTGCATGCATCCGCCGCCAACACCACGGACAAGCCCCGCCGCCTGCTCATCTGCTGCTACAACAAGGCAACCAACGATCCCTACAAGCCGCACCATCACCCACGATACACGCCGCTCGAGAAGCTGGCCGACACGGCCGTGCGCGAGGCCGGCATGACCAAGGCCGACGAGTCCGCCCGCGCCTTCCTGCACGAAGAGGAGGACGCGACGACCGAGGCCCGCAAGGCGAGCTGAGCCACGCGCCACCGCCACGGCGTCGGTTTTTTCATCTTTTCGGTAATGGAATTGAAAGAAAGTCGGGCCAATATCGTTATCGGACGAGACGGTCCGCGTGCCAGCGCCGTCGCACGGGTCAACGGAAAGGGATCGAAGACCATGCGCAACCCTCATCTGGCAGCCATCGCCGCCATTGCCCTTCTGGCCGGTGCCTGCACGGCCCCCGGCACCAGCGAGGTCGGCCCCAAGCAGAGCACCGGTGCGGCCGTGGGTGCCGTCGGTGGTGCCGTTCTCGGCGGCATGGCCGGCAATGCGCTCGGCGGCGGGGGCAAGAACGCGATCGCGATCGGCACTGGCGCTGCCTTGGGCGGCATCGGCGGCCTCTTGATGGGATCGGCCGCCGGCGAGAGCCTGGACCGCGCCGATCGGATGTACGCCCAGCGGAGCTGGAACCAGGCGATGAGCGCGCCCGTGGGCGAGCAGATCGTCTGGGAGAACCCCGAAACTGGCAATCGCGGCCACACCGTCGCCACCCGTCAGGGCAGCGTCGCCTCGACCGGGCAGGTCTGCCGCGAATACACCACCGAGATCATCGTCGGCGGCCGCCCCGAGACCATGGTCGGCACCGCCTGCCGCAACAGCGACTATACCTGGACCGACCGCAGCTGAGCCCTCGGCCAGGCCGGGCCGCTGCTACCAGCCGGCCAGCGCGGCGACCGGCGCGCTTTTACCAGCCGATGGCGTCGGGTAGCCAGGTCGCAAGGCTGGGCACGAGAAAGACCACGGCAACGGCAACGAGTTGCAGCCCGATGAACGGCAGCACGCCCCGATAGATGTCGGCCGTGGTGACCCCGGGCGGGGCCACGCCCTTGAGGAAGAAGAGGGCCCAGCCGAAAGGCGGGGTCAGGAACGACGTCTGCAGGTTGAGCGCGATCAGGACGCCGAGCCAGACCAGATCGACGTTGTTCTGAATGAAGAAGGGCAGGAACAGCGGCAAGGCGATGAAGGTGATCTCGATCCACTCGAGAAAGAGCCCGAGCACGAAGATCAAGAGGAGCAGGAAGATCAGGCTGCCGGTGACCCCGCCCGGCACCCATTCGAACAGCCGATGCACCAGCTGCTCGCCGCCGAGCCCGCGGAACGAGAGCGCGAAGGCCTGGGCACAGATCAGGATGAAGAAGACCATGGTCGAGATGAGCAGGGTCGAGCGCGCCACCGCGAAGAGCAGCCCGAGGCTGCCTTTGCCGGCGAGGACGACGATGAGGAGCGCCCCTATCGCCCCCATCGAGGCGGCTTCGGTGGGGGCGGCGATGCCGCCGATGATCGACCCCAGGACCGCGATGACGAGGCCGATGGGTGGCAGGACGACGGTGACGACCCGACGCGCCAGTTCGCCCGCGCTCATCGCCGCCCGCTCGTCTGCATCGATCGGCGGGGCGAGTTCCGGGCGCCAATAGGCCACGAGGATGATGGCGAGCACGTAGATGGCGGCCAGCACCAGGCCCGGCACCATGGCAGCGGCAAAGAGCGTGCCAACCGAGAGTCCGAGCACCTCCGAGAGCAGGATCAGCACGAGGCTCGGCGGGATGATCTGGCCGAGCGTGCCCGAGGCGCAGATGGTGCCGGTGGCGAGGCCTTTGGCGTAGCC
This sequence comes from Geminicoccaceae bacterium, assembly GCA_011390475.1. Taxonomy (GTDB): domain Bacteria; phylum Pseudomonadota; class Alphaproteobacteria; order Geminicoccales; family Geminicoccaceae; genus SLRI01. The sequence continues at coordinate 212 of JAABSG010000447.1, read as the reverse complement.
GCGGCGCAGCAAGGTGGGGAGCGTCAAGAGCCCTAGTGTGACGATGGTGGCACCGACGATGCCGGTCGAGGCACCCAGCAGCACGCCGACGAGGACGATGCCCACGGCCATGCCACCGGCGAGCCGGCCGAAGAGGTGGCCGACCACGTCGAGGAGTTCTTCCGCGAGGCGGGATTTCTCCAGCATCACCCCCATGAAGACGAAGAGCGGCA
>JAABSG010000446.1 GCA_011390475.1 Geminicoccaceae bacterium | reverse complement strand
CGGCCTCGCCGTTGATGGCGGCCGGGCCCAGCGTGTTGCCGTCAGTCCCGTTCTCCACGGGCAGGGCCGCCAGGGTCGGCGAGAGGATCAGGTCGTAGCCGTCGAGCACGGCCTGGACCTTGTCGTTGATCTCGGTGCGCACGACCTGGGCCGCCACCTGGTCCTTGACGGTCATCGCATAGGCGCGATCGATCCAACCCAGGTATTCGGGTGGGAAGTCGTCCCGGTGCTCGGCCAAGAGATCGACGCCGAAGCTCTTGAAGGTCTCGAAGGCGCCGACATTCAACGGCATGATCACCTTGCACCAGAGATCGGCCAGCTCGAGGTGGTGTCGGGTGATGCCGAAATCGACCGCCTCGACGACGCAGCCCAGCTCCTCGAAGGCACGCGCGGCCTTCTCGCAGATGTCGACAATGGCGGGCTCGACCGGAAAGACGCCGAAATTCGGGGTCCAGGCGATCTTCATGCCCCGAATGTCGCGGCGGGTCGCGGCCAGCCAGTCGACACTGTCGGGCAGGCTGAAGGGGTCACGGCTGTCCGGGCCGGCGAGTGCCGTCATCGCCAGGGCGGCATCCTCGACCGTTCGGGTCAACGGGCCCTCGTGAATGAAGCAGCCGGCCGGGGTGAAGGCGTCGGGCCTGGAACTCAAGGGCACCCTGCCCCAGGACGCTTTGTAGCCGTAGAGCCCGCACCAGGACGCCGGGATGCGGATCGATCCGCCGCCGTCGGTGCCCTCGGCCAAGGGCAGGAGGCCGTCGGCGACGGCAGCGGCGCTGCCGCCCGACGAGCCGCCGGGGTTGCGCGCCGGATCGAACGGGTTCTTCGTCGGGCCGAAGAGGTAGTTGTCGCAAACGCCCCGGAAGCCCATGGTCGGGCTGTTGCATTTGCCCACCAGGACCGCACCGGCGGCCTCGATGCGCTCGGCGAAAAGGCAGGTCAGATCGGGTCGCCAGTCCGCGAGCGCCCGCACCCCGCCCAGGGTCGCAGGCCAGCCGGGCTTGAAGTCGAAGAGGTCTTTCAAGGCCGAGGGCACGCCGAAGAGCGGGCCGCTGGCGGTCCCCGCCATCAGCGCCCGCTCGGCCGCGCGGGCGCCCTCCATCGCTCCCTCGAAATCGGTGAACACCAGCGCATTGAGGCTCGGGTTCCTGGCCTCGATGCGAGCGATGGTGGCCTGCATCAGCTCCACCGGCGACAGCTGCCGTCCGCGGATCATGGCGGCGAGCTCGGTGGCGGACTTCCAGGCCAAATCGTCGGTCGCTGCTGTCATGGCCTCCCCCTCGCATTTGTTCGTTCAGTCACTCGATCGTTCGCCCGGCTCAGCCGGCTTCCCGCAGACCGAGGATCCGGCGGGCTTCGGCCACGGTCGCCGGTCGCCGGTCGTACTGGGCGCAGAGGCCCACGACCTGCTCGACCAGGGCCGCATTCGAGGGGGCCAGGGTCGCCTTGTCGAGGCGGACATTGTCCTCGAGCCCGGTCCGGCAGTGACCACCGCGTTCCAGCGACCATTCGACCAGCGTGCGCTGGTGGCGACCGATCCCCGCCCCGGTCCAGGTGGCGGAGGGCGCGAGGCGGTGGAGCGTGTCGACGTAGAAGTCGAAGACCGCGCGGTCGACCGGCATGGCGTTTTTCACGCCCATGACGAACTGGACGTGCAGCGGGTGCTCGAGGCCGCCGGCATCCGCCATCTCGACCGCCTTGAAGAGCATCGAGAGGTCGAAGACCTCGATCTCGGGCTTGATGTGGTAGCGCTGCATCTCGGCCGCGAGCCAGTCGATGAGGTCCGGGCTGTTCTCGTAGACGCGGGTCGGGAAGTTGCAGGAGCCGGTGGCGAGCGAGGCCATGTCGGGCTCGAGCGGCAGCATGCCGCCGCGCTCGTGGCCGGCCGCGGTGCGGCCACCGGTCGAGAGCTGGATGATCATCCCGGGGCAGTGGCGCCTGAGGCCCTCGACCAGCCGGGCGAAGCGGTCGGGGTCGGCGGTGGGCCTGCCCGCGTCGTCGCGGACATGGCAGTGGGCGAGCGTGGCCCCGGCTTCGAAGGCTTCCCGGGTGGAGTCGATCTGCTCGTCGACCGTGATGGGCACGGCCGGGTTGTTGGCCTTGGTCGGCACCGAGCCGGTGATCGCGACGGTGATGATGCAGGGCTGCATGGCGGTCTCCCCCTTCTCTGCCTCGGGCGTGGCCGGCTTCAGCTCTGCGGCACGAGCACGCCGATGACCGAGCCGATCAGCAAGGCCGAGGAGCAGGCGCCGGGGTCGATATGGCCGACCGAGCGATGGCCG
>JAABSG010000445.1 GCA_011390475.1 Geminicoccaceae bacterium | reverse complement strand
CGTCCCGAGCTTGGGCGATTTCCCGACTATCGAGTGAAGCCTGAACGTAATAGCTTCAGCGTCACTTGTGAATGCCCGACCCGTCGCCGGGCCCGAGGAAGGACCGTTGTCGATGCGCTGCCGTCGCTCATGAAGCTCGCTTTTCTCGCCGCTGGCACGGCGGAGGCGGCACGGGCGCGGGATGCCTTCGTCGCCCGCTACGACTCGGTCGAGCCAGAGCTCGCCGACATCATCGTGGCGCTGGGCGGCGACGGCTTCATGCTGGAGATGCTGCACCGGTTTCTCGACCGCAACATCCCGGTCTATGGGATGAATCTCGGCACGGTGGGTTTTCTGCTCAACGAATACGCGCCCGACGACCTGCCGGCGCGGATCGGCCGGGCCACGCCGGTCGAGCTCTATGCGCTGCGCATGCGGGCCGTGCAGGTCGATGGCACGGTGGTCGACGGGCTCGCCATCAACGAGGTCTCGGTCTTTCGCGAGACCCGGCAGGCCGCCGCGCTCAGCATCGACATCGACGGGGTCAATCGGCTGCCGGAGCTGGTCTGCGACGGGGTGATGGTGGCGACACCGGCGGGCTCCACCGCCTACAACCTCTCGGCCCACGGCCCCATCATCCCCCTGGGCGCCAACATCCTGGCCTTGACCCCGATCAGCGCCTTTCGCCCGAGGCGCTGGCGGGGTGCGCTCTTGAGCAGCGAGACGCGGTTTCGCATCCGCGTGCTCGATCCCAAGAAACGGCCGGTGAGCGCGGTCGCCGATTTCACCGAGGTCCGCGACGTCGTCGATGTCGAGGTCTGGGAGGATCGTGACAAACGCTTCCAACTGCTCTTCGATCCAGAGCACAACCTGGAGGAGCGCATCTTGAAGGAGCAATTCATCCCGTGAGCAGAACCCTCTCGCGTCGCCCGTTTCTCGCCCTGGCCGCCGCCCTGTTGCTGTCGCCGCTGACCGGCCATGCGCAAACGCACGGGCAGCCACAGCCCTTGCTCGATCAGGAGCCCCTGACGGTCGAAACCGCGAGCGGCCCGGTCGACTTCATGGTCGAGATCGCGCGGACACCCAGTCAGCAGATGCGCGGGCTGATGTTCCGCGACGAGGTGCCGCCGCTCTCCGGGATGATCTTCCTCCACGACCGGCCACGGCCGATCTCGATGTGGATGAAGAACACACCGACCTCGCTCGACATGTTGTTCATCGACGAGGCCGGCGTGATCCGGGGCATCGAGGCGGAGACCGTGCCGTTCTCCGAGACCGTGATCAGCGCCCCCGGCCCCATGGCCGCGGTCCTCGAAATCCTCGGCGGCGAGTCCGAGCGGCTCGGCATCGACGTGGGTGACCAGGTACGGCACCCGCATTTCGGTGAGTGAGTCGGCGACGCGGCTTCACGTTCAACCTGACGACGCATAAGCTGTCTTCCAGTAGTGCTGGGGAGATAGCCGCTTGGCGGAGAGCGCCGGCCAAACATTTGGCATCGACTGGGGGATGGTCGGTGCTGCCATCGCTTTCTTCGGCATCGTCGTCGGTGCCGCCATCACCTTGGTGCTGTACCAGCACGGCCAATTGCTCGCCCAAGTCAAGGACCAGGAAGACCGCGCCCGCATTCGCGCAAAGCTGACGAGCGACGCGGGCATCGCCACCCGCTTTCGCGACGGCATTGCCGGTCTGATCACCCGCATCGACGGCTATTTCGGTCCGAGGCTCGGCTGGCGCGCCTTCGACCGCTGCCTACTGCACGCCTATCTCTACCCGATCCTGCTCTTCGTCGCCGCGTGGGTGGCAGGGGGCGGCGGCGCGCTCGGTATCGTCACTGTCTTTGGTGATGTAAACGCACTGCAGCGGCTATGGATCTTCGTAGCCCTGATCTTGGCTGTGTCATCGATCTTCGTCGTTGCGGCGATTACCGGACGTATCCTAGCCGCCATGAGGGCCGGTATAGGCAAAGTGCGCGTGATGACGAGTTCGGCTATCGGTCGTTCCGTCCTTCGGACTGAACGGGTATCAGAAGAATTTACGAATGTTATCACTACCGTTGCCATTTTGGGTGCCGGCGCCGGTGCTACTGCCTACGCCACAGCGAGTGGCTTTGCATCTGCCGCTGTAGTTGCCGCACGGCTGATCGTCGCCGGTGAGCGACCCAGGGCCTGGCCGATCGCCCTGACGCTCTGCCCTTCGGCCTTCAAATCGGCGATCCGCTCCCGCTCCTCGACGGAAAGATGGCTGTAGCTTCCCATGGCAACACCGTTTGCTGTTTCGCATCAGACGGATACCCGATCCGTCACGGC
>JAABSG010000444.1 GCA_011390475.1 Geminicoccaceae bacterium | reverse complement strand
CTTCCGATCTGCGTGAGATTTACGCCTTGATGCGCACGCTATGCATTTTTTGCATGTTGAAATATTGGAGAGATTGCTGTGTTTGTTGCGTTTTCCTGCGGTCGCGGGGCTTGCCCTGTTGGTCGTGTAGCCTGACGTCTGGAAATTGGCTCCTCTGTATCGGGGCCATGGCTGCTTGCTGTCGCCCCGCGGGGCGACAGCAGGCGAATCGAGCGTATGGGGTGTTTCTCCGGCCAAGAAGGAACACCCGATGCCCGACAAGACGAACAATACGATCATTGCCACCTTCACGGAACAGCTCATGGCCGAGGGCCCACAGGCCATGGCCCAGATTATTTCAGCGCTCATGAATCTGGCCATGCGGATGGAGCGCGAGCAGTTTCTGGGCGCTGGTCATTACGAGCGGGCGCCCGAGCGGCGCGGCTATGCCAACGGTACCAAACCCAAGCTGATCGACACGCTCGCCGGGACGCTCAGCCTGGAGGTGGCAAAGACCACCGGGACCGACGAGCCGTACTACCCGCAAGCGCTGGCCCAAGGCTGGCCGAGTGGGCAGACGCTCGTGCCGCGCGGTCATGCTGGCGATCGCCGAGATGTATGTGTGCGATGTCTCGACCCGCGAGCCTGTGCGGGTCATGGCCGAGTTCGGCCTGAAGAGCCTGTAATCGACCGAGGTCAGCCGCGCCGCCAAGCTCCTGGATGAGGAACTCGAAGCTTGGCGCAGTCGGCAGCTCGGCGAAATCCACTATCTCTTCCCTGGACGTCCGCTACGAAAAATCGCGGCAAGGCGGCGTGTTGCGTGACGCTGCCGTGCTGTCGGCGGTCGGCGTCGGCCCGGGACGGCCGTCGGCGCGCCCTTCGCGTCTCGGCAGCCCTCTCCGAGGCCGAAGTCCATTGGCGGACTTTCTTGGAAGACCTGGTCGGACGCGGCATGCGCGGCGTGCTGTTCATCACATCCGACGATCACTCGGGCCTCAAGACCGCCCGCAAGGCCGTGCTCGGTGGTGCCACTTGGCAATGCTGCCAGTTCCACCTGGCGCAGAACGCCATCCATCATGCCCCGACAGTGGCCATCCGAAAGCGCATCGGCAGCCAATTGCGCGAGATCTGGAACACCAAATACCTCGCCGGCGCCGAAGCCGAGCTGAAATCCCTGCTCGATGCCTATCGAAAAAGCGCGCCAGAGCTGGCCGCCTGGCTCGAGGCCGCCATCCCCGAAGGCCTCGCCGTCTTCACCCTGCCAGAGTACCACCGCAAGCGTATGCGCACCTCGAACCCGATCGAACGCGCCGTCTAGCAAGAGCTGAAGCGTCGAACTGAACCGCCCTGGGTTTCCCGGAGGCCGGTTTGTTCGAGTCCTATGCCGCCATCGGGAATGCCTCGAGGGCTGCGTCTCGTCACCGCTGTTCTCGTCGAAATCGACGAAACATGGCTGGCCTCAACACAACCCTACATCAACTGGAACACCCCGGATGCTTGAAGGGGCCACCGACGAATTTCCAGACGTCAGGTTGCGCAATGACCCTATTAGCAGGCAAAATTTTTGCCAAAATCGAAACAGTAGTGCTTGCTGTGGGTATCGCGTTGTGTGATTTGCTCGCCGTGCCAGGGGTTGAAAGTTTTGCCACGCGCCCCTCCTGTCGAGAAGAAATTTTTCCACGGAGAGCAACATGTTGGAACAGCGGCCGCTCTTGCGATTTCTCACCTCAGAAAGCGAGGGCGTGGGCGGACCACATGGCCGAGCGTTTTTCGATAGGGTGCAAAGGTTCTCTGATGACAAACTTTGGGACTTCATTCAGATCGGTATGGCCGCGAATGAGCAATCTGAGCAGCAGCATGATGCTCCTACCGCTCGCCGTTATGGCTACGCTGGACTTTACGTCATCTCTGGTGGGCGTCGGTGATCGGAGACATCGCTCCGCATTTGGGCTGACTGGTACATTCATGCGCGAAGCGCAACATTGCGTTGAAAGCTGATACCGACATCCTTGCCAAGCTCGGCGAGGAAGGCTTCGATAGGTGAGTGAACCGCCCTGTGTGTGGATGCCCCCGTTGATGCAAGCGGAATCTTTGGTTGGCTGAGGACATGCGATCAGGTGCGGTCGTGTGTCCGGCCTCGTGATGGGGCCGTTCATCGCCGCGGGCCTGTATGGAGATGTGCGGATCGCGTCCCTATCGGGTTTGCGCGCTTGTTGGCGCTCGGGGCGGTGCAGGTTTTGGCGATCCCGTCTCGTTGACCGATGTCCCTTACCTTCCTTCGACCTGCTCACATCACCGGTGCACCCGCCGAC
>JAABSG010000443.1 GCA_011390475.1 Geminicoccaceae bacterium | reverse complement strand
CACGAGGCTCGAAAGGCCGTTGCGATAGGCGCTCGGATCGGCAGCGGTGAAGACGGCAACGAAGATGATGATCGCGCTGTCGACGATCGCCCCGAAGGTGGTGCGAAAAATCGAGCCGACGCGGTCGACGAGAGTCTCGGCATCGGGCAGCAGGAACTCAGCCAAGCTCTCGCTGCCACTCTCTGCGTGGCTGGCCTCGGCGGCATTGGCCGCTTCACTTTCGGCGACGGCGTTCTCGCCACTGATGCCGAGCAGGAGCTCCTCGCGCCAGTCGTCGAGCACGTCGGTCACCGTGTGGGCCAGCTCTTCCGCCTGGACAGCGAGCAGGTAGCCGCCCCAGGCGAAGGGCCCAAGGGCAAGCGTGGTTGAAGGTCAGGCAGGTGAGCGCCAGGGCTGAGGCCCGGCCGACCGGCAGGAGCCAGCGAAGGCCACCCACAGAGTCATCGAACAGCACGCCGCTCAGAATGCCGCCGCCGATGATCAAGAGCGGCTGGATGACCTGACAGAAAAGAAAGAGCGCTGCTCCGCCACCGAGCCTGATCACCCAGAAGGCGACCCGTCCGCTGTCACGGGCCGGTGCCTAGCGGACCCATTCGACGAGCCCCGGGCGGTGGCTGGTCAGGGTCGCGCCTCGCTGAAGGCGACCAGGCGCTGGCGGTCCTCGTCCCAAAGGGCGAGCGGCAGGCAGGCGATGCTGTCCTTCAACGTCAGCCGGCTGACATCCCTGAGCTCCGGATGGTCGGTCAGCGCCTCGTTGAGCCGGTAGCAGGGGATCCGGCTGGAGAGGTGGTGGACGTGATGGAGGCCGATATTGGCGGTGAACCAGCGCAGCACGGGCGGCAGGTCGTAGTGCGAGCTGCCGTGCAGCGCGCCGTCGCGGCTGTCCCACGTCTCGTCGCGGGCCCAGTAGGTGTGCTCGAACTGGTGCTGGACGTAGAACAGCCAGACCCCGATGGCGCCGGCCAGGAGCGTGATCGGCGCCTGGACCAGAAGGAAATCCTGCCAGCCGAGCAGCGCCACGAGGAGGCCGACCACCACGGCGATGGCGAGGTTGGTGCCCATCACGCTCGCCCATGGCTGCCAGCCGGCGCGCATCAGGCCGACCGGCAGGCGTTGGTGGAGCAGGAAGAGATAGGCGGGGCCGAGACCGAGGACGGTGAGCGGGTGGCGCATGAAGCGATAGCGCCAGCGGCCGAGGGTGGGAAGTGCGCGGTATTCGGCCACCGTCAGCATGTCGATATCGCCCGTGCCGCGCCGATCGAGATTGCCGGAAGTGGCATGGTGGATCGCGTGGGTGCGCCGCCAATAGGCGTAAGGGGTCAGCGTCAGGACGCCGATCGCCCGGCCGAGCGCGTCATTGGCCCAGCGCCGCTGGAAGAACGAGCCGTGGCCGCAATCGTGCTGGATCATGAACAGCCGGACCAGAAAGCCGGCGGCAGGCACCGCGAGGAGCAGGGTGAGCCAGTAGCCGTGCGGCAGGCTGAAGAGCATCAGGAGCCAGAGGGCCACGAAGGGGATCAGGGTGACGGCGAGCTCGACCAGCGCCCGGCCGAGGATCGGGGTGCGGTAGGGAGCGAGCGCCGCCAGCCATTGCCGGGCCTCTGGTATCGGATCGGCCGTTGCTGTCCGGGTGGCCAACGGCAGCGCTGTCGGGCGCGCCGCATCGATCGTCAGGTGCATGCCACCAATCCTCTTCTCGGTCGCAGCTTCGTCCATACCCGTTCGGCAAGAAGAGAAGGGCCGGTCTCGAACGAGACCGGCCCTTTGAAGCTGTTTGTTCACGGTCTTTCACATCGATGTGGGATGGTTACCCCGTTCGACTGTCTCGATCATAACCGTTCGCCGGCCGGCTCGGACTAATCTCGATCAGCGCGGTGGTGGGCACTGTCGGTGTCAGAACGCCGTGGTCAACCGTTTCGCGTTGGCGGTCGCGGCTCGATGAAACGGCACCATCGCTGCCTGCTGGGCCACCATCAGCAGCGTCCCCATCGCGATCGACTGCACCATGAAACGGTCGAACGCCGCCAGCGCGACATTGCCTTGGGCCGCGGCCAGGGCGGAGGGGTCGCCGCAAGCCGCGATCCGCGTCGTCGCCTCGGCGGCGGCCGAAAGCTCGCCCAGAGCGAACAGCGTGGCCCGGTGCGCCGCCTCGCCAACCTGCTGGAGCAGGATCATCGAGGCTGCCGAAACAGCCTCGGATTTTTCCGGCAGCAAAAGGACGACCTCGCGGTGATCGGCATTCGCAGGGTCCATCACGCCTTGCACGGCGATGGCCGCGCGCAACGCGATCAC
>JAABSG010000442.1 GCA_011390475.1 Geminicoccaceae bacterium | reverse complement strand
GATAAACATCGACGCCCAAGGCCTCGAGCCGTTCGGGGTTCATCCGCGCGGCCAGGATCGCCCGGCCCAAGGGCGCCGCCATCAGCCGCAGCTTGACGACACTCCAGACCGCCAGGAGCAGCCAGACGGCGATGAAGAAACGTCGCCGATCGTCGAGACTCTGGCCGAGGAGGTCGTTCCGGCCCCACCACATCGAGAGCCCGTCCTCGCCGCCGTAACGCTCGGCCGAGACGAAGCCGAAATAGAGCATCTGGGCGAAGGCCAGCGTGATCATGATGAAATAGGCGCCCGAGGTGCGCAGGCAGACGAGGCCGATCAAGAGGCCCAGGACAGCGCCCGCCAGGAGGGCCGCTGGCCAGGCGACCAGCGCCTCGTTGGAGGCCAGGAGACCGAAGAGCGGTTGGTTCTCGAAGGCGTGCAGCGAGAGAATGCCCACGACATAGGCGCCGGCGCCGAAGAAGGCGGCATGGCCGAAGGAGACGAGCCCGCCCATGCCGAGCACCAGGTTCAAGGCCGATGCGGCGAGCGCGTAGATCGCGATCAGGGTCAAGATCGTCCAGAGGTAGCGCTGGCCCGAGTAGTCGACATAGACAGCGGCCACGGCCAGCCCGCCTAGCGCCAAAGCCAGCGGCCAGGCGCTCTTCATCGGGCCATCAGCCCCTTGGGCCGCACCGCGAGCACCACTGCCATGAGGAGATAGATCCCCATCGACGCCAAGGCCGGACCGAGCCCGTCGGCGGTGCCGGCCGGAACCAGGGTCTTCAAGAGATCAGGCAGGTAGGCCCGGCCCAGCGTGTCACCGATACCGACGACCAGCGCACCGATCGCGGCCCCGGCGATCGAGCCGATGCCACCGATGACCACCACGACGAAAGCGAGGATCAGGATGGTCTCGCCCATCCCGGACTGAATGGCGATGAAGGGCCCGGCGATGATCCCGGCAAGCCCGGCGAGCCCGGCGCCCAAGGCGAAGATCAGGCCGTTGAGCCGGCTGATATCGACGCCCAAGAGCTGGATCATCTCGGGGTTCGTGGCGCCGGCCCGGACCCACATGCCGACCTTGGTGCGCATCACCAGCCAGTAGAGGAACAGCATCACGGCCAAGCCCACACCAATGACGGCGAGCCGGTAGACCGGATAGGGAGCACCCGGCAAAATCTCCACCGTTCCCTGCAGCCAGGCTGGCGGGTCGAGAGCCAAGGGCTGCCGGCCGAAGACGAGCCGCACGGTCTCGTTGGCGATCAGGATCACGGCGAAGGTCGCCAGGACCTGGTCGAGGTGGTCGCGGCCTTCGAGCCGGCGGACGATCACCCGGTCGAGCAGCACGCCGAACAGCGCAGCGCCTGTGACCCCGGCCACGAGCCCGAGGAGGAACGACCCGGTGGCCGCGGTGATCGCCGCCGCGATGTAGGCGCCGGCCATGAAGAGCGAGCCGTGCGCCAGGTTGATGAAGTTCATCACGCCGAAGACGAGGGTGAGGCCGGCCGCCATCAAGAACAGCGTCATGCCGAGCTGCACGCCGTTCAAAAGCTGTTCTAGGAATAGCAGCATGGCTATCAGTCAAGAAAAGAATGTGGGGGAAATGATTTCCCCCACGCCCCCTCGGAACTTTGCGCTGGTGCTCGTGACAGATGCCGTCGCAAAATACCGGTGGGGCGCGGGGAGGATCATCCTCCCCGTTCTTTCAAGATCTACATCGGGCACTCGCCGACATAGGCATCCTGGTGATCCTCGAGCACCACGCCGATCACCCGATTGGTGATGTTGCCCGTCTCGTCGGCGTAGGCTTCGCGCACATAGATGTCCTGGATCGGGTGCTGGTTGGAAGCGAAGGCGAAGTCGCCGCGAACCGAGGCGAAATCGGCCTCGCGGAGCGCGGCACGGAAGGCTGCCTGGTCGGAGAGGTCGTCGCCCGTCGCGTCCATGGCGGAGAGCAAGAGGTTGGCAGTATCGAAGCCCTGGCTCGCATAGAGGGTCGGGTAGCGGTCGTAGGCTTCCTTGAAGGCGGCGACGAAGGTCTGATTGGCCTCGTTGTCGAGATCGGGCGACCATTGCGAGGTGTTCTTGATGCCGATCGCGGCCTCGCCCACGGCGTCGAGCAGCGTGTCGTCGAAGGAGAAGGCCGGGCCGAAGAAGGGGATGTCCTGGCTGATCCCGGTCGAGGCCGCCTGCTTGACGAAGTTGATGCCCATGCCGCCGGGGTAGAAGAAGAAGACGGCATCGGGCCCAGCGGCCCTGAGATTGGCGAGTTCGGCCGCGTAGTCGGTCTGGCCGAGTTGGGTATAGACCTCGCCCGCGATGCCGCCTT
>JAABSG010000441.1 GCA_011390475.1 Geminicoccaceae bacterium | reverse complement strand
TTGTGCCCTCGTCGGTGGAGCCGGACGCATTGGCCCGGCTGCTGCCGATCCTGGAGGGCAAATGATCGCATTCTCTTCTGGCACGAAGGTCTGGATCGCAGGCGGCGTAACGGACATGCGCTGCGGCATGAACAGCTTGGCGTTGAAGGTTCAGCAGGGGCTCGGGCGTGACCCGCATGCTGGCGAAATCTTCTGCTTCCGCGGGCGCCGGGGCGATCTTGTGAAACTGCTTTGGCATGACGGGGTCGGCATGTCGCTTTATGCCAAGCGGCTAGAGGCGGGAAAGTTCATCTGGCCGGTCAGCCAGTCGGGGCAGGCTGTCGCGATCTCTGCGGCCCAGTTGGGGTATCTTCTGGAGGGGATCGACTGGCGCAATCCACGCTGGACGCAACGCCCTGCGAAGGTTGGGTAAATTGGCCTGACGGCCCCTGTTTTGCTGGGCTCTTGTCCGCTGCCATGGTAGACATTCGCCATGTCAGACGCCCGCTCCGAGCTTGAAGAATTGCGCGCCGCGCTCGCCGCTTCGGAGCAACGCGCGACGGCGGCAGAGGGGCGCGCCGAGGCGGCCGAAGCCGATCTGGCACGGGCGCGCGCGGTCGTCTCGACCTCCGAGGCGATGATCGCGGGCCTCAAGCTCGAGATCGCGCTGCTCAAGCGCGACAAGTATGGCCGCAGCGCGGAGCGCAGCGCCAAGTTGCTCGACCAGCTGGAATTGCAGCTTGGAGAACTCGTGGAAGATGCTGCCGAGGACCGGGTGCAGGCCGAGCGGAAGACGGCCAAGGTCGGTGCCTTCGAGCGGCGCAAGCCGGTGAAGAAAGCCTTCCCCGAGCATCTGCCGCGCGAGCGCGTGGTGGTCGAGGCCCCCAGCACCTGCTCCTGCTGCGGATCCGATCGTATCGTGAAGATGGGAGAGGACATCACCGAGACACTCGAGGTCATCCCCCGCCAGTGGACGGTGATCCAGACGGTCCGGGAGAAGTTCACGTGCCGGGCCTGCGAGAAGATCACCCAGGTGAGGAGGATCAGACGATCTTCCAGTGGAAGATCGTCCCGACGAACGGCGCCCTTCCATCCGATCCCGCGGGGATGGGCAGGCCCCAGCCTGCTTGCCATGATCGTGTTCGAGAAATACGGCCAGCATCAGCCCCTCAACCGTCAGGCCGAACGCTACGCCCGCGAGGGCGTGGACCTCAGTCTCTCCACGCTCGCCGACCAGGTCGGTGCGGTGGCCGAGTTGCTGAAGCCGCTGAACGCCCTGATCGAGGCGCATGTCTTCACCGCGGCCCGGCTGCATGGTGACGACACTACGGTGCCGCTGTTGGCCCGTGGCGGCACGAAAACCGCCCGGCTCTGGACCTATGTGCGCGATGATCGACCCTTCGATGGGACCGCGCCACCCGCGGTCGTGTTCCGCTTCTCCCCCGATCGCGCTGGCGAGCATCCGACCGGGCATCTGAAGGGCTGGCAGGGCATCCTGCAGGCCGACGCCTATGCAGGTTACAACCAACTCTACGATGCCGCTCGGCAGCCTGGGCCGGTGACATCGGCGCTGTGTTGGGCACACGCACGGCGCAAGTTCTTCGAGCTCGCCGACGTGCAGACCAACATCCGCAAGGGCAAGCTGCCCAAGGAGATCTCGCCCATCGCCGTCGAGACGGTGAAGCGCATCGACGCGCTGTTCGAGATCGAGCGCATGATCAACGGGCAGCCCCCGGAGGCACGGCTGGCGATGCGACAGCGTCAATCGGCCCCGCTGGTCGCGGAGCTTGAAGGCTGGCTGCGTGGAGAGCGAGCCCTTCTGTCGAAACATGCCAAGGTGGCGAAAGCCATCGACTACCTGCTGTCATCCAACCACTGGCCTGGCTTCACGCGGTTCCTCGAGGATGGGCGTGTCTGCCTCTCGAACAATGCCGCCGAGCGCTCCCTGCGCGGTGTGGCCCTCGGACGGAAATCCTGGCTCTTCGCCGGATCGGAGCGTGGCGGCCAGCGCGCGGCGGCGATCTACACCCTGATCGGAACGGCCAAGCTCAACGATATCGACCCCCAAGCCTGGCTCGCCGACGTCATCGCCCGCATCTCCGACACGCCGGTCTCGCGGCTGAATGAGTTGTTGCCATGGAAATGGAAGCCGGCAGACAAAACGGAACGCTCCGTCAAGGCCGCATAGCCGCGGCCCTCGCCGCATGCTTACCTCTATTGCAACTTTGGATAGCGTAATATTATTGCAAAGTGAACAAATTAAGATCTTGGAGCTCGACACTTCGTTAGAGAGCAACAGGTTCGTTGAATTGGAAACGAACGTAATCCGTCTATT
>JAABSG010000440.1 GCA_011390475.1 Geminicoccaceae bacterium | reverse complement strand
GCAGGGCGAGGGTGATGTCGGCGTTCCAGGTGATCGTGCACTTGGCGCTGACGGCAGCGCCGATCGCCACGAAGGCCATCTGTCCGAGCGAGATCTGGCCGGCCCACCCCGACAGCACCACGAGGGAGAGGCCGATCACGGCGAAGACGACGACGGCGGTCGCCTTGATGATCTGGTCGGTGCGCAGCAGCAGCGGGATGAGCGTCAGCCCGAGGAGGATCAGCGCCGCGGTGCTCCAGCGCATGAGTCGCACGAGCGGCAGGCGCGCGATCGCCGGACGCAGCGGACGGACCTCGTCGGCGAGGCGCCAGCCGACGGCCTCGTCGCGGTCGGCGCGCCCGAACCGGCGACGCTGCAGCAGCAGCGCGATCAGCACGGCGGCGCCGATGATCGGGGTGACGAGCAGCGGGCTCGTCGCGTTCCACGACACCCCGTACTCGAGGATGCCGAGCGCGACCGCAGCAGCGATGATCGTGGTGAGATCGCTCAGGCGGCCGAGCACCAGCGCCGCCAGGGCCAGCACGAGCGCCTGCAGGCTGAGCGCTGCGCCGAGCGGAATGCCGAGGATGCCGGCCCGCAGGAACAGCGCCAGGAACGACAGCGCGGCAGCGATCGCCCAGACGAGCGTCGACAGCCACGCCACGGGAATGCCGAGCATCAGCGCCCGTTCACTGCGTTCGGCCGAGCCGCGGATGGCGGTGCCGAGACGGGTCGTGCCGAGGAAGACGACGACGCCGATCATCGCGGCGGGGGCGACGATCATCGCGATGAGGTCGTTGGCCGACAGCACCGTGCCGGTCGAGCCGCCGATGGTCAGCTTCCAGTCGAGCGGCGGCGGGATGCGCTGCGACGCCGCGTTGCGGTCCCACATCCGCGGGATCAGCAGTGCGCACACCGCGAGCAGCTGGGTGATGCCGATCGTGGCCACGGTCAGCACCAAGCGCGAGGCCTTGGCGAAGCGTCGCACGAAGGCGAGTTCGACGACGGCGCCGAGCGCGATGGCGGCGACGAGGCCGACGGCGAAGCCGAACAGGTAGGGGAGACCGGAGAAGACGATCAGGCCGACCGCCAACGACGTCGGCACGAACCCGAGGTCGGCCTGGGCGAAGTTGACGACCCGGTTCGCCCGGTACACGAGCGCCATGCCGACCGCCAGCATGGCCACGAGCAGGCCGAGCGTCAGCCCGCGGATCCACTGGCCGGCCGGCAGCGGGAAGAAGACGAGTTGGACGGCCAGCAGCCCGAGCGCAGGCAGGAGCCGCCACGCCAGGCGTTCGAAGTTCGCGGCTCCCCAGCCCGAGTCTGACACCCCCATGTCGAGGGTGAACCTAGCTGTTGGCGCTCACCCCGTGGGACACCGGGCTGGGCCCCGAGTGCGCAGGCTCAGGTGCGCAGTGGTTTGATCGGTGTCTGGTGTACCGGCGTCGGCTTGAGCGGAATGGTCTTGACCGGTGTGAGCTTCACCGTCGGACGCTCGAACGACACGGCTGCAGGAAGTGATGCCATGGCCGAGAACGTACGGAGCTCGTGTTGCGCCACCGTTTCGTCGTGGTGAATCGGTGTGTCGGATCGCCGTCCGCGGCGACCGCCCGAACCTGCGGACCTTCAACGAAACCGCCCTCGTCTCGCCGAACACGTGAACCAATGGCGGCATGGGAGCTCCATTGATTCACGCGTTCGCCCAAGAGGGCGCCGACGCCTTCGCCTCGCTGCCCTGGCGGCTCTCGGTCAGGGCAGCTCGATGGGCGTCGCTCCTCAATGATCGTCGGAAGTGTGATCCTGATCACAGACAGACGATCACGATTGCGCTTGGATGTGACGTGCCGGGTGTCAATGGGGGACCCGGCGAATCATCTCAACAAGGAGAATTTCAATGATGGGCTCATTCAAGAAGCTTGTTGCCGCATCGGCCGTGGCCGGCACGCTGGCAATCGCCGGGGGAGCGCCAGCGCTCGCATTCACCAATGGTGGAGGCAACTCGGGCAATGCTCCCGGTCAACAGAAGGCAATCGAGAACTGTTTCGAGAACATCCAGAAGCAGAACGCCAACGGACAGACGGGCGCCGAGACGGGGAGCGAGAACGACTCCAAGCAGGCGTTCACCGCCGTCACCAACTGCGATCATTTCTGGACTCCCTGACCTGATCGGCCCGTCGATGTGTGCGATCGCGGCCACATCGACGGGCGCTTCACGTGCGGGCGCCACGGCGACCAGAGTTCGCAGGTTCAGTGGCGTAGGGGTTTGGTGGGTGTCTGGTGTACCGGCGTCGGCTTGAGCGGAATGGTCTTGACCGGTGTGAGCTTCACCGTCGGACGCTCGAACGACACGGCTGCAGGAAGTGATGCC
>JAABSG010000439.1 GCA_011390475.1 Geminicoccaceae bacterium | reverse complement strand
GGAGCTCGAGCAGGAGCTCCAGGACCTGAGCCTGGACGGAGACGTCGAGGGCGGAGGTGGGCTCGTCGGCGACGATCAGCTTGGGATTGACGCCGAGCGCCCGGGCGATGCAGACGCGCTGGCGCTGCCCGCCGGAGAATTCGTGCGGGTAGCGGCGGATCTGGTCGCTGGTGAGGCCGACGCGGTGGAAGAGCGCCTCGACCCGGTCCTTCAGTTCGCGGCCTTTGGCTAGCCCATGGATGATCATCGGCTCGGCCACGATGTCGCCGACGCTGATCCGGGGGTTGAGCGACGCGAACGGGTCCTGGAAGATCATCTGCATCTCGCGGCGCGCCCGCCTGAGGCCTGCCGGGCCGAGCTTTCTGACATCGCGGCCGTCGATGTTGATCTCGCCCTGGTCGACCTCGATCAGGCGGAGGATGGCGCGGCCGGTAGTGGATTTGCCGGAACCACTCTCGCCGACGATGGCGAGCGTCTCGCCGGCGCTGAGCGTGAAGCCGACATCGTCCATGGCGGTGACCCCCTGGTCGCCGATACCGAAGCTCGAGAGCCAGCCGGTACCGCCGAAGCGCTTGGTCAGGCCCTGGGCGTCGACCACCGTGGTCTTGTGGTCGACGGGCACGGGCTCGGCCACGACGCTGCGCGGGGTGGTGGACCCGGCATAGCCGCCGAGGCGCGGGACGGCGGCCAGCAGGCGCTGGGTGTAGGCTTGGGCAGGCTCGGCGAAGATGGCTTCGACTGGACCTTCCTCGACCTTGCGGCCCTTGTTCATGACGACGACACGGTCGGCCATCTCGGCGACCACGCCCATGTCGTGGGTGATCAGGATGATGCTGGTGCCGAACTCGCCCTCGAGGTCGCGCATGAGATCCAGGATCTGCGCCTGGACGGTGACGTCGAGGGCGGTCGTCGGCTCGTCGGCGATCAGGATATCTGGCTCGGTCGCCATCGCCATCGCGATCATCACCCGCTGGCGCATGCCGCCGGAGAGCTCGTGCGGGTATTGCTTCAGGCGTTTTCGTGGCTGGCCCAGGCCGACGCGGTCGATCATCGCCATGGCCCGGCTGTCGGCCTCGTCTTGGCTCACGCCGAGATGCTCGACCAGGCCCTCGGTGAGCTGGCGGCCGATGGTCAGGACCGGGTTGAGGGAGGTCATCGGCTCCTGGAAGATCATGGCGATCCGGTCGCCGCGTAGCTTCCTCAGGCGTTCCTCGGGCAGCGCCAGGAGGTCGTGGCCGTCGTAATGCGCCCTGCCCTGCTCCACCTCGGCACTGCGCTTGGGCAGGAGGCCGAGAAGGGCGAGGCTGGAGACACTCTTGCCGGAGCCGCTTTCGCCGACGATGGCGAGCGTCTCGCCCTTGTTCAGCGTGTAGGAGAGATCGTCGACCGCCTTGTTCCGATTTCGGCCGTGGCCGAAGGTGACGGAAAGATTCTCGACCGTAAGGAGAGGTTCGGGCGTCATCAGCGCTGCCGCTGGCGGGGGTCGAGCACCTCGCGGATGCCGTCGCCGAGAAGATTGAAGCCCAGGACCGTGACGGCGATGGCGATGCCGGGGAAGAGCATCATCCAGGGGGCGCGGGAGATCAGATCGCGGGACGAGGAGAGCATGAAGCCCCATTCCGGCTGCGGCGGCTGGGCGCCGAGGCCGAGGAAGGAGAGACCGGCAGCGGCAAGCACGGCAGTCGAGATGCCGAGCGTGCCG
This sequence comes from Geminicoccaceae bacterium, assembly GCA_011390475.1. GTDB lineage: Bacteria > Pseudomonadota > Alphaproteobacteria > Geminicoccales > Geminicoccaceae > SLRI01. The sequence continues at coordinate 646 of JAABSG010000439.1, read as the reverse complement.
ACGACGATGAGCGTCGGCACGACGTTGGGGAGCAGGTGGCGGAAGATCAGGCGGAGGTGGCCGGCACCACCGGCGACCGCGGCCTCGAAATAGGGCTTCGAGCGTTCGACCAGAACCACGCTATGGGTGATCCGGGCATAGAACGGGATGCTGGCGATGCCGATCGCGATCATCGCATTGGTCAGACCGACGCCCAGGATCGCGAGACAGGCCAAGGCGATGACGATCTCGGTGAAGGAGAAGAGGACGTCGACCAGGCGCATCAGCACGCGCTCGGTCCAGCCGGCGGCGTAACCGGCAACGAGGCCCAGGAGCAGGCCCGAGGTCAAGGAGATGCCGACGGCGATGGTGCCGATCATCAGGGTCAGGCGGGCACCGTGGACGATGCGGGAGAAGAGGTCGCGGCCGAAATCGTCGGTGCCGAACCAATGGGTGAGCGTCGGCGGCTGGAGCCTCGGGCCCGCGGCCATGCGCAGGGGATCAAAGGGCGCGATCAAGGGCGCGCCGATGGCGGCAATGACCAGGACCGCCACGATGACGAGGCCGATGGCGCCGGACGGGCTCTTGAGCAGCGCCCACCAGAAGGAGCCAGTGCCGAGATCGGTGGCGGAGGCGGCGACGGGCTCGACGTTGGTCGCCATCAGCC
>JAABSG010000045.1 GCA_011390475.1 Geminicoccaceae bacterium | reverse complement strand
CCCGCTGGCGGGGCGCCACCCTGGCCTCGACCTCCGGCAGATTGAAAACCTTGTCGATCGCCTTGGCGTCGAGATCGGCGGAGGCCAGCCCGTGCTGGGAGAAGGCGCTGCGGCGGCGTTGGCGGTAGATCAGCACCGGCCGCTGGCCGAGTGTCGCGAAGTCGCTCAGCAGCGCCAGGCGACACCAGAAATCCCAGTCCTCGGCAATGGCGATCCGCGGATCGAAGCCGCCGGCAGCACGAGCGGCAGTGGTGCGAATGGCGATGGCCCCGCCATTGACGATGGTGTTGCGGGCCAAGAGCTGGCCGAGCGCGTCGGTGGCGCCGAAGGCCGGGCGATCGGCGGCGGTCTCGCCCTCGATCAACGCGCCGGCCTCGTCGATCTTGCTGTGCGCGCCGACCACCGCCACCGCCTCCGGATTGGCCCGAAAGGCGCGCAGATAGGCGTCGAGCGCATCGGGTGCCAGGAGATCGTCGCCGTCGAGAAAGAGCACGTAGGGGCTGTTGACCGCATCGAGGCCGATATTGCGCGCCGCGCTGACGCCACCTGCCGCGGCTTCGATGATCTGCAACCGCGGATCGACGGCCGCGAACCGCCTGGCGATATCGAGCGAGCCGTCGCTGCAGCGGTCGAGCACGACGACGAGCGCGAGTTCGGGCAGTGTCTGGGCGAGCACGCTGGCGATTGTCGGCCCGAGAAAATCCTCGACATCGTGCGCCGCGATCACGACGGTGATCAGCGGGTCGACAGGAGCCCTGCTTGCCCAATCGAGGCGCTCGTCGAGCGCCGGCTCCAGGCTGGCGGAGACCGGCTCGGCGGTTGGCATGGTCATGCTGGTTCCCTCGGCTGATCGATCGCGCCGGCTGCTACAGCTCTCGACGAGGTGGTTATGCCAGAGGGGGGCGCAGCGTTGCGGGCCGATGGCCATCCTACCTACTCGGGTAAGGCCGAGCATTAAGGAGTTCCGGCACGGCATCGAAGCCCGACGGAGCAGGCGCGCAAGCAGCTTTCAAGAGGTTCGGGCAGAGGGCTGCCGGGAACGTTCGGGGCTGGCGGCCGTTGATCGGACGCGGCCGATTCGCGGCCGCATGCTGGCATCGTGGTGCCGAATTGGCGAGAGGGCGAGGCTGCACGGATGCGCATCGGCAATTCGGGTGACGGGGCTTTCGCCCGACGGGTCGCGATCGTGGTGGCGATCCTCGGTCTCGCCCTCCTGCTCTGGTATCTGGTCGACGTGCTGCTGCTGTTTTTTGCGGCAGCGCTGGTCGCCGTGCTGCTGCATGCCATCGCCCGGCCGATTGCCCGGCAAACGGGTATCGGGAACAGCTGGTCAGTGGCCGTGGCGGCCCTTTTCGTGACGCTGGTCATCACGCTCGCCGTCTCGCTGTTCGGCACGGAAATTCGCGCGCAGACCATCAAGCTGGTCGAGACGCTGCCCGCGGCCTGGGAGATCTTCATCGAGCGAACCTTCAGCGGCGACCTGCGCGACCAAGTCATGGAGCAAGCCGAAGGGGCGGTGCCGGCGGCGGGACAGCTCCTGGCGAACCTGGCGGTCGGTGCCTGGTCGGTTGCGGGCGGACTGAGCGCGGTGATCGTGATGATCATGGGCGGGCTCTACCTCGCGGCCCAGCCGGACATCTACCGCCGCGGCTTTCTCATGCTCTTCCCGGACGACGGCAAGCGAGCGAGTGCCGAGGAAACGCTCGACGCGATCGGCGAGGCCCTGCAGCTCTGGCTCATCGGCCAGCTCTTGACCATGGCCTTCATCCTGGTCGTCTCGCTGGTCGGTCTTTGGGCGATCGGCCTGCCGGCGGCCGTTGCCCTCGCGGTCTTTGCCGGACTCGCCCAGTTCGTGCCGATCCTCGGGCCGATCGTGGCATCGGTGCCCGCACTCCTGGTGGCGCTGACCGAAAGCTGGCAGATGGTGCTCTGGGTGCTCGCCTTCTACATCGTCATCCAGCAGGTCGAGAGCAATCTCGTCACCCCGCTGGTGCAGCGGCGAACCGTACATCTGCCGCCGGCCTTGCCGCTTTTCGCGGTGGTCGTCTTCGGCCTGCTCTTCGGCCTGACGGGGGTCCTGCTCGCCACCCCGCTCGCGGTGGTGGCCTTCGTCGGGATCAAGAAGCTCTGGGTCAGGGATACGCTGGGCGGGATGACCCGCCTGCCGGGCGAGCCGGCCGCCGCCCGTGCCCACGAGGGCGAGACGACGACGGCGGCGCCAGCCGAGAAATGACGCTCAGGCCGGCTCGGCCTCGCGGCGGCGCATCATCTCCAGAAAAGCCGGGCGGGCCTGGCAGGCGTCGTACCAGCGCTGGACGTCGGGGGCTGCGGCGAAGAGTTCCGGCGCCATGCCGGCATAGCGCAGGACCTCGGCGATGTTGAGATCGGCCACGGTGAAGCGGTCGGCCACCAGCCAGTCGCGGCCGGCCAGATGCGCATCGAGCACCGCGAACTTGGGCGCCAGTGCCTGGACTGCCGCCTCGGCCTTGGCCGGCTCGCGCTCGGCCACGGGCAGGTAGCCGCGGTGGAAGAGGATGTGCATGGCGTGGGGCTCGACCTCGGTCGCCGCCCAAAAGCTCCACATCGTCGTCTGCCCGTCCTCGGCGAGGTCGGCGGGGCCGATGGGGGCGCCGGCCTTCTTGGCCAGATAGAGGTTGATGGCCAACGATTCGACGAGCACCAGATCGCCGTCCCGCAACGCCGGAACGAGGCCGTTCGGGTTGATCTCGAGGAAGCGCGGCGACTTGGTGTTGAGCGGTGCATCCGCGGCCAGCGGGTCGGCGATGCGCCGGGCCTGGATCACCGGCACTTGCTCGAAGGGGATGCCGGCCTCGAGGCAGAGCCAGACGATGCGCGAAGCGCGCGAGCGGGTGACGCCGTAGAGGGTGACGGTCATGGGGATCCTATTTCCTGCTTCTCACGCGCGGCGCTCCGGCGCCGTTCCTCGGCAAGCTCGCGCCGCGCTTCGGCAGCGGCCTCGAAGATGAACTCGTCCTCTTGCGCCGGCGTCGTCGTCATTGGTTCTCGCCACTTCGGCTCGTGAACGATCCGCATCGAGTCACGCCACGCCTTCTCACGTTCACCGTCTCCGGTACCATCGTCCTCCGACACCGACTTCCGCCATCGTGTGGCGCGACTTTTCGGGGTCGAGGATACGAGAAATCGAACTTCTCGGACAGGCTCCGAGCGTCAGAAGTCAGAACAGCAGCGCCGGCAAGGTCGTGGCGATGGCCGGGACGAGCCAGACGACGACGATGGCGATGAGCTGCAGACCGATGAAGGGGATCACGCCCTTGTAGATGTCGAGGGTCTTGATCTCGGGCGGTGCTGCGCCCCGGAGGTAGAAGAGGGAGAAGCCGAAGGGCGGGGTGAGGAAGCTGGTCTGCAGGTTGATCGCGATCAGGACGGCGAGCCAGACGGGATCGAGGCCCATCAGGAGGAGGACGGGGACCGTCAGCGGTAGGATGATGATGCTGATCTCGACGAAGTCGAGAAAGAACCCCAACACGAAGACGGCTGCCATGACGAAGAGGAGGGCAGCCCCGGTGCCGCCGGGCAGGGCTTCGATCAGGCTTTCGATCCGGGCATCACCGCCGAGGCCGCGGAGCACGAGGGAGAAGATCGAGGCGCCGATGATGGTGCCGAAGATCATCGCACTGATCGTCATGGTCTGCGTCAAGACCGGCACCAGGATCGCGGCCTTCTGCGCGCGGACGAGGCAGACGGCGATGCCGACGACGAGCATCGCCACGAGGCCGAAGGCGACGTTGATGGCGATGAGCTCCGCCTCGCTCGAGGCGGTGCGGCCGAGGCGGAGGTCGAAGAAGTGGGTCAAGAGCAACATGGCGACGATGGCGGCGATCGCCAGCCAGACCGGCCAGCCGCTTTTGCCGGGCGCCAGGCGCAAGCCGGCCAGGAGAAGTGCCCCGATGGCGCCGACGGATGCCGCCTCGGTCGGGGTCGCGACGCCGCCCAGGATCGAGCCCAGGACGGCGATGATCAGGATGATCGGCGGGACCAGGGTGGCCAGGACAGTGGTGAGCGGCGGTTTGTCGAGCGTTGCCGGCATGGGTGGGGCGATATCCGGCCGGCGCCAGGCGGTGAACAGGATGTAGGCGATGTAGAGCGCGACCAGCAAAAGCCCCGGCAGAATGGCGGCCGCGAAGACCTGACCGACGCTGATCGTCCGGATCGAAAACAGGCCCTGGGCGTATTGCGCCTGCTGGTAGCTCGTCGACATGACGTCCGAGAGGATGATCAGCATGGTGGACGGCGGGATGATCTGGCCGAGCGTGCCGGCGGTCACCACAGAGCCCGCGGCGAAGCCCTTGCCGTAGCCGTTCCGAAGCATCGCCGGCAGCGCAATGAGACCCATGGTGACGACGGTAGCCCCCACGATGCCGGTGGAGGCCGCGAGCAGTGCCCCCACCACCACGACAGAGACGGCGAGCCCGCCGCGCAACGTCCCGAACAGGCGGCCCATCTGCTCCAAGAGCTCCTCGGCGATGCGCGAGCGCTCGAGGATGGTGCCCATCAGCACGAAGAGCGGGATCGCGATCAGCACCTGGTTGGTCATGATGCCGAAGATGCGCTGCGCCAAGGCACGCATGAGCGAGAGGTCGAAGACGCCGAGCATCCAGCCGAGATAGGCGAAGAGGACGCCCAGGCCCGCGATCAGGAAAGTGACCGGAAAGCCTGTCAGGATGACGAGGCAGAGCCCGAGCAGCATCAGAAGATCGAGGTTCTCGGTGATCACGCGGGTTTCGCCTCGCGCAGGCGGATGATCGAGCGGAGTGCGAGGCTCGTGCCCTGGATCAGCAGCAGGATGGCGAAGGCCGGGATCAGGGTCTTGAGCACGAACGCTGCGGGAATGCCGCCGACCGAGAGCGGGCCCTCGCGGATCGCCCAGCTATTGGCGGTGAAGCGCCAGGTGAACCAGAGGATGACGAGGCAGGTGGGGACGAGAAAGAGGACGGTGCCGATCAGGTTGACCCAGGCCTGGCCCTTGGGCCCGAGGCTGCCGTAGAAGATGTCGACCCGGACATGGCCGTCGACCAGGAGCGTGTAGCCGGCGCCCAGCATGAAGAGGGCGGCATGCAGATAGAGGACCGTCTCGGTGCCCCAGATATAGCTCGTACCGAAAAGGTAGCGCAGCAGCACGACGGCGAACTGCGCGAGCAACATCAAGAGCGCCAGCCAGCGCACGACGCGCCCGACCCAGGCATTGACCCGGTCGAGCGCGCCGGCGGTCGTCTCGAGCAAGCCCGTCAGCCGTAGGTGAAGTCGAGCACCCGGGCGTTCATCTGGCCGTTATCGGCATAAGTCATGTACTCGACCATCAGCGCCCGATACTCGAGGAAGCTCTCGGTGATCCGGCGCACGAGCTCGTCGCTGTCCTCGCGCAACTCGGCGATGACCTCGCCCGCCGCATTGCCCATGGCGACGATGACGTCCTCGGGCAGCTCGCGCACGATGACGCCGTCATTGGCGACGAGGTTGCGCAAGCTCTGCGCATGCTTGGTGGTGTATTCGGTCAGCACCGGGTTGTAGAGCGATTCGCAGGCCGTCCGGACCGCCAGCTTGAGGTCGTCCTCGAGCCCCTCCCAGACGCTCATGTTGACCGCGCACTCCTCGGCCGACGAGGGCTCGCCGACCCCGGGCCAGTAGTAGTTCTTGGCCACCTGCTGGAAGCCCAGGGCCGAATCCGACCAGGGGCCGATGAACTCGCCGGCGTCGATGGTCCCGGCCTGCAGCGCCTGGAACATGTCGCCGCCGCCCATCGCCTGCACCGCCATGCCGAGCTTGTTGCACATCTCCGACGCCAGGCCGGTGGTCCGAAAGCGCAGGCCCTGCAGGTCGTCGACCGAGGTGATCTCGTTCCGGAACCAGCCCGCCCATTGCGGCCCGCTATTGCCGCACAAGAACGGCTTGAGGCCGAACCGGGCGTACATCTCGTCGTAGAGCGCCTGCCCGCCGCCATGCGCCAGCCAGCCCACCTGCTCGTCGGCCCTGAGACCGAAGGGCTGCGAGCCGAAGACCAAGATACCCTTGGACTTCGAGCCCCAATAGGCGGGGACGGCGTGGTAGAGCTCGGCCGTGCCCTCGGCTACCGCATCGAAGACCTGGTTGCCCGGGACGATCTCGCCCGTGGCGAAGAGCTCGACCTCGATCCGCCCGCCCGAAAGCGCGGTGATCCGGTCGGCCAGCATCTGGGCTGCGACCCCCGGCCCCGGCAGGTTGCGCGGCCAGGCCGTGACCATCCGCCAGCGGGTGATGTCCTGGCCGATCGCGGGGGCCGGAAAGCTGGCCGCCGTTGCCGCCGTCGCTGCCCCGATGGCGGCGCTGCCGGCGATGATCTCGCGTCGTTTCAGGCTCTTGGTCATGGCGTCGTCCCTCGCTGTCATTGCGGCCTTCGATGCAGCGCATCGTGGCGCAAGTAGGGCTTCGGATAAAGCGGAGAGATGAACGGTCGAGCCAGGGAGAGCGGCCAACGCCGGGCCTTCGACGAGCGCGCCTGCCGGGACGCCGATCGCGGCGTTGCCGCTCCACGGTCTTTGCCTGTCTTCAGTCTTTCTTGAAGCTCTTGGCGTAGCCGAGCGTTCGTAGGTCACCGGCGATTTCGTCGAGGATGGCGGGGTCGTCGATGGTGGCCGGCATCTTCCAGGGTTTGTCGTCGGCGAGGCTCTTCATGGTGCCGCGGAGGATCTTGCCGGAGCGGGTCTTGGGCAGTCGCTTGACGACGGCGACCAGCTTGAAGGCGGCAACGGGGCCGATTTCGTCGCGGACCTTGGCGACGAGCTCCTTCTTGATCTCCTCGTCGGGCTTGGTGACGCCGCCCTGCAGCACGACGAAGCCCATGGGGAGTTCGCCCTTGAGCTCGTCGGCGACGCCGATGACGGCGCATTCGGCGACGGCGGGGTGGCCGGCCAGGACCTCCTCCATGCCGCCGGTGGAGAGACGGTGGCCGGCGACGTTGATGATGTCGTCGATGCGGCTCATGATGAAGAGGTAGCCGTCCTCGTCGATATAGCCGGCGTCGCCCGTCAGGTAGTAGCCGGGGTAGCGGGTGAGGTAGGCCTGCCGGAAGCGGTCGTCGGCGTTCCAGAGCGTGGGCAGGCAGGACGGCGGCAGGGGCAGCTTGACGACGATGGCGCCGATGGTGCCGGGTTTGGTGACGCGCTCGCCTTCCTCGTCGAGAATCTGAACGTCGTAGCCGGGCATCGGCAGGGTGGGGGAGCCGGGCTTGACGGGTAGTTTTTCGATGCCGAGCGGATTGGCGGCGATGGCCCAGCCGGTTTCGGTCTGCCACCAGTGGTCGATGACCGGAACGCCGAGCTGGGCTTCCGCCCAGAGCAGGGTGTCGGGGTCGCAGCGCTCGCCCGCGAGGAAGAGGGTGCGAAAGCGGCTGAGGTCGTATTGGCGGACGAAGTCGCCTTCGGGGTCTTCCTTCCTGATGGCGCGGAAGGCGGTCGGCGCGGTGAACATGACGCTCACCTTGTGCTCGGAGATGACCCGCCAGAAGGCACCGGCATCCGGTGTGCCGATGGGCTTGCCTTCGTAGACGATGGTGGTGTTGCCGTTGAGCAAGGGCGCGTAGCAGATGTAGCTGTGGCCGACGACCCAGCCGACGTCGGAGGCGGCCCAGTAGACCTCGCCGGGCTCGACGCCGTAGATGTGGCGCATCGACCAGAGCAATGCAGTGGCGTGGCCGCCATTGTCGCGGACGACGCCCTTGGGTTGGCCCGTGGTGCCCGAGGTGTAGAGGATATAGAGGGGGTCGGTGGCGTCCACCGGCACGCAGTCGACGGGGTGGGCGGCTGCCATGGCCGCGGTCCAGTCGAGGTCGCGCGGCGCCTGTAATTCAGCCTCGCACTGCTCGCGGGCGAGGATGATGCAGTGGTTCGGCTTGTGGGTGGCTTCGGCGATCGCCCGGTCGAGGAGGGGCTTGTACGGCACCACGCGGCCGGGCTCGATGCCGCAGCTCGCGGCGACGATCATCACGGGCTTGGCGTCGTCGATGCGGGTGGCGAGCTCGTGCGCGGCGAAGCCGCCGAAGACGACGGAGTGGACCGCGCCGATGCGGGCGCAGGCGAGCATGGCGACCAGCGCTTCGGGAACCATCGGCATGTAGATGATCACCCGGTCGCCGTGGCGCACGCCGTGCTGGACCATCGCACCGGCGAAGCGGGCCGTCAGGTCCTTCAGCTCGGCGAAAGTGATGGTGCGCTTGGTGCCAGTGACGGGGCTGTCGTGGATGATCGCGGGCTGGCTGCCGCGGCCGACCGCGACATGGCGATCGACGGCGTTGTAGCAGGTGTTCAGCTTGCCGCCCTCGAACCAGGCATAGAACGGGGCCCGGCTGTCGTCGATCACGCGGTCCCATTTTCGGTCCCAATGCAGGGCTTCGGCGGCCTCGGCCCAGAAGATCTCCGGCTGGCTCAGGCTGCGCTCGTAGATCTGACGATAGAGACCCTGCATCGTTGCTCCCTCTTGATCCGACCGGCTGCTGGTTTGCGACGACCCTAACGGAACCGCGAGCTGACGTACAACGTGGCGAAACAACGCTGAGCCCTGACCGCCTCGCGGCCTTGTGACAAGCGCTACTGGTGCCGGCCTCCTCGAGGCACTAGTATCGTCGGCGACAGAGGACGAGCGGGTGAGCCGCGGGGTTTATGCAACCGACGATTTTCGGCTTCATCAGGCGCTACAGCTGGCGCCAGCAGCTCGTCATCCTCCTGGCGACGGTGTTGTCGTTCCCGTTTCTCTACGCCTCGCTCGACCTGCCCAAGCAGATCATCAACGACGCGCTCGGCCAGCCCGACGGCGGCACCATCATGGGCTACCAATTCGATCAGCTCGAATACCTGATGGTGCTCTGCAGCATCTTTCTGATCCTGGTGTTGATCAACGGCGGCTTCAAATATTTCATCAACGTCTACAAGGGCGTGGTCGCCGAGCGCATGCTGCGCCGCCTGCGCTACATGCTGTTCAGCCAGACGTTGCGCTTTCCCTTGCCGCAGTTTCGCCGGCTGAGCCAGGGCGAACTCGTGCAGCTGATCAATGCCGAGGTCGAGCCGGTGGGCGGCTATGTCGGCGAGGCCTTGGCGACACCGGCCTTTCAGGGCGGCACGCTGCTGACCATCCTGACCTTCATGTTCATCCAGGACCCGGTGCTCGGGCTCGCCGCCATCATCCTCTATCCCGTGCAGATCTACCTGATCCCCAAGCTGCAGCGCCGCGTCAACGAACTCGGCAAGCGCCGGGTGCGTCGGATGCGCCGCCTGGCCGAGAAGATCAGCGAGACCGCCGGCGGCGTGCGCGACATCCGCACCAATGACGCCAGCCAATACGAGCGGGCGATCTTCGCGCGAGAGCTCGGTCGGGTGTTCGACATCCGCTTCGACATCTACAAGCTCAAGTTCCTGATCAAGTTCGTCAACAACTTCATCGCCCAGCTCGGCCCATTCTTCTTCTTCTCGATCGGTGGTTATCTGGTGATCCAGGGTGACCTCACCATCGGCGCGCTGGTAGCGGTGGTCGGCGCGCACAAGGACCTGTCGGCACCGTGGCGCGAACTGCTCAACCACTACCAGCTCTTCATGGATGTGCGGATCAAGTACGACCAGGTGGTGGCGCAGTTCGCCATTCCCGGGGTGATCCCGGACGAGCGGCAGTCGAGCGAGCCACCCGACGGCGTCGCGGTCACCGGCAGTTGGCAGGCGCGCGGGCTCACGGTCAGCGACGAGGACGGCGACACCCGGCTCGACGGGGTGAGCTTCGAGCTCGAGCAGCCGGAGCGCGTCGCCATCGTCGGCCCCTCGGGCAGCGGCAAGGAGGAGCTCTGCCTCGTTCTCGCCAACCTCCTCGACCCGTCCCGCGGCCGGTTCTTGATCAACGACCAGCCGTTGAACGAGCTCGCCGATTCCTTGACCGGCCGGCGCCTCGCCTATGTCGGCAACCCGAGCACCATTCTGACCGGCACGATTCGCCACAACCTCCTCTACGGCCTCGTCCACCGGCCGGTCTCGGACCAGCCCTCGGGGGCTGTGGCCGGCGACCCGGAGCCCGGCGAGATCCCGGAGACGGCGGAGCGGCGGGCGCGGCGGCTCAAGGAGAACGCACTTTCCGGCAACTCGCCCTACGACAGCGATGTCGACTGGATCGACTACGCCGCGGCCGGACTCGGCGAGGACGAGGCGGAACGCAGGCGGGCCCTGATCGACGTTCTGCGGATCGTGCGCTTCGACCGCGACGTCTACCGGATGGGGCTGAAAAGCAGCATCTCGAGCGCGACCCAGGGCGATCTCGCGGCCGAGCTGCTCGACGCCAGGCGGGCCATGCAGGCCAAGCTCGATGCCGACCCGGACCTCGCCCGGCTGGTCGAGCGCTTCGATCCCGAGCGCTACAACACCAATGCCACCGTCGCCGAGAACCTGCTCTTCGGCACGCTGGTCGGTGACACCTTCGATCTCGATAACCTCGCCGAGCAGGCCTACGTCAAGGAAGTCTTGGAGAAAACCGGGCTGACGCACGAGCTGTTGGGCGTCGGCTATCAGCTCGCCGCCACCATGGTCGAGATCTTCGCCGAGTTGCCGCCCGACCACGACTATTTCCGCCAGTTCAGCTTCATCGACGCCGAGGAGCTGCCGAGCTACCGAGCGCTCTTGAACCGCGCCGATCCGAACAAGCTCGAGGCGCTGGCCCTGGCCGACCGGCAAAAGCTCTTGTCGCTGCCGTTCAAGCTGATCCCGGCCCGCCACCGGCTCGGCCTCGTCGAGGAGGACCTGCAGCAAAAACTCCTGACGGCGCGCGCGATCTTCCGCCGCGACCTGCCGAAGGCGCTCGAGGGATCGGTCGATTTCTTCGATCCCGAGCGCTACAACGACGCGGCCTCGATCCAGGACAACATCCTCTTCGGCAAGATCGCCTACGGCCAGGCCCAGGCCGAAGGGCGGATCGCCACCCTGATCACCGAGGCGCTGGAGGAGAAGGGGCTGGTCGATCGGGTGATCGAGGCCGGTCTCGATTGTCAAACCGGCGGTGGCGGCGCCAGGCTTTCCGCCATGCAGCGGCAGAAGCTGGCGCTGGCCAGAGCACTGCTCAAGGGCCCGGATGTCTTCGTCTTCGACAACCCCTTGGCGGTTTTCGACAGCCGTGAGCAGGTGCTGGTCCGCGACGCCCTTCTCGACTACCTTGCCGACAAAGGCGTCTTCTGGGCGCTGCAGAATCCGGGCTGGAGCAAGTATTTCAACCAGGTGCTGGTGCTCGACGGCGGGCGCCTGGTCGAGCACGGCAGCTTCGCGGAGTTGGCCAAGCCCGGGCGGGCGCTGCAGCGGCTGCTCGAGGACAGTGACGACGGCGGGAGGGCATGACATGACACTGCAAAAGGACGTCGAGGTCCTGCGCAACATCCCCTTGTTCAAGAAAATCGAGCCGGCCAAGCTCAAGCTCTTGGCGTTCACCAGCGAACATCTCGAGTTCGTCGCGGGCGAGGCGTTGTTCAAGCAGGGCGATGTCGGCGATGCGGCCTATATCCTGCTCGAGGGCGACGCCGACGTGATGGTCGACACACCCAAAGGCGAGATGCGCGTGGCGACCCTGGGCCAGAACGATATCGTCGGCGAGATCGCTATTCTCTGCGACGTGCCGCGCACCGCCACCATCATCGCCAAGACACGGTTGGTGACGCTCCGGGTCTCCAAGGACGGCTTCTTCAACCTCGTGACACAGTTCCCCACCGTCGGCGTCGAGGTCATGCACGAGCTGGCCTCGCGCCTGCACCAGACGACCCAGCAGCTCGGTGACGCCACCGCCAGGCTGCGTCAGCTCGAGAATGGCGCCGGATGACCGACGACGCGAGCGACCCCCCGGCCGCCAGCTGGCCCAGTCGACGCAGTGAAGCGCTCGCCTGGCTGGTGAACGGTGTCGCCGATCAACCTTTCCTCGATAATCTGTTCGTCGAGCTCTGCGAGCGACTGCGCGACTCGGGCGTGCCGCTCGACCGGGCCACCCTGCATTTGCGCACGCTGCACCCGCAATTCGGCGGGGCGACCATCCGTTGGATCCCGGGCTCCAAGGACGTCACCTTCACCTCCGTCGATCGCGGTGTCTGGCAGCGGCCGGACTATCTGCTGAGCCCGCTGAAGCCGCTCTACGAAGGCGAGGTCGAGGGGATCAGGGCCCGGCTCGACCTGCCGAAACCCGAAGGCGCGCCGTCTTATGCCATTTACGACGAGCTGCGCGCCCTGGGCCTCGTCGACTATGTCGCCTTGCCGATGCAGTTCGTCTCCGGCACGCGGCACGCCTGCACTTGGTCGACCCGACAAAGCGGCGGCTTCACGACCGCCCAGCTGCAGGCCATCGCCGACCTCTTGCCGGTCCTCGCCATGGTGATCGAGATCCGCCTCAACCGGCGGATCACCAAGAATATTCTCGAGGCCTATGTCGGCAAGCGCTCGGGTGCCCGGATCCTCGCCGGCGAGATCGACCGGGGCACCGGCGAGACGATCGCTGCCGCGATCTGGCATTGCGATCTCAGGGGCTTCACCATGCTCTCGGAGCGCTGGCCCAGGGACGACGTCATCGCGTCCTTGAACGCCTATTTCGATACCATGGCAGCACCGGTGGTCGAGGCCGGCGGCGAGATCCTGAAATTCATCGGTGATGCGATGCTCGCCATCTTCCCGATGGACGAGGAGCGGGCTTGCGAACGAGCGTTCCGGGCAGCGCTCGACGCCGATGCCGGCATGGCGGCCCTCAATGCCGAGCGGCGGGCGGCGGGTCAGGACGAGCTCGCTTTCGGCCTGGCGCTGCATGTCGGCGATGTGATGTGGGGCAATATCGGGGCCCAGCAACGGCTCGACTTCACGGTGATCGGCCCCGCCGTGAACGTCGCCTCCCGGCTCGACGAGCTCAGCAAAGAGCTGCGCCGGCCGCTGGTCGTCTCGGGCGACTTCGCCGGCCGCTGCAGTCGCGCGTCCGAGGTGCTCGAGCGGCTCGGCAGCTATCCCTTGCGTGGGGTCGAAGAGGCGGTCGAGGTCTTCGCACCACTCCCCGATGCCAGGCAGCGCCTGGCCGGGATCTCCGAGCCACCGGGCGTCGCTCGCGCGTGACGACTTGCCAGCCGCGCTTGAAGCCGAAGACCGGCCCGGCCCAGCTCGTGGCTATTCTGGCGCACGAGGGTGTCGATGCGGTCATCGATGTGGGCGCGAATACCGGGCAATACGGGTTGATGTTGCGCCGCGAGGGCTACCGCGGGCCAATTCTCTCCTTCGAGCCCTTGCCCGGCCCGCGTCGGGTGTTGAGCGAGGCCGTGGCCGCCGATCCGCTTTGGCAGCTGGCCCCGCCTTCGGCGCTGGGCGACGCCGCGGGCACCGTGGTGATCGAGCGATCGGCCGAGAGCGACATGAGCTCGATCCTGCCGCAATCGCCACTGCTCGCGCGGTTGTCGCCCAGCTCCGCCGTCGTCGAGCGGCTGCGGGTGCCGTGCGCGCGCCTCGATGCGCTGACCGACCTGGTCGATCCGACGTGGCGCCGCCTTCATCTCAAGATTGACGTTCAGGGCTACGAGCCCCACGTGCTGGCAGGCGCGGCGGGCCTGATGTCCCGGATCGCCACCATCCAGCTCGAGCTGGCGCTGCAGCCGGTCTATGCCGGCGAGCTCGATTGGCGGGTGATGACCGACCGGCTGGAGGCCATGGGGTTCGTGCCGGCACTGGTCCTGCCCGGCTATTTCGAGCGCAAGCTCGCTCGAATGTTACAGATCGACATGGTCTTCGCGCGGCAGGCGACTGGCTCGGACTGAGTGGATCGGCTAAATCACTGGCCGCGCACCTTTTGGAAAGTACGGCATGACGGAACTAGGCAGCCCCACGAGCGTGCTCGTGCCCATCCACCCGGCGGGCTATCCCTTCATCGCGATCTTCTTCGCGGTGGCGGTGGTGCTGGGCTTTCTCTGGCAGCCCTTGTTCTGGGTCGGGCTGCTGTTGACACTCTGGTGCACCTATTTCTTCCGCGATCCGCCGAGGATCACGCCCAAGACCGCGTCCCTGGTCGTCAGCCCCTGCGACGGGGTGGTGGCCGAGATCCGACCGCGCGTGCCGCCGGCCGAGCTCGCGCTCGGCGACCGGCCCTTGCCGTGCGTCGGCGTCTTCATGAACGTCTTCGACGTGCACGTGAACCGCACACCGGTGCCCGGAAGGCTGCTCGAGGTCGCCTATCACAAGGGCCAGTTCCTCAACGCCTCGCTCGACAAGGCGTCCGAGCTGAACGAGCGGCAGAGCTTCAAGATCGAGGCCACGGGCGGCAAGCTGGTCGGCGTCGTGCAGATCGCGGGCCTCGTGGCCCGGCGGATCATCGGCTTCGTCGAGGTCGGCCGGGTGCTCCTGCCCGGCGAGCGGATCGGGCTCATCCGCTTCGGCAGCCGCTGTGACGTCTATTTGCCCGAGGGTGTCGTGCCGGCGGTGCTGCCGGGCCAGCGGGCGACCGCCGGCGAGACCGTCATCGCCCGCCTCGACGGTCCGCAAACACCGCTCGAAGGACGTGCCGACTGATGGAGAGACTGCCTCCCTTGCGCCGCCGCCCGCTGCTGCGTCGCCGTGGTACGAGGCCGTTGCCGGTCCTGCACTTCGTGCCCAACATGTTCACGATTCTGGGCCTGTGCGCCGGGATGACCGGCATGCGCTTCGCCTTCGACGGGCGCTGGCAGATGGCCGTGGCCTTCATCATCGCCGCTGCCATCTTCGACGGTCTTGACGGTCGCTCGGCCCGGCTCTTGAAAATGACCTCCAAGCTCGGCGAGCAGCTCGACAGCCTGGCCGATTTCATCAGCTTCGGCGTGGCACCCGCGGTCATCCTCTATCTCTGGGTCCTCAACGACGTGCGCGGCTTCGGTTGGGCCATCGCACTCGTCTTCGCCACCTGCTCGGCGCTCAGGCTCGCCCGCTTCAATGCCGAGCTCGAGGCACCGGAACGACCGGCCTGGGCGCTCCATTTCTTCACCGGCGTGCCGGCCCCGGCGGCGGCCGGCCTCGCCCTCCTGCCGATCACGGCGTCCTTCGTGATCGGACCCGACATCGCCCGGCACTGGCTGGTGAGCGCCGTCGTGCTGCTCCTGGTGGCCTTCTTGATGGTCAGCCGGGTACCGACCTTCTCGGTCAAGCGGCTCCGGGTCAAGCCGACCTTGGTCATCCCGTCGCTGATCCTGGGCGTGTTCGTCACCGTCATGCTGATCACCGAGGTCTGGCTGATGCTGACGCTGATCGGGCTCGTCTATTTCGGCTCCATTCCGGTGAGCTGGGTGATGGCCACCCGGATGGAGCGGGCGGCCGCGGCGGCGACGCCTGTCGAGGCCGAGGAACCGCAGACGGGAAGCGGCGAGCAGCCCGAGCCCGAGGCCAGCGAGGAAGCCGGCCAAGGCTCGGTCTTTCGGCTCGGGGACCGCGGCAAGAAGCCCTGACGAGAGATGCTCGACCGGCATCTGCGACCGCTGATCGACCCGCCGCTCGAGCGACTGGCGGATGCCCTGGCGCCACGGTCGAGCGCCGATGCGGTCACCATCGGCGGCTTCGTCTTGGGCTGCCTCGCCATGCTCGCGGTGATGCTCGGCCAGTTCTGGCTCGGTCTCGCGCTGCTCCTCTCGAACCGTCTGGCGGACGGGCTCGACGGGGCGATCGCGAGGCGCAACGGGATCACCGATCTCGGCGGCTATCTCGACATCGTCCTCGATTTCATCGTCTATTCGGGGATCGTCTTCGCCTTTGCCGTTGCCGATCCGGGGGCCAATGCCCTGGCCGCGGCCTTTCTCGTCTTCTCCTTCATGGGCACCGGCACCTCGTTCCTCGCTTTTGCGATCATGGCGGCGAAGCACGGGCAGCACAGCCCCGAGCAGGGGACGAAGTCACTCTATTATCTGGGCGGTCTGGCCGAGGGGACCGAGACCATCCTCTTTCTCGTCGCCGTCCTCCTCTGGCCGGCCGGCTTTGCCCTCCTCGCCTGGCTGTTCGGCGCCGTTTGCTGGCTCACCACCGTCGGTCGCATTCTCATCGCCGTCCGCCAGCTCCAGGGGCGACAGACGCCGCCTTGATCCAGATCATGACAAGCCTCGCGGCATCTGCTCTATTGAGAGCCTGTCCGAGGCGTTTTCTGGGCATTTCATGAGTTCGGCAGTGAGCAAATGCGAGGAGTCGAGCGATCGTCGATGCAGCGCATCGTCGATCGCTCGAGGACGAAGCAGGTGCCGCTGCCGAACTCACCCTCTGGGTCGCCTTGCGATCGGCTCCGGCTTTGTCGCCGAGCTTGCCCGATGCCCAGCATCGGGCTACGCTCCGCTCCGCGCCGGCGGTCGATCGCAAGGCGATGAAATGCCCAGAAAACTCCTCGGACGGGCTCTGAGCGACAAGGAAAAAACCGCCCCGTGGGCCGAGGCCTGCGCGGGACCAGAGACGAGGTGAGCCGATGACCTACCGCACCATGCTGCTGCAGATGTTCGAGGACCCGAACCTCGACCACCGGCTCGCTGTCGCCGCGGCCCTGGCCGAGCGCTTCCAGGCGCACCTCGTCGGCCTCAACGTGTCACCGCCGCCGGTCATGCCGTTCGGCTACGGCGAGGCCGCAGCCTATGTCGGGCCAGAGGTCTTCGAGGCGCAGCGCGAGGCGGCGCATGCCATCGCCGAACGGCTGCACGAAGCCTTCGACAAGGCGCTCGAGGGCACGCAGTTGAGCTCGATCTGGCGGGACGAGGAGGGCGATCAATCGACACTCTACACCCGGGCCGCAGCCACCGTCGATCTCGTCATCACCGGCCAGGTACACGGTGACATGCTCGACGCCATGGTCCCCAATGTCAGCGAGTCGCTGGTCACCGAGGCCGGTGGCCCGGTCTTGATGCTGCCGGCGGGCGCTGTCGACGGTGCCTTCGGCAAGCGGGTGATTGTCGGCTGGAACGGCAAGAAGGAAGCCAAGCGAGCACTCACCGATGCGTTGCCCTTCCTCAAGAGCGCCGATACCGTCTGGCTGGTCACCGCCGGCGATCCCGAGGAGGTCCGCCTCGATCGGGCGATGCGCATGCTCGGCCGGCACGACGTTGAAGCCAAGGAACT
Source organism: Geminicoccaceae bacterium (assembly GCA_011390475.1). Classification (GTDB taxonomy): domain Bacteria; phylum Pseudomonadota; class Alphaproteobacteria; order Geminicoccales; family Geminicoccaceae; genus SLRI01. The sequence continues at coordinate 2,674 of JAABSG010000045.1, read as the reverse complement.
GGTGCTCGACGACAAGGGCCAGGAACCCGGCGCCCTCTTGCTGGAGCAGGCCCAGGCCAACGACGCCGATCTTCTGGTCATGGGCGCCTACGGCCACTCGCGGCTGCGCGAGATGATCCTGGGCGGGGCGACCCGGCACGTGCTGCACAACGCCACCCTGCCGGTGCTCTTCATTAGCTGAGCCCTTCAGTAGCTCACTTGGCGGTCCCGCCAGAGGGCGCCAAGTGTGATCAAGGCCAAAAGGAAGCTCGCGATGCCGTTCCAGGCGGAGAGCGAGAGGCCGATGAAGCTGACGCTGACCTGATCGCAGGCGGGTGCCGCGGTCAGCAGCTGCGCCCTGAGTTCCTCGACCGTGGTGGCCGCGCCGCCCGCAGCACAGCCGGCGGGCAGGGCGAAGATCCCCTGCTCGACGCCCACGTGGTAGAGCGACAGCCCCATCCCGGTGAGAAACAGGACGAGAGCCAGGAGCAGGCCCAGGCGGACGAAGCGGCTGGCCACGCCCACTACCGCCACGGCGATCACCGCCATATAGGGATAGCGCTGCCAGTAGCAGAGCTGGCAGGGCTCGAAGCCGGCCAGATACTGCAGCGCATAGGCGCTGGCGAGCGCTCCGGCGCTGGCGAGGCCGAGCAGCACGAGCCAGGTCCGGGCGGAGACGGCTTGCAGGAAAGTGGGCATCAAAGCAGGGCGATCAGGGCGAAGCCGCCGAAGAGGAGGACGAAGAAGGCCAAGGTCAACCAGCCGAAATAGCGGTCGATGAAACCGCGGATCCAGGGTCCCCAATACCACAAGAGCGCGGCCACGACGAAGAACCTGAGACCCCGGCTGAGCACCGAGGCGATGCCGAAGACGGTGGGATCGAGGGCCGTCACCCCCGACGCGATGGTGATGACCTTGTAGGGGAAGGGCGTGAGTCCGGCGAAGAAGACGATCCAGGCGCCGTTCTCGTTGTACATCCCCTGGAACTCGGTGAATTTTTCGAGGTAGCCGTAGAAATTCAAGATGGCGACGCCGACCGTTTCGTAGAGACCGTAGCCGATGACATAGCCCAAAAACCCGCCGGCGACCGAGGCCACGGTGCAGACTCCGGCGATGAAAAAGGCGCGCTCGCGCTGGGCCAGGATCAAGGGGATCAAGAGCACGTCGGGCGGGATCGGAAAGACCGAGCTCTCGATGAAGGAAATGGCGGCGAGTATCCAGAGCGCATGCGGATTTGCCGCCTGCAGCATGGTCCAGTCGTAGAGGCGGCGCAGCACTGTGAGCTCCAAGGGCAGGTCCTGGGCGAAGCGCCTAGCCGGTTTCGGCCCGACCTGGCAAGCCTGTCCTGACGAGCCCGGGCGGGTGGCTGGAAAACGCCCCGAGCGAGGGTCTCGCCCGCCGCCTGTTCCCTCCAGTATGATGTTGAATTTTCTTTTGCTCTTAACGGAATCTTAAGACTTCGGGGTTAGGTTCGCGAACGTGATGCACGGCAACGAGATGCAGATCTGCTCCTCGATCCGGGTATCACTGTCCTCCCTGACGTTGTGATGCCTCCCTTTGCTTCGGGGCCATTGTCGGAAACGACGATGGCCCCTTTTTTTCGCGAGGTGGCTCGCGCGTGATGCCGTTTTCCGGCTAAGACCCGGGCACTTGGACGGGTCCGGAGGATGGCATGGCGCGCGCTGGAACGAAGCCCACGGACGACCCGGGTGCTCGGGTCGTGGCCGCCGCGCTCGAGCTCGCAGCCGCCCATGGCTGGGAGCAGGTCCGCCTCGCCGCCATCGCCGAGCGCACCGGCATGCCGCTCGCCGAGATCGGCGATCGTTTTCGCGACGTCGACGACATCGCCAATGCCTGGTTCGGCCGAGCCCGTCGGGCCGTTCTCGCGGTGCCCGCCGAAAGCCTGACGGGCGAGGCTGCCGATCGCCGCCTCGCCGTCGTCATGGCGGCTTGGCTCGACCATCTGCAGCCCTGGCGGACGGTCGCGATCGACATCATCCGCGCCAAGCTGCACCCGAGCCACGCGCATCACTGGGTGCCCCTGGTCTTCGACCTTTCACGCCTGGTCCACGACTTTCTCGATGCCGCGCGCGTTCCGGGCAAACCGCCCTTGCGCCCGGCCCAGGAGATTGCGCTGACCGGCATCACGCTCGCCATGCTCCGCGACTGGGCCTACGACCAGAGCCCGGATGCCGTCACCACCAAGGCGCGCCTGCGTCGGCGGCTCGGCTTGGCCGGTGCCCTGGCTCAACGTTGTCGTTGTCGCTCATGATGCGTACCGCCCTCATCGCCTGCCTCTTGTTGCTGGTCGCCGCCTGCGCGACCGGCGACGCCCCGCCGCGAGCGGACAGCACCGCCGACCACCGCTTTTGGGTCACCAGCAACGACTGGCACACGCGGATCGTCGTCGCCACGGCCGATCTGCCAGCAAATTTGCTGCCCGAACGCGAGGATTTGGCCCCCGCCGGCTGGCTCGCCATCGGCTGGGGCGATCACGCGTACTACCCGATGCCGGACCCGCCCCGACGGCTGGCGCTCGAGGCGGCCCTCTTGCCCAGCGCCTCGGTGGTCCATCTGATCCCCATGACGGTCCCGCCCAGGCCGTTCGAGGGGTTCGAAGTCCTCGAGATCAGGGTCAGCGGCGAGGGTCTGGCGGCTATGCTGGCCGCGATCGACGCCGACATCGACCGGCAAG